>JAKEFD010000185.1 GCA_022616245.1 Gemmataceae bacterium
AAAGGGATCTGTGTAGAGACCGGATGAACGGCCGTTTTCACAATGACCTGCACGCTTGCGGCAACTCCCTTCTGCGGAGAACTCCGCGCAAATCGGGTCGTTTGGCCGCACTTCCTAACGTCGGACGGTACTCTAAGTCCAAGGATCGGCGTGATTTTTGACAGTACGCCCGGCAGGAGTCGAACCTGCAACCTTCGGCTCCGTAGGCCGACGCTCTATCCAGTTGAGCTACGGGCGCGCTGGATTGTTGCAATATAGGGACCGGCTTCTTGGCTGTCAATCACCCCGGCGATCGGATGTTTCACCAATCATTCTTGACAAAAATCGTCAACGACATGTTCGCGCCGGCGCGGCTGGGCCGATTCTGACGGCCGTGCCGACAGTGCGGCCTTTGCCGAAACTGCCAAGGGCGCTTGTGACGCCGAAAATGCCGGCCTCACGAGCGTGAAAATCGTCGAAAACCGCAAGGCACACGCGGGCTTGCCGCCGCACCGGGCGATGGAATGGAAAGGGCCAACAAGCCAAGTTTTGGGAGGATGTGCCGTGTTTGCGCGAAAATTGATCTCGTCAGCGTTGGGAATATGGATGAGTGCGGCAGGTGGGATGGCGTTCGCTCAAGAAGGCGCGCCGGCGCCTACGAGCGCTGCAAGAGAGGCGCAGGTGTCGCCCAATCAGCAGACCGCCGACGCCATCGTGCACGCGCTGCGGCACAGTGGCCGGCTGCGCGGCTATCGCATCGACGTTGCGTTTGCCGGCGGCGTCGCGGAGCTCACCGGTCAAGTGACCGACGCCGCGCAGCGCCAGGAAGCCATTCAGATTGCCAAAGGAGTGAACGGCGTCCGCTCCGTGCGTGACCAGTTGATGGCGCTCGACGGCAGCGTGCAAACCACCCAAGCCACCATTCCTGGATTCGCGCAACAGAATCCAGGCCTTGATCGCGGCTTCCAAGCGCCCATGCCGGGCAAGATGCCGCAAGATCCGGTGTCGATCTTGCCCGTGATGCCGGGCCCCAACCATGGCATGCAACCCCCGCCGTTGCCGCCCTACGCTTGGCCCACCTACGCTCCTTACAACAACTATTCGCGCGTCGCCACTCCGAACCTGTATCCCTACGAAGCCTGGCCGTTCATTGGCCCCATGTACCCATTCCCGAAAATCCCGCTCGGCTGGCGCTCAGTCTCGCTGACCTGGCAGGACGGCTACTGGTGGTACGGCCGTGAAGCGTCGGGCCATGACTGGTGGCGGATTCGGTACTGGTAACCACTGCGACTAGCGGCTTTGCGGAGCCGTATCAGTCCAACAAACTCTGATTCGACCAGAACAGCCGACCGCTTGGTCGGCTGTTTCTGTTTTGTCATAAGCGCGCAACCTATTCTTCCGCTGTCACGCTTTTGACTTTCGTTATCGCTTTCAGGTGGGGCGGCGTCGCGCGGTTGCACATTACACGCAGTTGGCATATCCTCAAGGAACTCTTTTTTGGGGGAATCCAATGCGTCGTTGCGGGTTACTTGGCACGGTGCTCACGTTTCTGTCGGCGGCAGTTCCAGCACAGGCCGACTCATTCGACCACTATTACAACAACATCCTGACCAAGGCGCCGGCTTCGAAGAACGCCGAAAAGATCAAGCAGCTCACGCCGGAGCTCATGGTGCAGCATTCGCGCGTACTGCCCAACATCACCGCCACACTAATTGTCGTCAAAACAAACGAGGGCCGCTTTTGCAAGCTGCTCGTGCAACCCGCCCGACAAAAAATCTCCGACACCGAATCACTGCCCATCGTCCTTATTGAGCGTTATGTCACGTATCGCGAAGGCGAGGAACGGACCATCCAAGCAAAGGGCGAAAACCTGCGACTGTTCCCCGATTTCCGCCTAAACCTCGACATCGGTCAATTAGTGCCCGAGGCGCTTGGCGGCGATCTGCGACTGATCGCCCAGAAGGACAACGTCTTTATGGAACCAATCGGCAATGCGGAATTGTATGTCGTCACCAAGCACTTTGCGGACGCCAATCCGAAGAAGTCGCCCAAGCTCGTCGTCGGCGATAAATTCGAGCCGCGCTACTTCAACGGCACCTTCAAGCTCTACGACGACGGCCGGCGCTCGGGCACCATCAAGCTCATTGTCTCGAGCGAAGGCGAAGTCTCGGGCCATTACTTTTCAGACAAGGATGGACAAAAGTACGAAGTGAGCGGCAAGATCGGCAACCCCAACCACACGATTCAATTCATGATCACCTTTCCGCGGACGATGCAGTTCTTCAACGGTTACCTGTTTACCGGCGATGCCCGGGTGCTGACTGGATCGTCGCGATTGCAAGAGCGTGAGACGGGATTTTATGCGGTGCGACAAGACGTGGAGTGAGATGTTCTAGCACACCTACAAACTAAGATTCGTCCTCACCCATGCTTTCCGCTTCGCGCACGTCATCGTTGTTGTCCGGCCGGTCCCGCTGCGACTCTTTTGAGCCTACCGTCTTGCGCGAGGGAGCGCGCCGCCGTCGGCGGCGGCGCGGGCGATTCACTATCGGCACCGGCGGGGCTGGTGAACTCAGCTCCGTGCCGAAGCGCGTCACCACAAAGGTGCGGCTCCGGCTGTCCATCTCCAATTCCAAGATCCCTTCCTTTTGCGCATCGAGAAGCAGTTCCGTGAAAGTGCGATAGCCGTGGTAAGCCTCATTGAACGAAGGCTTCTTGCGTTTCATCGTGTCCTTGACCATGCTCGACCACAGCACTTCCTTGTTTTCACGCCGCAGCGCGAGCAGCGATTCCAAGAGCAGCTCGAATGCCTTGCGCTTGTTTTCGGGCAAGTGGGCGTTGATCTGCGGCGTCAGAACGGGCGTCTTGCCCAGGTCTTCGTAATAAATGAACTCGTCGCAATTGTCGCGCAAGAGCGCGGACGTCGATTCCTGCATGCCCAAGCCGATGACGTGTTTGCCGTTCTCTTTGAGCTTGGAAACAAGCGGCGAGAAATCGGAATCACCCGAAACGATGACGAAAGTGTCGATGTGGTCCTTGGAATAAGCCAGGTCCATGGCGTCGACGCACAGCCGGATATCGGCGGAGTTCTTGCCGGTGACCGCGCGCTTGGGGATCTCGACCAGCTCGATGGCCGCCTCGTGCAAGAGGCCGGTGTATTCCTTGAAGCGATTCCAATCTGCGTAAGCCTTCTTGGCGACGATTTTGCCTTTTTCAACCAGCCGTTCGAGCACGCGGTCGATGTCGAATCTATCGCGGCGGTTTTGAAAGCCCAAGGCCAGGTTTTCGAAATCCACGAAGACGGCCAGCGCGCGGTCGCCGTTTGGCATGTGTCAACCTATCGGAGTTTGGAACCGCTGGAACTTAGCATTATTGTATCCAACTGTGGGAATGTAAACTCGCGAATGCACTCGGCATCCGACAAAGCGGAATTGAGGCGCGGCTCGCGAAACTCGAACTGCCAAATCAGGATCGACGCTTCGGCGCGACCGCTCCATTGCTCGACTCGAATCGGCCATAGCGTTTGCGCGTCCAGGAAAAGACAGACCCTTTGGCCGGAGCCCTGCCCCACTGGTTCTTTCAGATTTCCTTGCAGGCGAATGACTTCTTGCCCGTTCCATTGCCCGGTGTCCATTGCCACATCATTCATCCTTGCACTAAGGTCGGCGAGCAAACCCTGCGGTCCGCCGCAACCTTTTTCGCTCAAAACTGTCGCGATTTCCCGATCATCCAGAGCCGTGAGCGATTGACTTGCGACCTGTCCGATGAGAGCGTGCGCCAATGCATAGCCGTCGGAGACGACGATGATTTCGCTTTGGGCGCCGCCCGTGCAAATCGTCCATTCCAGCCGGGCGCAGTTCTTCGGGCCTATGAGCAGTCGTCCTTCCGCTACGAAGTCAACGTGCTCGTCGCAATACCTTTGCCATAGGCGCGCGTGCAACCACTGAACCCGATCGCTGCCGAACGCTTCGGACGCCTGAAGCAGTAATTGTTGCGGGCTAAGCCCGTCAAGCATCGGCGGAAGTTGCACAGCTTGCACTACGAAGGATTCCTGCGGCGGCGGCGAAGACAGCGAACCGGGCGAACTCCAGGCGCCTGCCAACAACACTAGCGAACAGGCGGCGACGGGGGCTAAGACAACGCATCTTTTGGACATGGGGAAACTTTTCCGAATTTGACGAAAGTTCCGCTCCAAGTTGGCCGAGTATAACCGCAGGCGACTTAGCGAAAAAGCCGAAGGGGGATCGTTCCATGAAACGGATTGCCGTTGCTGGGGTGTTGGCTGCCGCTTTGAGTGGCTGCGTGACGTTTCGACCCGGACCGGAGACGGGCGGCGGCGTTGCGCCGCAATGGGGAGGCGTTGCGCCGCGCTGGGGCAGACAACATGGGCCGCGCACGGTTCACGGCGTGGAAGGCCCCTATGGCCAGAAAGTCGCCATGATGCCGCCCTATAACATGGTGCCCGGAAGCCCTCACTCCGCGCACATGATGCAGAACAGCGTGCCCCTCGGCGCCGTGCAATTCCAGGGCCCGGGCAGCCCTGTCGCGCCCGGCATGCCGCCGACCGCCATCCCGCGCGGCGGAATGATCTCTCCTCCCGGCGTACCCCTGTCCCCCGGAGCTCCTTCGCCTGGATTACAGCCAATCAGTTCCAAAATGCCCATGGGAGGCGTAGTCAACGCACATATGCCGCCTGGTATCACGATGTCCGGCGGCGTCGTCCCCGCCCAGTTTGCCGTGAACCCGGCAATGCGCTTTCAAGCCCAGCGTACGCAGATTCGCTTCGTTCGTCCCAGCGGCATGAAGGTCTCTTGGTTCACGCAAGGGCCCGATGGCAATCCGGTGTTCTCCACCGTGCCAATCGACGCGCCGGGCCGGTACAACTTCCCACAAGCCGCCATCTATCGCTTGAAGCTGAGCAATATCGAAGGCCGGCCTGGTCTCGAAGTGTACCCGACCATGGAAGTGGTCTCCTGCAATCCCAAGACCGAAGCGTTCCTGGCACACAGCTCGGTGCCGGTGGAATTCACCAACGAGGACTTCAAGCAAATCGCGGAAGGCAACTATGTCGTGAAGGTGATTTACTTGCCCGATCCGCAATTCCAGGACGTGGCCGGCACCGGCACGGACGAGATTCTGTCCACCCGGCTCGAACCGGGCGCCGATCCGATTCAGGAAGCGCTGCGCCGCGGCAGCATTCTGGTCGTCATTCGCATGGGCAACGTCGATCAGGAAGCGCCGAATACGCCGCCCTTGAACGCTCCGGGTCCGGGCGGGCCGCCGCCGCACTTGCTGCCGCCGGGCGCGGGTCCCAATGTGCAAGTGCCGTTCTACGGAACGCCGGGCCAGACGCTCAACCCGTTCGGTCCGCACGGTCCGGTCACGCCGCACACGCATCCGCCGATCACGCATCCCAGTTCAATGGCGCCCGGCGCGCTGCCGCCGCCCGTGCCGCACGGCTTGACTTCGACGCCGCCCAAGGTGCCGTTGGCGATTCCCGGAACGCAAGGTCCGCCGGTGTCGCTGCCTGGCGCGCCGAGCGACGTGTCGCTTCCCGGCGCATCGCAGATACCGCCGCTGCCGCCGATGGGCGCTAATGTCCAGAGGCCGGACGCCAAGGCCACGAGTCCCGTTGTGCCGCCGGCGCTGCCGCTCGACGTGAAGGATGCGCCGCCGACGCCGGCCTTTCCGCCGACGCCAGGCGACGTGAACTCGAATCTGCCGCCGCTGCCGCCGTTGCCTCCTACGAGCAGTTCGCAGCGCGACGGTGCGGTGAGTGCGCCGCCGGCCGCCGCCCCCGTCTTACCGACGAGCGCGCCGGAAACGAAGTAGAAGGTCGAACGCAAACATCAAAGGCACAAAGCTGACACAAAGAAATGAGTTCTTTTGTGTTGCCTTTGTGCCTTCCTCGTTCCCAGGCCACGCGTGGGAACGCAATCCTAGAGGCTCCGCCTAAATGACAGAATTCCACGCAGGGACAGAGCCTCGGACCGAGATCGGGAGCACCAAGTGAAAACACTACTGGCCCTCACCGCCGCTTGCATCGTATGTATTTTTGGCTCCGCAGCCCGGGCCCAGTTTCCGCAGGCCGCTCCCCTGCCCCCTTTGCTCTACGTCAAACTCCTCGGGCCCAAGGGCATGCAGGTCAGCGTGCTGAGCGGCAACGCACCCGCCCAGACCTTTGCCGCGCCGTGTGTTTTCGGCCTCAGGCCCGGCTACAGCTATCGCCTTGCGATATCCGGCGTACCGGGGTTTGGCGGCCAGATCTTCTATCCGACGCTCGAAGCGCGCGGCAGCCTGTTCACGTCACCTACCATGCGTGCCGCCGACTTCCCGGCCGCTCTCGCTCTCTCCGCCGAGGACTTCGCCAAGGTCAATGCCGACATCACGATCAAGCGCGTGCTGGTGCTTGAGCGGCCCGACGTCGCCTTGCCCGAAGCCAGCAAGCCGGACGCGCCGCCCGAAATCAACGTGCCCGCCAGCCGCGACATCTTCAACGAATCGCGCGAGCGCGGTCTGGCGCTTTTGGTCATGCGCATGGGCGGCCGCACCTTCACGCCGGAGGAAATCGCGGAGCACAACGTGCCCGGCACCATCCTCTCGCCCAATGAAAAAACGCTGGGCCCGCCCGCCGCGCCGCCCTGGATTCAGTGGGCCTGCTACCCCTTGCTCGATCCCACGCTCGGCCCGGTGCCGTTCTCGGAATACGTGACCGTGTACGACGGCGGCGACGTCGGCCTGTCCGCCGGCTTCAATCGTGAGGGCAGGCTCAAGGGCCTCGACCCCTCCGACACCGTTGTCGAATACATCGATAGCCAGGGCGTCAAACGACTGGCCTGCTCCAACCGCATCGGCCTGTGCATCCCGCGCTTCGTCGTCTATGCCAGCGAATACGGCATCTCGAATCAGATCATGCGCTGGACCACTCTCGCGACACGCTCGACCAAAGCCCAGGCCACCTATATCGCCGATCAAGGCTTCCTCGAACATTCGCAACGGCTACAGCTCGAAGGGGCCAGCAGCCGGCAAAAAGCCAGCGCCTCCGTGCAAACGGCCGGGCTGGTGGTCACGGGCCGGGTGGACGGCGTCGATGTCAAAGGCACGGCCCGCGGCACAGCCGTCATCGACGGCCTCAAGGTCCCGCCGCTCATGGAGCCCGCCGAGGGCCCCCTGTGCATCATCAAATGGCCGGACAAGATGGCCGCCCTGGTCGGCGACATCCTGACGTTCACACTCAAGTACACGAACACCGGCGGCCGGCCCATCACCAACGTCGTCGTCTCCGACAGCCTGACCAGCCGGTTCGAATACGTGCCCGGCAGCGCCAAGACCGACCGCGAGACGATCTTTACGACGGAGCCCAACGACGCCGGCTCACAAATCCTGCGCTGGGAAATCACCGGCACCCTGCAGCCGCGCGAAAGCGGCATCATCACGTTCCAGGTTCGCGTCCGCTAACCTGTAGTGGATCCCACGTGTTGGGCAAGTGGCACTAACGGCTCGTGCGTGCCACATTTTAAGGGGATGTGGCACTGACGGGAGAATTGTCATAAAGTGTTTCCAAAAAACAGCTTGCAGATCGACAAAACACTCGTCAGTGCCAACTCGTGCATAGGTATACCCTTCAGGTTGTTATCGCTTACTAACAACTGAACCGTGCTGCGCAGAACGATGAGATTAGGTGGGGCGAACATTCCTTTTCCGACGGGTGCAGTTCTGCCGGGCGCGGCCTGGCGTCGTTGGGTAATGGTCAGTTCGGTGGGGCAGACCGAAATGTTGTCCCACGGATTTGCCAAACTTCGTTGAGTTATTAGTTTTTCACATTTTTCTCTTGAATCTTATTTACTAGCTTGTTAACTTCTCCTCCCAACTATCACCCTGACATCAGGTTTCGCCCATCAACTTTCTGTAGAGCGCTGTCGCGGCCTGAAGGATTCATGCCTTCCATGCTAGGTAAGGATGCCCTTCACAAGAGTCTTTAGGCAGGAGACTCGTCATGAAGTCCTCCACCTCTCGCGGGAATTCGCGGAAAAACTCGGCATTTCCCAGGCGTCGCCCATCCTTGGAGCAACTCGAAGACCTCTTGGTCGCGGGCAGCATA
>JAKEFD010000186.1 GCA_022616245.1 Gemmataceae bacterium
GCGCCGGCGAAATGCTCGATCAGGATGCCCATGAAGCGCTCCATCGAGCCGAACGGGGCGCGGTGGATCATCACCGGCCGATGCGATTTGTTGTCCGCCCCGGTGTATTCGAGGTCAAAACGCTTGGGCAGGTTGTAGTCAAGCTGCACGGTGCCAAGCTGCCATTCCCTGCCGATGCAATCCTTGACGACGAAGTCGATCTTCGGACCATAGAAGGCCGCTTCGCCCGGCTCGGCGCTGTAATTCATACCCGTGGACTTGACGACATCTAGGATTGCTTTCTCGGCGCTGTCCCAATCCGCCGCCTCGCCCACGTACTTGTCGCTCTTGGGATCGCGCAGGCCGACGCGGACGCGGTAATCGGTCAAGCCCAGGCTGGACAGGACGAACAGCACCAGGTCGATGTTGGCCTGCATCTCGCTGGGCACCTGCTCGGGGGTGATGAACAGGTGCGCGTCGTCCTGGGTAAAGCCGCGGACGCGGGTCATGCCGTTCAGCTCGCCGGTCTGCTCGAAGCGGTAAACGGTGCCGAATTCCGCCAGCCGCACAGGCAAATCGCGATAGCTGCGCGGCTCGGCATTGTAGATCTGGATGTGGTGCGGGCAGTTCATCGGCTTGATCAAGTAGCCCTCTTGGTTCGACAGCCATTCCCACAGCGCCTTGGCCCGCTCCTCATGGCTCTTGGCCTGGAAGAAGGCCGGAATCTTCACGTTCTGAAATACCGCCAGCACACGCACGACGCCCTGGTGGATCGCTTCCAGTTTCTCGTCTTGCGACTTGGCGTCTTCATAGGCGGGAATATGAAACTGCGCGAGCTTGAGGTAATCAGTAAACTCCTGCTCTTTTTGCTCGCTCAGAGCCCCGGCACTCAGGCGATAGTACGCCAGATCGAGCGCCAGCGCCGCCGGGTGGAAGTAGACCGGCGGATACTGCGCGTCGCGATAGTATGGGAAGTGCCCGCTGGTACGATACATCTCCAACCTGCCAATGTGCGGCGTATAGACGGGCTGGTAGCCGCGTTTGACCAGCTCGTCCTTGATGAAGGTTTCGAGCAAGCCGCGCACGATCGCGCCTTTGGGCATCCACAAGATCAAGCCGCTGCCGACCAATTGGCTGATCGTGAACAGCTTGAGCTGCTTGCCCAGTACGCGGTGGTCGCGTTTCTTCGCTTCTTCCAGTTTCTTCAAGTAATCGTCGAGGTCTTTCTGCGAGAAGAACGCCGTGCCGTACAAGCGCTGAAGCTGCGGCTTATTGGCGTCGTTCTTCCAATACGCGCCGGCGATGGACATGACCTTGAAGGCGCCAATCTTGCCGGCGTGCGGGATGTGCGGGCCGCGGCACAGGTCGATGAACTCGCCCTGGCGATAAAAGCTGAGGCTCGGATATTGCCTGAGGTCGTCGTCAATGTGCTCGACCTTGAGCACCTGGCCCAGGTCGGCGCAGAGCTGGCGGGCGTCGGCGGTCGGCCGCTCGAAGCGCTCGAAGGGCTCAGCCTCTTTCACGATCTTGCGCATTTCCTCTTCGATGCGCGGAAAATCTTCCTCGCGGATCGGGGTCGGCGCATCGACGTCGTAGTAAAAGCCGGTGTCGATGGTCGGCCCGAAGGCGAGCTGCACGCCGGGATAGAGGCGCATGACGGCGCGGGCCATGACGTGGGCGCTGCTATGCCTGAGCACGTCGAGCGCTTCCGCGTCCTTGTCGGTCAGGATTTGGAAGGAATGCTCGGCGTCGCCGTTGGGCAATTCGCGGTCGAGGTCGACGATCGCGCCGTCGACTTTGGCCGCAACCGCCGCTTGGGCCAGCCGTTTGCCGATGCTCTCGGCGACCTGGCGCGCGGTGGTCGCGGCGGGGACTTGCTTCACGGAGCCATCGGGCAGTCGAAGAATTGGCATGCCATTGCTTCCTGAAAAGGAGGATCATCGTCTTCGTACAGTTTATATCATTCCATTCATGTTGACATTTCTCGCCAAGCGCTGGTTCCTGGTCGTCTTGATCGGCGGCGTCGGGCTGGCGTTGGCGTTTCCCGGTCTGTTTGTAGTGTGGACACGCCATCTGAAGCCCATGTTCGTGATCGGCGCGGCCCTTGGCCTCATGGCTTGGACGATGCCCAGCCGCAGTCTGTGGGGCGAGATCGTTTCGCCGTGGCCGGCGCTGTGGGCGGTGGCGATCAGCTATGGCTTTGTTCCCGTGGCCGCGATCGGGTTGGGCGAGCTCGCGCCTTTGCCCGATTTCCGCATCGGCCTCTTGTTGTCCGCAAGTGTGCCGTGCACATTGGCCTCCGCCGTCGTCTGGACGCGCTTGGCCAAGGGCAACGACGCAACGGCCCTCCTGGTTACGCTGGTAACGAACGTCCTGAGCTGGGCGGTCACCTCGCTTTGGCTGTACTTTACGACCGGCAGCGCGATCGCGTTCAATGTCGGCCAGATGATGCTCGACCTGGCCCTGACGCTCTTGTTGCCGGTGGCGCTTGGGCAGGCGGCGCGGGCAGTTCCGACTCTAGCGTTGTTCGCAGACCGGCGGCAATCGCTGCTCGGCATTCTGGCGCAGTTTCTTGTGTTGTCGATCATCCTGAAGACGGCGGCGGAAAGCGGCGTGCGCTTGCACGAAGGCAGCCTGCGCATCGGCGGCGCGGACATCGCCGTCAGCATCGTCCTGGCCATGACGCTGCACTTAAGCGCGCTCTTTTTTGGACTGTACTCAAGCAGGCTGTGGGGCTTTGATCGGCCGCGCCGCATCGGCGTGGCCTTTTCGTGCAGCCAGAAAACGCTCCCAGTAGCCCTGTTTCTCTTCCAGACCTATTACGAGTCGGCGTTTCCGCTGGCGGTCATGCCGCTCTTGTTTTACCACGTGGGACAACTGATCGTGGACACCTGGATCGCGGAATGGCTCAAGTCAGCGCCGCGCAATGACGTCCCATCCGCGCCCGATACGTCCGAGCCGCGCCCGTAAGGAAGCGGGAACTCCGCGCTGCCCCGCTCCCTCACGGTCGCGGCTCGGACGTCATGCGGACATTCTCGGCGAATCCTCTTGGCCGACGTTGACGACTAATCTAAATTGGTAGTATCTCTTGAATTGATAGCAGTCCAAGGAATCATTATGGCCCGCTTTGGCTTTGCTGTTGCCGCCGTGTTATTGCTAGCCTGGCCTAGGCCCGCGCCGGCGCAAAACCCGCTCACGAAAAAAATGGAAGAAGTCAGCGCCGACCACGCCGCCAAGATGGCCAAGGGCACGGACCTTTTCAAAAAGAAAGTGCGCGGCCTCATCGAAAAATCCTGTCTGCGCTGCCACGGCGGCAAATCCATCGAATCCGAATTCGACTTGAGCGACCGCGAAGGCCTCTTGAAAGGCGGCCTGGCGGGGCCGGCAGTCGTTCCCGGCAAGGCCAAAGACAGCCTGCTCGTCAAGCTGATTCACCACCAGCGCGAGCCGCACATGCCCTACGACCAGAAGAAGCTGCCGGCCGACGCGCTGGCCGCCATCGTCGACTGGATTGAGTTGGGCGCGCCCTATGACGATGCGCTCGTGGCCGGCAAGGCGAAGAAAATCTCCTGGACCGATAGAGTGCTGCCCGCCTCGGCCAAGGATTTCTGGTCTTTCAAACCGCTAATGAAGACGACGCCACCCGAGGTGAAAAACGCCGCCTGGTGCCGCACGCCGCTCGACCGCTTTGTCTTGTCGAAGTTGGAAGCCGCCGGCGTCGCGCCCAACCCGCCCGTCTCCAACCAGCTACTACTGCGGCGCGTCTATCTCGACCTTATCGGTCTGCCGCCGACTCCCGAGGAAGCCGACGCCTTCCTGAACGACACCGCGCCCGATGCCTACGAAAAACTGATCGACCGGCTCCTGGCCAGCTCGCACTACGGCGAACGCTGGGCGCGGCATTGGCTCGACCTGGCCCGCTTCGCGGAGTCGCACGGCTTCGAGCACGACACCGACCGGCCGAGCGCCTATCACTACCGCGATTTCGTCATCGAGGCGCTGAACCGCGATTTGCCTTATGACCAATTCGTTAAGTGGCAAATCGCCGGCGATGAGTACGCCCCAGACAACAATCTGGCATTGAAGGCGACTGGTTTTCTCGCTGCCGGCGTCCATAGCACGCAGATCACCAAGAACGAGGTCGAGAAACACCGCTACGATGAAATGGACGACAAGCTGGCCACGCTGAGCACCGCGTTTCTCGGCCTAACCGTTGGGTGCGCCCGCTGCCACGATCATAAGTTCGACCCGATTCCGCAACGCGATTACTACCGGCTTCTGTCGACCTTCACTTCGACGGTGCGCAGCGAGGTCGACCTGAACCTCGATCCGGAAGGCTACAGGAAGGCGAAGGCGGCGTTTGACCAGGCGCACGCGCCGTTCGTGCAACGGCTGCGTGAGTATGAGGAGAACGAGCTTCCGGGCCGGCTCGCGGCTTGGGAAAAAGACAACGGCTTGAAGCTCATTGCGTGGGAGATTCTGGAAACTAAAGACGCCAAGTCTAAGGAAGGCGCGACGTTGACGCCACAGGCGGACGGTTCGATCTTGGCCACGGGCAAGAACGAAAAGTTTGACTCCTACACCATCGTGGCAGCGACGTCGTTGAAGAACATCACCTCGATCCGTCTGGAAGCGCTGGCCGATCCGAACTTGGTTAAAGGCGGGCCGGGACGGGCCGCGAACGGCAACTTCGCGCTCTCCGACTTCCAAGTGACGATCGCGCCGGTGAATGCCGACGCCAAGGCGCTGGTGAAACCCATAGCGGTCAAACTGAAGAATCCGCGCGCCACTTTCGAGCAAAAAGGTCTGCCCAGCGCGGCCGCCATTGACAAGGATTCAAAGTCGGCCTGGGCGGTCGATCCGCAGTTTGGGAAAGACCACGCCGCCGTGTTCGAGACGGATGGGCCTGTCGGCTTCGAAGGCGGCTCGATCCTGACTTTCACGCTCACCTTTAATAACAACGCCGGACATAACTTGGGCCGGCCGCGTTTGTCCCTGTCCAGCGACAAGACGCCGGACCTGTTGGCAATGGGCATATTTGCAAAGGCTCGCGCCGCTTTGCAAACGCCTGCGGCAGAGCGAAAGCCGGAGCAGGCGGCGCAATTGCTCACCTGGTACAGAACCGTCGACGCCGGCTGGCGCGACTTGGAACACAAGCGCCTCCAACATCTCGCGCAAGCGCCCAAACCTAACCTGGCCAAGGCGCTCATTGCGACCGAAGGCCTGGCCGCGGTCCGCTTGCACACGCAGGGCGAGGATTTGCTGCCCGACACGCACTTCTTGCGGCGCGGCGATCCGGACAATAAAGAAGGCGTCGCCACGCAAAGCTTCTTGCAAGTGCTGATGCCGACGCCGAACGCCGAGAAGCGCTGGCGAGCGTTGCCTCCCCCCGCCCCCGCCGCCCAAGGGAAAGGGCCATTCCCGAAGGACTGGCGCACCAGCTATCAGCGCCGCGCCCTGGCGGAATGGCTGACTGACGTGGACCAGGGCGCCGGCCATTTGCTCGCCCGGGTCATCGTCAATCGCCTGTGGCAGCATCATTTGGGCCGCGGCATCGTCGCCACGCCCAGCGATTTCGGCAAGCGCGGCGAGCCGCCCACGCACCCCGAACTACTCGATTATTTGGCGCAAGAACTCATCAAGAACGGCTGGCGGCTGAAGCCGATCCACAAGTTGATCCTCACGAGCGCCGTCTATGTGCAAAGCGCGCAGGTGGATGAAGCCAAGGCGAAGATCGACCGCGACAACAAGCTCTTTTGGCGCAAGCCGGCGCGGCGACTCGAAGCCGAGATCATTCGCGACTGCGTGATTGCCGTGGGCGGCGAGTTGGACAAAACCATGTATGGGCCCGGCACGCTCGACCCGGCGAGCAAACGCCGCAGCATTTACTTCACCGTCAAGCGCAGCAAGCTCGTGCCGATGATGGTGATCTTCGACGCGCCCGAAGCGCTTTCCGGCATGGCGGAACGGCCGACGACGACGATCGCGCCGCAAGCCCTGCACCTCTTAAACAACCCGCAAGTGCGTGCCGCCGCGCGCGGACTGGCCCGCCGGGCAGCGCCCAGCGCAGACACGCCGCTCGAAAAAGCCGTGGAAGCCGCCTATCGGATCGCGCTCACGCGGTTGCCGACGCGCGAGGAAGCCCAGGACGCGCTGGCGTTTCTCGCGCAGCAGACGGCGATGACGCCGGGCGCTGCCGGCCGGGAAACTGCGCTGACAGATTTCTGCCACGTCTTGTTTTGCTTGAATGAGTTTGTGTACGTGGATTGAAGCTCAAAGCGGCAAGTTTATTCGACATGTCGGCGTGCAACGCGCGTAATCTTCAGCATCGGCAAGGCGTTTTTTAGTTCCGCGACGCTTGCATCCGAGAAGTCCGCTCTTTCTGCGAGCACCAACAGCCGAAGGTTTTTGAGCTTCGCCACGTGCTTCAAGCCGTCGTCCGTTATCCACGTGAACGACAGGTCCAATTCCTCAAGGTCTTGGAGATCGGTCCATAGTTTGAGTCCCGCGTCCGTCACTTTACTGCTGGCGAGCCCCAGCGAGCGCAAGTTCTTAAGTAAGGTCAAATGCGTCAATCCTGCGTCCGTCATCCATGCGGAAACGTCAAGCTTTCGCAAATACTTGAACCGGGCCAGTTGATTCAATTCCGTTTCTGTCGCTTTGTCGATCCAGACAGCCAGTTCTTTGAAGTTCTCCAGTTCGGCCAACTGCCTCAATCCGGCCTCTTTGACCGGTGTGATAAGCCTCAAGGTCTGTACGTTCTTCAGTCTGCCCAGACTTGTCTCAGTCACTTCCGTTTCAATAAGAGCCAACTCGCGCAAGGTCTTGAGTTCTGCGAGATGCTTAGTCCCCAAATCGGTCAGTGTCCCACCAATAATCGTCAACGATTGCAAGTTTTCCAAGGAGCCAAGATGCTTGAGCCCCGTCACGATCACTTTCCCTCCAACGAGTTGAAGTGAGTGCAACTTTTTGAGACCGGCAATCTCCTCTAAGACCGCGTCCGTCACTTCGGCATACGACAGGTCCAAACCGAACGGCCGTTCCGGTTGCGTCAGCTTCGCGACCTCGCCTGCTTTCCATTCCCTCACCTGGAAAAATGGCACCTCCCCCGTTGGACCCTCATTCGAATCGGGAAAGAAGTGAATGCGCCGATCCATCCAGCCGGAAGTGAAGCCGGCTTTCTGCCACGCGTCACGCAGCGTCTGCGGCAGGGGCTTGGGCATCTTCGGTTCACCTGCCGGCGCAGCTGTTAAGAGCGCAACGATAGCTGCCCAAACTGAGCAACCGAATAACGCAGCGACACGGCGGGACATGACTGCGATCCTTGGGCGGCTGGGAGTTGGAAAGCGGGAGTGTATGGGAATCGAACCCACTGAGAGCTTTGTTCAAACCCTCCACTGGTTTTGAAGACCAGGGCCCCCACCAGAGGTGCAAACACTCCCGGAAAGCGGAAACCCCACGGAAACCGCGGTTTTTCCGCTGTCTCCGCATTGTAGCTGACTATCGTGGGACCGTCCATCAGAGTCCTCTTCCGGCCACCCGAAAGCGCCAAGCGGGGAAAACATTCACCGACGAGCAAAACACCTGGCTCGGCCGGATTCGCGAACACTTGACAGCAAACTTGTCGATTGAGAGGGAAGATTTCGACTTGTTGCCTGTGTTCGCGCGCGAAGGGGGCTGGGGACGCGCGAATCGCGCGTTTGCCGGCAGTTTGTCCGAGTTGATCGGCGACTTAAATGCGGCCATGGCAGCGTGAAAACTTATCCGCAGATTGCACAGATTTCGCAGATTTCAAATTCGAAAGGCGTAGAGCAAAAGAGTTTTTCGTTGGTGTCGCGTTTGCCGCGCGTTACCTTGTTTCGAATCTGCGTCATCTGTGTCAACTGCGGATCAATTTCGGGGGTAAACCATGGTAGAGGACAAACGCGATCCACGTACTTTTGCCATCATCGGCGCGGCGATGGAAGTGCACAAGCAGCTCGGTTGCGGCTTTTTCGAACCCGTCTACCAGGAAGCGCTCGAAATCGAACTGACCCTGCGCGGCATTCCGTATCGGCGCGAAGCAGAGATAGCCATCGTGTACAAGGGTCATACGCTCAAGACGTTTTACAAAGTCGATTTCATCTGCTATGACGCGGTGATTGTTGAGTTGAAGGCGCTCTCCAAGCTTACCACCATCGAAGAAGCTCAAGTCCTCAACTACCTGAAAGCGACTGGTTTCGAAGTCGGCTTGCTGCTCAACTTCGGAGCCCGCTCATTGGAATACCGTCGCTTCGTGCGCTCGAAGACTCCATCCGCAGAGAATTCATCCGCAGATTTGGCCGATTCCACAGATTAGAAGAAAGAGTTCCAAACTGGCCCGTACTTGCTCGCGTTTTCTACTGCTGCTCTGTTTTTTGTTTTGAATCTGCGTAATCTGTGAAATCTGCGGATAAATGGAATCATGACGGCATCGATTACGGCGACTACATCGAGCAGATCACGTATCTGCTCTTCCTCAAGATGGCCGACGAGCGCGATGCGGCGTGGCCCAAGGGGTGCGATTGGCCGGCGCTACGCGACAAGACCGGCACGGAATCCATCGATCATTACGTCGATGTGCTGAGGGGCTTCTCGAAAAGGCGGCCAGCGAAGGCAAGAAGGGGGCGGGCCAATACTTCACGCCGCGCGTGCTCATCGAATCCATCGTCCGCTGCGTGCGACCCGATCCGCGCCCGCGCCGCGATTTCGCCATCTGCGATCCGGCCTGCGGCACCGGCGGGTTTCTCGTCGCCGCTTACGAATGGCTGATCGGCCAGACCAAGGGCGGGGCGCTCGACCGCGACCTGGCCAAGAGAATCAAGCGCGGCACCTACTTTGGCCAAGACCTGGTGCCGCGGCCGCGCCGGCTCGCCCTCATGAACCTCGTCCTGCACGGCCTGGAGCCGGAAATCGCGCTCGGCGACGCCATCTACGAGCCGGCGTCGGCCCGGCGCTTCGACGTGGTGCTCACCAATCCGCCCTTTGGCACCAGGGGCGCCAACCAGGCCCCCGACCGCGACGATTTCACCGTAGCGACCTCAAACAAGCAGCTCAACTTCTTGCAGCACGTCCTCACGATCCTCAAGCCCGGCGGCCGGGGCGCGGTTGTGCTGCCGGACAACTGCCTGTTCGCCGACCAGGCCGGCGAAGTTTTCAAGATCGTGACCGAAGACTGCGACCTGCACACCGTCCTGCGTTTGCCGCGCGGCACCTTCACGCCGTACAGCCAGGGCGTGAAGGCGAACGTGGTGTTTTTCACAAAAGGGCAGCCGACCGAAACCGTGTGGATTTACGACGCCCGCACCAACGTCCCCGGCATCACCAAGAAGGACCGGCCGCTGACCCCGGCCCACTTCGCCGAGTTCGAAAAATGCTATGGCAAAGAACCCAATGGGCAAGCCGAACGGCGTAAGCCATCGGATTCCGCCGAAGACCGCTGGCGCTCGTTCGCCATCGCCGAGGTGAA
>JAKEFD010000187.1 GCA_022616245.1 Gemmataceae bacterium
CCCGATTCGTCTTTCAAGTCCATTCTGGAGTCGTTGTCGCGGCGCGTGATTTATCGCGACGAGTAACGCTCGACGTTTAGCGTTCAGAGTTCAATGTTCAAAGTTCAAGGTTAAAGACAAACGTCGAACGTTGAACTGTGAATGTTGAGCTTGGAACGATTGGGGATTAGCGCACGTCTTGGTAAGCGTCCCAGCCGAGAAAGAAAACCAGCGCGCAGGCGAGGCTGGCGACGATGCTGACGAAGGGGCTGAGCCCTCCGAACGGGATGCCGATCACGAAATCGAGAATGAATACGACAAGTAAGAGGCCGGAGATGCCCATGGCGCTCCAGCACAGGTACTTTTCCATCGACCGCCCTTTCAGCGCCCTCTTCCGGTAGTACATATGTCCCCGCTTGTACGTTTGGTTGAGCGAGCGCGTGTGCGTGCTTCACCACCACGAGCAGCCGGGACACGTGTTCTCCCAGGAGCAAGCGCGCCTGGCTTGCTCCACGCGGCCGGCGCGCGCGGGACGCCGGGTTCGGAGCCGACATTGAAGGAACATTGTAACGCTTCCCCGCCGCACTGCAACTCATTGCCCCCTGGGAAATGAAACCGGTTTTTTATTGCTCCAGGCATCGCCTGTAAAGCCGGAAAAAGTGGTATATTACTCCTTGCCTGCGCCGTTTTCCATCGCGCTCCTCACCCCCGACCCCTCTCCCTGAGGGCGAGGGGAGAACGAGCACACAAGGAGTTGTCCATGCCGCTGCGCCTCCTGGTTCCTTCGATCTTGTCCCTCGCTTTTCTGGCTTTTACCGCCGCGCCCGGCCACGCCCAAGAGTTGTATCGGCCCAAGATCGACGCCAAGGCCATTGATTCCACGCTCCGCACGGACTGGTACGGCCTTTATCTCAAAGGCAAAAAGATCGGCTATTTCCGCACTACTCGGGCACGGGTCGGCGAGGAAATCAGCGAATCCTTCGTGCTGTCGATGAAGCTGTTCTCCTTTGGCCAGAAAGCGGAGATGCTCATCACCCAGGACTTACGCTTCGAGAACAGCGCCCCGCACGCTCTCGTTTCCGGCACGTTCGAACAGAAATCGGGACCAGTCGCACAAAAAACGGCGCTGGTGCGCAACGACAAAGGCTTCGCGGTCACGCATAGCGTCGGCAAGGAGATCACGAAGAAGCAAATTGCCCCGGCGGATTACAACCTGGCCGACGCGATGGCATCGGAGATGTGGATTCGCCAGGGCGCCAAACCCGGCGCCAAGATCGAATACGCCGATTTCGACATGCAGGATCTCAAGACGCAGACGCAAACGAGCAAGATCTTGTCCAGTAAAACCAGCCTGGTCGGCGGCGTCGAGATTCGCTACTTCGAGGTCGAAACCGAAAGCAGCAAGGAGAAGCTGCGCATCCAGTCGCGGCACGACGACCAGGGCCGGCTCCTATCCGGCCAGTTTGCGGGCATCTTCGAGCTGCGCATGGAATCGGAGGAGCAGGCCAAGAACACCGAATATAGCCAGGACCTGTTTGTCTTGGGCATGGCCAAGGTGGACCGGGCGCTCGGCCAGACCGGCAAAGTGAGAGAGTTGATCCTCGAGATCGACGGCAAAGAAGGCGACGTTTTCGAAGACGGGCCGCGGCAGAGCGTGGCAGCCAAGCCCGGCGGCCGCATCATCAAGCTTGGCAAAAAGCATGGCAAGGAATCGAAGCCCACACAGAAAGAGATTGATGAAGCCTTGACCGAGACCGCGGCGTATTGCATCAGCCATCCCAAAGTGAAGGAATTGGCGCAGAAAGCGGTGGGCGACGCCAAGACTCCGGAGGAGAAGGTGAAGAGGATCATCGAATTCGTGCACGACTTTGTGACGCCGAGCTTGAGCGCCAACCTGCCGAACATCCACGATTTGATGGAGAAAAAGCGCGGCGATTGCAAATCGTACGCGCTGTTGACGGCGAACCTGTGCCGTGCCAGCGGCGTGCCGGCGCGCGAGGTGTCCGGCCTGCTCTATGTCGGCGACGATCAGAAAGCGTTCGGCGGCCATGCCTGGAACGAAGTGGTTCTGGACGGCGTCTGGGTGCCCGTGGACGCCAGCATGCGGCAAACCGAGATCGACGCCGCGCATCTGTCCTTCGGCAGCGAGTACAGAGCGGCGCGGAATCTGCTCGAGACTCTGGGCAAACTGCAATTCCGGGTCGTTGAGGTGAAATCGGCGAAGTGATCAAGCATGGGGCTGTTTACGTTTCGCGCTCACTCCGTCCCTGGGAAGAGATGACTTGAGCGCGAAACGCAAACGAGCGGCTACCTCTGGGAAACTTTTTCGCAGGCATCGGGCGGCGGGTAGGCTTTGATGATGTCCGCAACCGACTGAGCGAAGTCGTCCGGCACGGGCTCGAACGAGGTCAGCCGCCACAGTCCCATCACCTCGCGGCTCTCTTCGTCCTGGTTCGCCCTCATCATCCCCTCGCGAAAGCGCCGCAACCGCGCTTCGTCCATCGCCCCCTGGCGATAGGCGATAACGCCCGGCGGAAACACTTCCGACTCTTTGAGCACTCTAAGGCGAGCACGAGCGCCGGGCTTGAGCCGCTCGTAAGTCTCCAGCGCGATCGTATCGGTCAGGACCGCGGGGATCCTATCCATCGCCAGATCGTCCAGCGACGCCTCCGAGTTCTTACCGGGCACGATCTTGGCAAAAAAGGCCTTGGAATCGCATTGGCCGCATTCCAGGCAACTGCGTTCCAGAAACAGCCGGCAGTGGTCCTTGGTCTTGAGCGGCACGCACAGGTCTTTGCCGCGAAATTCCTTCAAGCACTTGGCTTGGGAGTTCGCGTTGACCACCAAGTGGGCCCGATGATTGCGGTGATAGCTGATGGCGATCATGAGCGGGCGCAGCTCGGGATACTTTTGCTGGGCCCAGCCAAACTCAACCCCGTGGAAGACGGCCAGGTCCATTTGCTTATCGTTGAGTTTCTTACCGATGTCATAAGGATTGCCGCCGGCGAGCAACTGGCCTTCCATGCCCGTCAGCTTGCGCATGACGGAAACGAACGGCCTGGAGGCGATCTGGACAAGTTGTGGATGGACGTCGGTAAATAGGCTATCGACAAGGCCAATGCGGACAGGATCGGTTTTGACAGGCTCGGGCGCGACAGGCGCGTCCGCCGAAAGAGATGCCAGCCCAAGCGTCGCGAGCGCTAGGGCCGCGCAGACCAGTTTGTGGGTCATGCACTCCTCACTGTTCCTGGGGTTGGAGAAGAGCGGCGACGGCCTGGGGCCTCCTCAAAATCCCACGCCGCCGTCGCCCGGGGTTCGTTTGGCTCCTTCGCCTCTTCAGTAGGACAGGGTTCCAACCTGTCCGCAGGACGGACAGATTGAAAATCTGTCCTACTAATGAAGGAGCCGTTCCGCAGGCTGGCTATTCCTTAATGGCCGTGATCCGGAATCCGCCCGCCGTGACGCGTTCAAGGGCGGCCAAGGCCAGGGCGTGCTGGTACAGCGCCTCGTTGTATGTCGCCTGCACCTGATCCTCGAGCGTGCGCGCCCGCATGAGTTCCTCGCCGGATACATGGCCCTCGTTGAAGCGCTTGTCTACATCCTTGGCGATCTGCCGGGCCATCTCAGGCACTTTCTTGAGGTTGGTCACTTTCTCGTCCGCTTCCAGCCATTTGAGATAAGTGGCTTCCACCTCCAGCGTGATCAGGTTGTGGGTCTTGTCCACGACGGCCAAGGCCCGGTCGTTCAGGTTGCTGGCACGCTGCACGCGATACGGTCGGCGGCCCACGAGATTGGACGGCATTTCGAGACCGAGGGCGCCGGGGCGATATTCGCCGTTGGCCACTCCTTGAGGAATCGGTTGCACGTGAATGTCCGAAGCCGCGGCGAAGGTTCGTCCCTGGGGCGTAAACAGCATGCGGCTCTGGGCGGCGATTTCCAGTTGGGTGACTTGTTGAGCGGTGCTGACCTGAGTCATCTCGCCGCGGTTGGCCAGTGCCTGCGCGATCAAGTCCTCCTTGTTCGGGCCCTTGATCCGTTCAGGCAGGGGGGCTTCTACCACATCCAGCGGATAATCCAAGCCCACTCCGAGCGCTTCGCGCAGTGCGGCGGTAGCTTTTAGGATTCCAGTTCGCGCTTCCGCCTCCTTAGCTTTGACTAGCTCAATGGCGACGCTCATCATGTCTACGTCAATGCGCGTGATCTTGAACTCCAGAACACCTTTCTTCAACAGCTCTTCCGCACGGGTTCTGGCCCGTTCCAGCTTGCCGCGTGCGCTTTCGATAACCTTGAGCTGCATGCGGGCGAACTGAATGGAGTAGTAGTTCCTTACCACCGCATAGCGGGTTTCCCATTCCGCCTGCTCCAGCGCGGCGGCGGCGATGGTCACGCCCAAATGCGCTTGTTGGCGGCGAACAGGCAAATCGGGGGCGAACAGCCGGGCGAACAAGGGCATGTTGCTGACGCCGGCCTGACCGCTATGGGCCCCGGCCAGGCTGGCTCGGGCGGCGGCCAACGCCGGCTGCTTTTCCAATCCCAAGTTGATAAGCTCGGGCAGTGTTAACTTCGCGGCGGGCGATTTCACTTGCGCCCAAGCTGAACCCGCCGTCCAGAGAACAGCGAATGTAAGCAGCCCGTTGCGCAGAATCTTCGTGCCGATACGCGCGCTCGTAGTCATGGTCAAATCCTCGGTGCAAATCCTTTGGTGGTTCCGGCTCGACTTTCCCAGTTTTGCCAATTTGGTCAAACTGGCCCGACTACAGTTTGTCCGGGGCTCTCCGGTCGAGCCGGTATCGGCGCGCTCCCTCGCCGGAGAAGATTTGTCCCTGCGCATCCTGCGTACTTTAGTTGTGATCGACCTGGTTTTACGGCTCGCTGAACATTGTGTTGGCCGATTGCCGTGGGCGGTGGGAATGCACCCGGCACAATCGGCAAAGCCGTTTCGGGAAAACCGGCCAAATAGCTAAAGAATGAGGTTGTTTTATGGCCGGGTCACTTCTGGTTCAACCAATGCAGGACGATGGCGGCGAAATAAGTGCCGCTTACGGTGGAGGTCGCGCCGGGAGTTAAGGAGTAGCCGCCGTCCTCATTGCGGCATTTGGCGACATAGGTGCGCATGCCTTCCTCGCGTTCGGGTCGCGCCTTGAGCATGACAAAGCAGCGCATGACCCGATAGGTGGTTTCCAAATCGGCGCCCAGTTCATTGTCGCCCTTGCCGTAGCCGCCGCTTGGGCGCTGGCCTTCCTTGAGCACGCGCAGGATGTCGTCGCGCTTGGACAGGTCGCCGCCCAAGCGCAAGAGCGTGACCACCGCGCCGCCGGTGTCGCGCGCCAGCCCCGCGTCTTTGCCAAACGTTCCGTCCTTGTTTTGCAGCTTGGTGACTTCCTTGAGCCAATCCTTGCTCTTGGGAGATTGCGCTTTCAAGCGCTCCAATCCAGCCGCGGCGATGCGGATTTCTTCGAAGGACTTGGCGTTGTCGCTCAGATACTTGATCGCCGCCGTGTGGTACTTGTCGATGGGCATTTTCAACTCGGTGACGGCCATGATGCCGACGGCGGTGGAGAATACGTCGGGCTTGCCCTTGGCGAAATCGGAAAAGCCGCCGCTGGCGGGATCGAAACAGTTGTCGACGAACTTCACGCACGCGTCGTGGTCGGGAACTTTGCCGCCGAGGTAGTGCAAGGCGCGAACTGCGGAGGAAGTGGACCTGAGGTTGGGCGCGAGACGGATATTGGGTTGCGGGGCCATCGACAAGAACCCGCCGGTGTTGGTTTGCAGTTTTTGTACGAAAGCAATGGTCTGCTTGACGCCCGCGTCTTCCTGGGCCAGCGCGGCGACAGGTAGAGGAAGGACAGCAGCCAAAGACAACAAGAACCGACACATGGCAAACTCCTTGGCGTACTCGCTCCCACGCACTCGGTCCCAAACGGAATTTGGGAACGAGGCGCAACCTGCTCCCAGAGTAAGAAATGGGCAAGGCGAAGTCAAAGAAGTTCGCTGAAGTCAAATCGGCTGGACACGGATAAAGTCTTTTGGCATAACCCGCACCTTCCACGGAAGGATTTGACGTAAGGGGGACAAAATGCGCAGCCGCTGGATTTGCGCGCTGGCGTTGGGTGTTGGGGTTGCGACGCTGGCGCAAGCAGAGGACGGCACGGCCAAGTCCGCAGGCAACTGGTTTACGCCCATGCTGCCCTGGAACCTGGGCAAGAATGCGCCCGAGCCAAAATCCCCGCCCCCGGCGACGGTCGAAGCTCCTGCGCCGGCCAAGGTCCATCCACAGGCGACGCGACTGCGTGCCGAGCAGGAATGGTTGCGCCGCCAGGAAGCATGTGACAAACTCCGCGAAGTGGCCCTGCAAACTAACGACACGGATTTGTTGACCAAGGCCGAGGTTCTGGAAAAGCGTGCGTGGGAAGTGTACCGAGCACAGAGCGGCGTCGCGACGTCGCTAACTGCCGACGAACAGCTGCTCGAAAGCAAGCTCGGCAGTCAATCCGCTGTGGAGAAACTGACCGGCCGGACATCGGCAGCGCGGCAACTTCAAATGCAGCGGGCCGCCGCCATGGAGGATCAGCCATGAAGATACGGGCGTATGTTGGATTGCTCAGCGTACTCTTCGCCGCGGGCTGCCTGAGTTTCGAGGGCGACCGCCGTGAGGAAGCGGAAGCGCAGCTCGTCAAGACGCCCGCGCCAATCGGCCGGCCCGTCACCGCCGACGACATCACGCCGGATAACGCCCACGAGCTTTATCAGCGACTGCTGGACGAAATGGACCGGCAGTAACAAATCAAATCCGAAATCCGAATCTCGAAATCCGAAACAAATATCAAATTCAAATACCCAAGCAACGTTCGCGCAATTTGTGGTATTGGCTTTCGATTTTGGCCCTTTGTGCTTTCTTCTTTGAGTTTTGAATTTGTATCGGGTTTCGATTTTCGGATTTCGAGCTTTTTTCGGATTTCGAGTTTCAGCGCAACAGCTCTCTCTCAATGCGTTCGATGACATCGCGCACCGGCAGCGGCCGGTGTCCCAGCTGCAGCGATTCGTTCTTTTGCAGCCAGGCGCGCACTTTCTTCTCGGCAGCGACGGCGGTGCTGTGATTGCGGCCGCCGAAGCGCAAGCCGATTTCCGTGTACGAAGCGCTGGTGTGCTTGCGCGCCAAGTAGACCGCCAACATGCGCGGATGGCTGATATGCCAGTGACGCAGCTTCGATTGCAGCGCGCCCGCGTCCAGCCCCAGCGACCGGCACACGGCTTTGTCCACGTCGTCCAATTGCACGACCCGCACGGAATGCCGGAGCACGTCGGCGAGCGCCGCCTGCGCGAGCGCGTGGCTGATCGGCTGCTGTTCTACTTTTGCCCAATGCCACAGACTGTTGAGTGCGCCTTCCAACTCGCGAATGTTGCCGCGCACGTGCTCGGCGACAAAATCGAGCACGTCCTCGGGCAGCGGGGGACGCTGGGCCTGCGCGGTTTTCGCCGCCAGCACCGCGCGCCGCGTTGCCTGGTCCGGCAAGCCCAAGCCCCAAATCGTGCCGCCTAGCAGCCGATCGATCAGCTCCGGCGACAATTCGTCGGCCAGGCGCGGATGGGCGTCGCAGGTGGCCACGACCAGGCAGTCCGCCGCCAACAATGCGTCCAGCGTGTGCGAAAACTCTTCCTGGGTGGCGGCCTTCTTGGCGAAAAAATCCACGTCGTCGATCAAGAAGACGTCGGCTTCGCGATGCTGTTTGCGGAAGACGGACAACTTACCGTGTGGAATCGCCTGCACGAAGCGATTGGTGAAGGCCTCGGCGGTGACAAAGACCACGCGCCATTCTGGATGGGCCTGCCGCAGGCCGGCATAGACGCCTTCCAAGAGGTGGGTTTTGCCTGTCCCCACCGGACCGTGCAGGATCAAAGGCGACGCGCACAACTCCGGGGTTTCGACCAGGGCAGCAGCCGCGGCGTGTGCCACGCGATTGCAGGCCCCGACGACAAACTCGGAAAGTCGGCGCCAGCGCCGCGGCCGGGCTTTCGCCCGTAAGACGTCCTTGGCACGCGGCGCAGTTTCCGTGGCGCCAACCACGGCCGTTCCTACAGCCGGCTCCTTGTGCGGCGATTCCGTCCTCGCGGGAGCGTAGGACGGGACTTTGGGCACGTCCGAACGCTCCTGGAGCGCCGTCCCGCCCACAACGTACGGGGCAGCGGTCAGCACTTCCTTGTGCCGGGCCGCTCGAAACAACTCCGCGTCGATGACAAAGCGCACTTGTGCTTCGTCACCAAGTACGTCGCGGGCCGCCGCGTGAAACTCCGATCCAAATTTCTTTTCCAGCCAATCCTGATAAAAGTGATTGGGCACGCCGACCACCAGTTCGGGCGGCTCCCAGATCAGTTTGGTTTTTCCCTCAATCCAGAACGCATGACGTTTCTCCCCAATCCGTTGGCACAGCGCCAGTCCCAGCGCTGCCAGCAAATCTCCTGCAATCATCCTTATCCCTTCCCTGCGATGGCAGGCTGCCGGCCTGCCGCGCCTCCTGGCAGGCCGGTTGGCCCGCCGCATTGCGCGCAGCGTGATGCCGCGCGACGTTGGTAAAACTCGCCTCCATGTGCGATCGTGGCGGCGTCGGTTGGGATGTCCGACGCCAGTTGGTTACTCGGAGAGGGGCATTCTAGATTCGACTTTTGACGTTGCCAACACTTTTCTGGACGCGAAAAAACGACATGGAAACTTCACCAATGAAAACGCTGGCTTTTCGCGCGAAAAAACTTTAGGAAAAATTTGCGGCGCTGTTTTTTCGCGCGCGGTGCGTGGAAAACGTGTCGATGTCGTCTGCGCCTGACCAGCTGCGGCGTCGCCTTCATGCAGTCGCGGCGCGCGGATCATTGCGGATTGCCTGCAAATAATCACGAAAAAAGCACTCGCTGCCGACGACGGGGATGTCAATCGGCAGCGGCACGTTCGAAAACACAGAGATGAATCTGTCGTGTCTGCGTCGGCAAGAAACCGACAGAACGATACAGCTGCAGCGCCGGAACGTTGCGTGCATCGACGGCCAACATCAGCTGCGGCACTCGCGCGCGTCGCGCCGCCGCCAATGCTTCGAGCGCCATCTCCCGGCCCAGGCCACGGCCACGCGCCGACGGCACAACGCCCAAATACGACAAGTCCCAGGCCGGACTGTCCGGCGTTTGCGTGAGCAGCACAACACCTACGGGCGCCTTGTCCGAGCCGCGACCGTGAGGGAGCGGAACGCCCGCGGACAGTTTCTCCCCTCGCCCCTGGGGGGGAGAGGGGTCGGGGGTGAGGGGGCCCGCACTCGTCTCGCGCTCCCAGACAAGCCACCAGCGCTCGGGATCGAATTTCCCTTGCGCTTGATGTCCGGTCAAGATTTCGGCAATGGTCCGCACGCCGTTCAATTCCGGACAATCGAGGGTGCCTTCGTAGGTTTGTTCCAAGATGTCTTCGAAAAGTCGGCGGTCAGCAGCGGCGTAGGATTGCAGCCGAAGCTTGGCCGTCGGCTCGTTCACCTGAATGAGATAGTGAACCATGTATTGCAAAGCGCCGATGTACTTGAAGCCGGCGCGACCCAGCGGCCCGGCGAGCGGCGCTTCCTCCGCTGTAAGAAGGGCTTGCGCGACTTTGACGCCGCGCTGCCGCAACCATTCCAGCGCGGCTTGCACGAGGCGGTCCGCCAGTGCTGGATTTGGTTCACGCGTCTGCGGCGGCCAAAGAAGCCCATTGGCCCCGGCCAGCGGCACAGCGACTTGGATGCCGGCCAGGCCTTTGTCGTCCCGCGCGACCAATACGCCGTCGGGGTTGATTTCGCCCGCTGCTGTCAGCGCGAGTGCGTTCGCAACCCGTTCGGCTCGCGGCTCTTTGGACAAGTGCTGAAACGCCAGCTGAAACGCATACCGCAATTCTTCGGGACATGCAGTATCGATGACAATCGCTTGGTTCGGCATTCGCGCCTCAATCACTCAACGTTCAAAGTTCAGCGTTCGAAGTTCAACGTTTATTCAACGTTGAACTGTGAACTGTGAACGCAATGCGCGCTCACTTCAGCGGCCGCTGCCCCCATGGAATCGGCATGCTTGGCTTTTGCCGGTGGCGGTCGCGACGTTCATCGCGCGGCCGGTCTTTGAAATACTCCACGTAGCGCACCAGCTGCTTGACGGCTTCCTCGTATGCCTCTTTCCCCTTGGCGGCGGTGGCCAGCTCGGCGTCGCCCAAGACGCCGGTCTCCGAATAGCTGCTCGTCCAGGAGATGACCGTAGCCGGTCCCGCCGAGAACAGATCGACCCAGTTGAACGGGTTATTCTCCTCGTTGAAACTGATGACGCCGCTTTTGATCTTATCCTTGCGGACGTTGTCGCCGTCGAGATGGAGATACAACGAAGTTTCCAGCTCGCAGGCGTGGGAGCAGCCGCCGGGGAACTTGCTCTGCCGCCAGCGTGGCATGAAGGTCTTGTCCACGCTCAACAGCTGCCACCAGGCGACCAGCACGCTCTCGGCGTCAGTTTCCAGGTTCGTGCGCCGGGCCACGAGATCCAGATTCGGCATGTTCGAGCCGTGGCCATTGAGCAAGATGATCTTCTTGAATCCATGGTAAGCCAGCGATTTAGTGATGTCGAGCACGTGATGCATGAAGTGCTCGAAGTCGTTGTTGATCGTGCCGGGAAAGTCCATGACGTGTCCGGTGTAGCCGTAGGCGACCACGGGCAAGACAAGGATTTTGCCGGGAATCTGCCGGCCCGCGCCGCGGGCGATTTCCGTGGGGCAGATGAGGTCCACGTCCAAAGGCAGGTGCGGACCGTGCTGTTCGACCGCGCCGCAGGGCACGATGCATACTTTGCCCAAGTCGACGGCGTCGTTGATTTCCGGCCAGGTCAGTTTTTCATAACGGTATTCAGTGGCGGCACGATTCATGGCTGCTCCTCGACATGGTTTACGTTTCGCGCTCAAGTCATCGAAACAAGAGCGACGCGCAATCGGCAATAGCTTTTTGATTGCATTTCGGGATTGAGTACGAGATAGTTTCTCGCAAAGGCGCAAAGACCGCAAAGAAAATCACGGAGGATGGCGTGGCTTGGCAGGTTGGCATTGATGAAGCGGGTTATGGACCGAACCTTGGGCCGTTGGTAATGTCGGCCGTGGCGTGGCAGACGCCGGACGCGGACTGCGATTTGTGGTCGCTCCTTGCGGACGGCGTGCGCCGGCCGGGCGGCAAGGACGACGGCCGGATGGTGATCGGCGATTCCAAGCAGGTCTACGGCGCTGGCAAAAACCTCGCCGCTCTGGAAAAGCCCGCGCTTTCGCTACTTTGGCCAAAACTTGAATTTCGGACAACGGAAACATTCCTGGAATGTTTGAGTTGCGCAGCAGTCGGCGAATTCGCTTCGGAACGCTGGTATCACGGCGAAACGACGCTACCCGTGGAAGTTCCGGCACAAGAGATGGACTCGGCCGCAGACAAATGGCGTCACGTGCTGGAAACATGCAGTGTCTGTCTGGGTCTGGTGTATTCGGTTGTCGTCGGGGCGAAGCGCTTCAATCGGCTGGTGGACGAGCGCGGCACGAAAGCAGCGCCGATTCAAGATGGCTTCGCGACGCTGGCGCGCGTGTCTCTGGAATTGCCGGGCGACGAAGCCATTCACCTGGTCGTGGACAAGCACGGCGGCCGCAACCATTACGGCATGCTGTTGCAAGACGTGTTTTCCGAAGGGATTGTCCTTTGCCGCGGCGAGGGCCTTTCGCGCAGCATTTACGAAG
Source organism: Gemmataceae bacterium (assembly GCA_022616245.1). Classification (GTDB taxonomy): domain Bacteria; phylum Planctomycetota; class Planctomycetia; order Gemmatales; family Gemmataceae; genus JAKEFD01. The sequence goes on from JAKEFD010000187.1 coordinate 11,732, forward strand.
TGCACGGACTGAGTCGGCCTGTGCACATTGAGTTTTCTCCCAAGGCCGACGACCGCTCTTTCAGCGTGGCGCTGGCGTCGATGATGTGCAAGTATGTCCGCGAGTTGCTGATGCTGGAGTTCAACGCCTTTTGGCAAACACATGTGCCCGGCATCAAGCCGACTGCGGGCTATCCGAGCGACGCGGTACGATTCTACGTCGAAATTGAGCCGACGGTCCAAAAACTCGGAATACCGAAAGAAACCATCTGGCGCAAACGCTAGTCTCAGGAAAAGTCGGGCTCAGGAGCAGGACATGCACAGCACTGTTGTTGCGGTCTGTTTCACATTGGCGTGCGGACAAAGCGCCGCGCTTTCGCCCAAGGAGATTCAAGATGGCTGGCTGCGCCTGTTCGACGGCGAAACCACCTTTGGCTGGTCAACCAAGGGCGACGTCCAGGTCGGCAAGGACGCGCTCACGCTCGCGGGCGGTAAAGTGGGCGCGGAAATGCGATCCACAACGGAATTCGGCTTCTTCGAGGCGGAGCTGACCTATCGCGTCGACAATTCCAACAAGAGCCCTGTTATTGAACTCCTGAGCAAACTCGAGTTGGCGGGCGGCGAAAGGCAATCGAAATGGCAGACGGCCCATTTCCGCTATCATCGCGATGAAGCCAAGAATCAAGTTGTGGTCGAGGCGGAAATCCCGCGCGACAAAGGCGCTGCCTTGGCTAGTATGCGAGTCACGACAGTTCCCGCTCCGCGCGTCCCGTTCGTGTTCCATGTGCCGCCCGGTTCGCGCCTGTTGATTCAATCTCTCAAACTCAAGACGCTCGACATGAAGTTGCTCTTCAACGGCAAAGACCTGTCAGGCTGGAAGGTTTTTCCAGGCAGGAAATCCGACTTCACAGTCACCGACCAAGGTGAGATCAATGTCCGTAACGGTCCCGGCGACTTGCAAACCGAAGGCAAGTACGGCAACTTCGTACTCCAGCTCGAATGCAAGAGTAACGGCAAGCACCTTAACAGCGGCATCTTCTTCCGCTGCCGCGACATCGAATATCAAAACGGCTATGAGGCCCAGATCCGCAATGAGTTCAAGCCCGAGCCGACGCAGGAATATGTTCTGGAGGAATATGATCCGGAAACCAACAAGCTCCTAGCCAAAAAGAAGATGAAGTACACCGCCGTCGATTTCGGTACGGGGGCGATCTATCGCCGCCAACCGGCGCGGAAAGAAGCATCCAAGGACGGCGAATGGTTCACGCTTACCGTTGTGGCGCACGCAAATCACTTTGCGACCTGGGTCAACGGCCTCCAAGTCGCCGACTGGACCGATCATCGGCCCAAGAGCGACAACGCGCGCACCGGTTGCCGGCTACAGCCAGGACACATCAGCATTCAGGGGCACGATCCAACAACGGATCTGAGTTTTCGAAATCTGAGGATAGCAGATTGGAAGTGAGGGCCCTCAGTTCCGACCCCTCTCCCTTTAGAGCGAGGGGCGACGGAGCGGGCCGGTGCGCTTACTTCTTTTTGCCGTCGTCGTCGTAAACATCCGGCAGGGCGTTGGCTTGGATTTGCATGATGGGTATCTCGACCGAGCTGTCCATCATGCCTTCGCCGGTCTTTTGCTTGTGCATGAGCTTGGCCATTTCCTTGGCGTCCATCTGCATGGTGTGCTCTTCCGGGGCCGCCGGCACTTCCGCCGCGGGGCCGAACGTGATGCGGTAATGGAAGTTGGCAATGGTGAGTTTGTCGTTGGGCAACAAGGCGGCCCGGCGGATGCGCTGCCCGTTGACGCGCGTGCCGTTGGTGCTGCCCAAATCACGCACCAATAAGAGCCCGTCCGTCTTGACGAGAATGCAGTGCAGCTTGGAGACGCTTTTGTGATCGAGGCGGACGTCGCACTCCTCCTTGCGGCCGATCAGCGTCACGTCCTTGCCGACTTCGATCGGAGCGCCGCCTTCAAGCGGAACAAGTTGTGCCCGCAAGTGGATCACGATCGGCTCCTCCCTCGCTCGCGCGTCGGGCTAGTGTTTACATCGTATCCCAGAGGGCGGTGGAATCCAATACTGTAGCTGGAGTTGCCGATTGTGTTCGGTCTTCTGCCGGTTGTAACAACTTTGCCGCGTCAGATGCATGTAGCCCACTTCATTCAACGATATCCGCCGGCCCTGGGTGGCTCCGAAGCCTACTTTGCGCGCTTGAGCCGGCATTTGGCGTCAAGCGGCGACCAGGTCACTGTGTGGACCAGCAACGCACTCGCGCTAGAAGCTTTCTGGTCGCGCGCTGGGCAAATCTGCAACGCGTCCACTCTGCCCGACAAGCAGGGTGTGAATGAAGACAGCGTTGCGGTGCGACGCTACCCATTGTGGCGCTTCCCGGCCCGGCGCTTTCTGCTCAAAGCCCTATCCCTGTTCCCCAACCGCTATTGGCAATGCCTCACGCAGCCGTGCAACCCGATTTGCTTCGGCATGCGCCGCGACGCGAAAAACTACGACGGTCCCCTCAACCTTGTCCACGCCTCAGCCTTTCCCTACACCTGGCCCATTGTCTGCGCACTCACGTTGGCACGGCGGCGGCGCGTGCCGTTCGTTCTGACGCCGTTTCTGCACCTGGGCGATCCAGATGATCCGCGCGATCCCATTCGCCGAAGCTACACCGCGCCGCATTTGCGCTGGCTCCTGCACCAAGCCGACGCCGTCTTCGTGCAAACGCCGAGCGAGCGCGCGGCCGTCGTTGCGCTGGGCGTCGCCGAAAACCGCGTCATCTTGCAAGGGCTGGGCGTGGACCCCGCGGAATGCACCGGTGGCGACCGCCAACGAGCGCGCGCGCAGTGGCAAGTACGGCCAGAAGAGGTCGTCGTCGGCCATCTCGCCAATTTGAGCTGGGAGAAGGGGACGAACGATTTGGTGCAAGCGACGGCCCAAGCTCCAGTCCGGCTGGTGCTCGCCGGTCCGGAAATGCCCAACTTCCAACATTTTTGGCGATCCGGGAGCATAAGCGATCGGAGGCCCCAGGTACTCCGCCTCGGCGTTTTGGACGAAAAACAAAAGCGCGACTTCTTCGCCGGGATCGACGTGTTCGCGCTGCCCAGCCGTTCCGATTCCTTCGGCCTGGTGTTGCTCGAAGCCTGGGCCAACGGCGTCGCCTGCGTCGGCTATCGCGCCGGCGGCATCGCCGACGTCATTCGCCACGAACAGGACGGCTTGCTAGTGCCGTGCGGCGACATCGGTGGGCTCGCTCATGCACTGGGCCGCCTGGCCGAGGACGCGGACTTGCGAACACGCCAAGGAGATCAAGGCCGACAACGCTTGCCGCGCGAATTCCGCTGGCAGGATAAGCTCGAACTCGTGCGCGAGACAGATGTTCGTTTGATTTCAGAGCCGCGCTCGTAGGGAGGCGGATCGCCGCGAGTATCCGCTTCCTGACGGGCGCGGCTCTGAAAAGACCGCCCTTATTTGCCGCCTCTCCGTAAAAAAGAAATAAGATCCTGCCGCCGGACACGGTGTGGCCGAAAGATTGGTAACAGGGAGGCTTGATGCCGCCGCCGAAAGAGCCGTTGGATGCACCGCTGCCCGGCGTCGTGGGCGATAGTCCCGCGATGCGCGCCGTGTATCGGCTGGTGCGGCTAGTGGCGCAATCGCGGGCCAGCGTGCTACTGGTAGGCGAAACCGGCACCGGCAAGGAATTGGTGGCCCGCAACATCCATCGCCTGTCGCCGCGCGCCGACGGGCCCTACGTCCGCGTCAACTGCGGCGCCCTTACCGAAAGCCTCTTAGAAAGCGAGCTCTTCGGCCACATCAAAGGCGCCTTCACCGGCGCGGTGGACAACAAGACTGGCCGTTTCGAAGCGGCACACGGCGGCACCATCTTCCTCGACGAAATCAGCAGCATGAGCCCGAAGCTGCAAGTCAAGCTGTTGCGCGTGCTGCAGGAGCGCGAGTTCGAGCGCGTCGGTGAAAGCCGCACCATCCGCGTCGATACCCGCGTCATCGGCGCGACCAATCAATTCCTTGAAGACGAGATCGACGCCGGCAAATTCCGCGACGACTTGTACTATCGGCTCAACGTGGTGCCCATTTACCTGCCGCCCTTGCGCGAGCGCCGCCAGGACATCGCCGCCCTGGCCCGCTACTTTCTCGAGAAATACTGCGAGGAGAATCGCCGCGATCCGCCGGACATCCCCGGCCCCGTGGTCGAGCGCATGCAGAACTACGATTGGCCCGGCAACGTCCGCGAGCTGGAAAACTACGTCGAACGCTCGGTGGTCTTGTCGCACAATCAGCCGATCCAGTGGGACGTGATGGTCCCCGGCCAGGAAAGGCGCATGCGGGCCACGCACGGCAAGCCCGCCGACGTGGACGGCATGATCCAGCAGCTCGTGCGCTTGGCCCTTCAAAAACTGCCGCCCACCGAAGGCAACTTGCACGACCGCCTGGTCCGAGGCGTCGAGCGCGAACTCTTGGAACAGGTGCTGCCGCTGTGCGACAACGTGCTCATCAAAGCCGCCGCTCGCCTGGGCATCAACCGCAACACGCTGCACAAGAAGCTGACCGAGCTGCGCGGCAACACGCCGCCGGAACCTTCGGGCAACGACGATGGCTCAAGCTAGCGCGCCCTAGCCATTGCAATCTGACCTGCGTTTCAAATCGAAAAAAAGTGAAGCGGCATTAGACAAATCCAGTTGCGTTTGGACCACAGATGAACCTCAATTGGAAGTGCGAGCTTTCTTCAAGTGCTTGAACTCCATCTGGACAGACTGCTTCAAACTTCCGAAGTCGATAGTGAAAATGACACAGCCCGCGAGCGGTCTTTGACAATTACCAACTACCGAGCACCTCGACGACGATGCGACGCTGGACCTCGTGGTGACGTGGAAGCTGGGGTACTAGGATTCGAACCTAGACAAACTGATCCAGAGTCAGTTGTGCTACCGTTACACTATACCCCAGTGGATCTGCCGTATTGTAAATCGCGCGCCCCAAAAAACAAGATTGGGCAATTTGGCTGTAGGTTCGCGGCACTTTCGCCAGAGTTTCGCACTGGGACAATGTTGGCAAGCGCGAATACGAACTGATCACGGTGCGGATCGAGCGCCATCAGGTGTTGCCGGATGAGTCGCCAGCCGATCCCATTTCCAAGCCCTAGCTTTTGGTCGAAGTCATTTCTTTTTCCAGCAGCTTTATAAACCGGGGCAAAAGATCGTGGAACGTGAATGCATTTGACCAATCGCTATCAGTCTCGGAACACCACGTAAGAATTCCGTTCACCTTATTCGTGTGCAGTTCTCTAAGAGCAAAAACAGTTCTTTCATAGTCTGATTTCTCGGATTCAACAGTCAGCCTTTTGAGAGCTTCTTTGTAGTTCAATTTTCCAAAAGCGATTTTTAGTTTAAGATCAAGCGCTGTTCTTTGATCATGGCAATCGCGACAAAGACAAGCGAATGCCTCATTGGGATATTCCCAATGCCTTTTTGCAGATTCGCCACAGCGACCAGATTCGCGCCAGCGATGATGAACATCCAATCGCTTATGCGTGCAGCCGCATTCATCGCATCGCCAGTCATGTAACGTCTTTATTTCGGATATTTTTCTTTGCCAAAGCGGATGATTGTAGTCTTCCCAGAAACTGTCGCTCATGGCAACTCCTTGGTTGAAACTCCTTGTGGCCGGTAGCAAAGCGGTGACAACGGGCCAACCGCCTCGCCGTAAGTCCAACTGGGGTACTAGGATTCGAACCTAGACAAACTGATCCAGAGTCAATTGTGCTACCGATACATTATACCCCAATGGATCTGCCGTATTGTAAAATCGCGCGCCCCAAAAAACAAGATTACACGATTTGGGCACAGGTTCGCGGCACCTTGGCTTGCGTTTCGCGTGTAAGGAGTGCCGGCGAGCGCGAAACGTAAGCGGTTCAAGCCAGAATTGGCTGCACCACCTCGCCGTGCACGTCGGTCAGGCGAAAGTCGCGGCCACTGTATCGATACGTCAAGCGCTGGTGGTCGATGCCCAAGAGATGCAGGATGGTGGCGTGCAGGTCGTGGACCGAGACGCGGTTTTCGACGGCACGGTGGCCGATGTCATCGGTGGCGCCGTAGAGCGTGCCGCCTTTGATGCCCGCGCCGGCGAACCAGACGGTGAAGGCGTGCGGGTTGTGGTCACGGCCTGTGCCGCCGCGCTGCACCAGCGGCAGCCGGCCAAACTCGCCGCCCCAGATCACCAGCGTCTCTTCCAATAGGCCTCGGCTTTCCAGGTCGGTCAGCAGCGCCGCGATCGGCTGGTCGGTCTCCGCGGCGAAGCCAGTGTGGTTGGCGGCGATGTTCATATGGCCGTCCCAACTGCGTTCGTTTTCCTCGCCCCCGGAATAGATTTGCACGAAGCGGACGCCGCGCTCGACGAGGCGGCGGGCCATGAGGCATTGCTTGGCGAAGTGCGTGCAGCGCGAATTGTCCACGCCGTAGAGCCGCTTGACTTGCAACGTTTCGCGCTCGATGTCGAGGGCTTCCGGCGCCGCTATCTGCATGCGGTAAGCCAGCTCAAATGTCTCGATGCGGGCCGACAACTCTGAGTCACCGGGCCGTTGTTCGAGCTGCCGGCGATTAAGTCTTTGCAAAAGATTGAGCTGATTGCGCTGCTGCTGATCGCTCATGTCCGCGGGGCGAAAGAGGTTGTCGATCGGAGCACCCTGCGGTTTGAGCGCGGTGCCCTGATAGATGCTGGGCAAAAATCCCGCGCCCCAGTTCTGCGAATAACCCTTCGGCAAACCTCGGCCAAGCGTATCGTACATCACGACAAACGCCGGCAGGTTTTGGCTCTCGGTGCCAAGGCCGTAGGTCACCCAACTGCCGACGCACGGGAAGCCCATGCGCGTCATGCCGGAGTTGATCTTCAAAAGCGCCGGCGCATGGTTATTGGAGTCGGTCCAGCACGAATAGATTAAGGCCATCTTGTCGACATGCCGGGCCATGTTCGGAAAGATCTCCGAGACCCAGGCGCCGCACTGGCCGTGCCGGCGAAAGCGGAACGGCGAACGCATGATCGGCCCGACCTGATCGCGGAAGAAACCGGTATTGCGGTCGAAACCTTGCAGTTCCTGGCCATCGCGGCACTCGAGCTCCGGCTTATAGTCCCAGGTATCGACCTGGCTTGGGCCGCCGTTGATGAACAGCCAGATGACCGACTTGGCTTTCGGCGTGAAGTGGCCGGCCCGCGGGGCGAGCGGATTGGCCGGGCTTGGCGCCTGACCAAGTGCCTCTTGCTGATTCAAGAGACCGGCCAGAGCGAGCATGCCGCAGCCGCCGCCGACTTTTTGTAGGAATTCGCGGCGAGAACTGTAGAGGTTGCCGGGCGGCGGGGCGAAAAAGCGCGGAATGTCCATACTGCTGCCTCGAAGATCGTTTCCCTTATCGTCTAACCGAATGAGGCAAAGGTCAAGAGGAGGATCATCAGCCGCGAATCACCCAACGGAACATTTCCTTGAGGTTTGCGCCTTTGCCTTGCAGCAAGATTCCGACGCGGAAGATGCGGCCCGCGCAGTAGACGCAGAAAACTGTCGTCACCAAGACCAGCGCCACGGCCAAGAGCGGTTCCCACAACGGCAGACCCGGCGGGGCACTGATGCGGCCGATCATGAGCGAAGGCGTGGCGAACGGGAAAAAGGAGAAGCCGCGTACGACTGGACCGTGTGGGTCCCGTATTACGGTGCCGATCAGGAACATGGGCAGGCACGCGAGCAGCATGACAGGCCACATCAGGTTTTGCGTTTCGCGCATTTCGGTGCAGGCCGCGCCGATGGCGATGAACAGCGAGCCAAACATCAAGGCGGCCAAAGATTGGAACAGGATGAACCAGAGCACAAAGTCCACGGTGATGTACTCGGCCACCTCGAAGCGCTGTGCCGCCCAGATCGCGCCGGAGAGATACACCGCGGAAACGGTAAGGGTTACTGCGACCATGCCAAGCAGCTTGCCCATCATGATCTCAAACGGGCGGGCCGAACCGAGCAGCACTTCGGCGATGCGGGCCGTCTTTTCCTCGACCACGCCTTGCATCAAGGGCGTTGCGCCCATGAGGACGAGCATGAACATGAAGATCATCGCCACCATGGGGACGATGATGCTGGCAAAGCGGCTCTGATCCGGCGAGTCAGTGATCGCGCCGGTTGCTTCGTCACGGTTGGTCAAGCCTTTGTTTTCCAGACTCGTTGGCTTTGACAGTGCCTGGATGCTCTCAGAGGGAATGTTGAGTTTCTCCGCGGTCTTCTTGCGCAAAAACTCGGCGGCCGTCGTTTCGGCAATGATTGGAAACTCCATGAATGTCGGCCGATTGGTCTGGTAGCGCAGCTTCACCTGATTGGGACTCTTGGAGTTCTGGAGGATTTCCAGGAAGCCGACCAATTCACCTTTGCGCACGCGCTCGGAAAGTTGAAAACGCTGCCGGTCGATCTCGTCCTGACTCGTCCCGGCTGGCTCTTCGGCAAGGACGACGAGACGCGGCTTCGTTTGTTTACCCGTGCTGACGTCGACTGTCAGCGTTTTGTTGTGCACGTCCATGAATTGCAGAATGGAGTCGGTCAACCCCTTGTTGCCTATGCGATCCACCACCACGAAATTCTTGTCGCGGACATCGACCATGTCCTTGAACAGGTACTGCAAGAGCGCGCTGCCGCCCATCAGGATCGGCATCATTAAGAGGCCAATGACAAAGGTCTTGGTCCTGACCGCGGCCAGGTATTCGCGAACGGCGATGACCCAAATCTTTCGCATGGTGGTGAGTAGTGAGTGATTAGTGGTGAGTGGTTTCGGCAGCGCCGGCAATACGGACGAAGATGTCGTGCAGCGTGGGGTGGGCGACCTCGAAATGCGTGACCCGGCCGCGCGCGGCCAGCTCTTGCAACAGCTTCTGTGTGTCGCCGCCCCGTTCCAGGCGCAGCTCCTTGTATTGGCCGAAGTCAGTGACTTTGACCACGCCGGGCCAGCGGTCCAATTCGCCGTTGCCGTCCCAGCGCACTTTCACAGTGTCCAAACCATACTGCTCCTGAATGGATTGCAACGTGCCGTCCAGCACTTTGACGCCCTTGTGAATCATGAAGAGAAAATCGCACATCTTCTCGGCGACGTTCATGTCGTGCGTCGAGAAAATCACTGTCGTGCCGCCGTTCTTCAAATCCAGGATGGCTTCACGCAATACCACGGCGTTCACTGGATCGAGCCCGCTGAATGGCTCGTCGAGCAATACCAATTCGGGCTTGGCAATGATCGCGGCGATGAACTGCACCTTTTGCGCCATGCCTTTGGACAAAGTCTCCACCTTCTTCATCGCCCAATCTGACAGGCCCATGCGCTCGAGCCACGAGGCAATGAGCGCGTCGCTGTCCCGGCTCCCTTTGAGCGCGGCGTAAAAGCGCAACAGGTCGCGCACTTTCATCGTCTTGTAAAGACCGCGCTCCTCGGGGAGATAGCCGACGCGGTCGTTGGCGGCGCCGTGGTGGTATTCGCCCAGCACCTGGATCGAGCCGTCGTCCGGGTGCAGGATGCGCATGACCATGCGCAAGGTGGTGGTTTTGCCGGAGCCGTTCGGCCCGATGAAACCGTAGATGACGCCCGCCGGCACGCGCAGGGAAAGTTCATTCACCGCGACATGTTGGCCGAAGCGTTTGGTGACCCGATCGGCAATGACAGCATCAGTGATCATGAGAATCCAGGGGAGGAACCTTCTACATTATTCTTCTCTGGGCAAACTGGTTCATTTAGCTCTTGACGCTGGATAATATACTTGACAGCCGCACAGTGTACGCACAAGTTAGGAATTCCGGCCGCGGGCCAATTGCACCAACCCGACGCGTACGCGAGGGGCGACGCCGAGGCCCTCGCTTACGCGTCGGGTTGGTGCAACGCCCGCGGGCTCACCCGCATTCTTGCGAATGCGGCTACGGATCAGATCACTCGTGAGAAAGGGACGCGAATGCGTTGGTGCTCCTTGGGAATGCTTCTTTGTGGTTTCAGTCTCCTGGCAACGTTGTCTTGGGCGGGCCAAGACGAAAAGGATTTGGCACGCGCCGAAGCTCTTATCCAAGAACTCTACAAGGACGACCTCGCCAAGGCGGAAAAAGACCCGCTGATTAGAACGCGGCTCGCGCTTTTGTTTCTGCAAGAAGCCATGGACACCAGCGACGATCCGGCCGGCCGTTCGGTGCTGCTGCGACGTTCACTCGAATTGGCGTCCGGGGCCGGCGACGTGGCCACGGCGTTCCAGGCCATCGAAGAAATGGCGCTGGAAAGCAAGTACACACCCGCGCGCATCTATCAAATGAAGTCCGAGGCGCTCACCACCGCAAGCACTTCGGTCACCACCAACGACGCCTATCAGACGGTTTACGACAGCGCTTTGGCGCTGCTCGAAGACGCACTGGCAGTGGATGACTTCAAAGCCGCCAAGCAACTAGTACAAACGGCAGACAACGCGGGCCGTAAGTTGCGCAACGTGAACCTGGTATCGGCGGTGCGCAAACGCGCCGACGACATCGCCAAGCTGGAAAAGGAATTTGCACGCTGGGCCCCGTTCGCCGAAGTGCTCGCCAAGAACCCGAACGATCCCGAGGCGTGCTACCAGATGGGCCAGTATCAAGCCCTGATGAAAGGAAATTGGGAAACCGGATTGCCGCTGTTAGCGCGCGGCTTGAATCTCGACATGAAGTCGCTGGCCAGCGCCGATCTTGCGGAGCCGAAAACCGCCCAGGAGCAAATCAAGCTGGCCGCGCGCTGGTTCAAGCTTGGCCTCGACTTGAAGGGGAACATGCAGATTCACGCCCTCCTGCGCGCTTATTCCTGGTATCAGCAAGCATTGGCCGACGCCGGCATGGATCAACTGGCCGACATTGAAAACCAGATGAAGTCCATCACCGAACGGCTGCCCGCCGAGTATCGCATCGGCGAAATTACGGCCGAAGTGAAGAAGTGCGACGGCCATTTCGGTCCGGTCTACGACGGCGCCTTTGCCCCCGACGGCAAAAAGTTTGTCACTGCCGCCGGCGACGGCAGCCTGCGCCTGTGGGACGCCAGAACCGGCAAGGAGCTCAAGCGCCTGGAAGGCCATTCTGGCCGAGTTTGGACCGTCGCCTTCGCACCGGACGGTCGCCGTGTCGTCTCCGGCGGCTTCGATTCGACCGTTCGCCTCTGGGACCTTACGTCGGGCCGCGAATCGCGCCGCTTTACCGGCCACAACGACTACGTCCGTAGTGTGGCTATCTCCAAAGACGGACGCCGCATTCTGTCCGGCGGCGACGATCGCATGGTGCGGCTCTGGAACGTGGACACCGGCATGGAGATTCGGTCCTTCGCCGGCCATGGGCATTTCGTTTGGTGCGTTGCGTTGTCGCGCGACGGCAAGCACGCTCTGTCCGCGAGTCTCGACAAGACCGCGCGGCTTTGGGATGTGGAGACGGGCCAAGCGCTCAAGAAACTGGAAGGCCACAAGGACACGGTGCTTGCAGTAGCATTCGCGCCGGACGGCCGCCGGGCCGTAACAGGCAGCACGGACCACACGCTCAGGGTTTGGGACCTGGCCAGCGGCGAATGTTTGAAGACATTGACCGGGCACAAAGGCTACGTGCACAGCGTCGCATTCTCGCCCGACGGCCGCCGCGTATTGTCCGCCGGGGCCGACCACACTGTCCGGCTCTGGGATGTCCTTTCCGGCAAGGAATTGCGAACCTTGGAAGGCCACCGCGACCAGGTCTGGTCCGTGACCTTTTCGCGCGACGGCCGGCTAGCGCTGTCCACGGGGCAGGATCACACGGCGCGAGTCTGGGGCGGCGCGCAGTGACAAACTGCCACTCCGCGTGGCCTTCTTGATTTTGCTTGCTCTGGCCGTAGGACAAATTAGTATCCTCTCCAAAGCGGTTGGACCTTCCCCGCCGCGGCAATCCACTGGCTTTGAGGCGCACAACACGATGCCGCTTGGATATCTCTGTCTGGTCCTGCACGCCCATCTGCCCTTCGTTCGCCATCCTGAGTACGACGATTTTCTCGAAGAAGACTGGTTCTACGAAGC
>JAKEFD010000188.1 GCA_022616245.1 Gemmataceae bacterium
ACAGTAGGTCAGATGGCCAAGAAGCGTCCCACAAAACCTGAACCCGCCGCTTCGCAAACGGACCCAGCCGTCGTCGCGTTCCTGCGCGACCTGGATCACCCCTTGAAGAAGGAGATCGAAGCCGTCCGCAAGATCATCCTCGGCGTCAGCCCCGAAATCCGCGAAGGGATCAAGTGGAACGCGCCGAGCTTCCGACTGTGTAGTCCACTCGCTCCGCGAGCGGACAATCGCCGCACGACCGAATACTTCGCGACCCTCAACCTCCGCGCCAAGGACGGCAAAGACCGCGTCTGGCTCATCCTTCACCGGGGCGCCAAGGCCAAGGACAACACGAAAGAGCTCAAGATCGCCGACCCCGCCGGGCTGCTCCAATGGCTCGCCAAGGACCGCTGCCTCGTCACGTTCGCCGACCAGAAGGAGATCAAGGCCAAGCGGGCCGCGCTGGAGCGGATTGTGCGCGAGTGGATTGGGCAGCTGTGATGTCAAGCTGGAATGCCGTCGCTGGGACTAGTAAGATCAAAACAGGAGGCGACCGTGAACAAGAAGAAAAACACCCTGAAAGATTCGACGCTTCGACGAAAAAAGAAAGCGGCCGCTGGAGGCGCGCCGGCAAGTGCAGTGCAGATGGCAAATCCGGGAGCGGGATACGCTGGAGCGTCAGTCCAACTCCAAAACGGCGCTGTCCAGTGGAAGCCCTGGCTCGATGCGTATCGGGAACTTCGCGCCTTGCATTTCCGCACGCGCGAGGGCTTTGCCGCCGCGGCCAAATTGTTATGGAGCGGCGAACTCGCCGACTTGCCCTATGATCTAGTCGGCAACCATACCATTCTTGTTCCGGCTGAGGCGGTTCCATACTTTCGCGGTCTAGACCCCACGGAAACGGAGGTCTTGCAGCCGCGCGACATGCCGCCAACAGAGCTAGCGGAACTCCGCAAGGAGATGGGGCCATTCTAACAGAGGCTCAAACGGACCCAGTCCTGTTTCAAGATGCGGAGGATCCCTGTGGCAGAGCAATCGTCGAGCGGCCACGAGGAACGAACTCGCATCGTCTGCCACTTGCCGCTCAACGACGCCAATGAGCACCTCGCCGTTGACGCCGTCTTCACCTACCTTGAAGGATTGCGGACGAAGCCGCTGGGCGTCAAAGGTTACACGCACAGCGCTGCCCGCCCTCCGAGCCACTTTGGCACATGGTGGTCCGCGTCTCGCCGCAAGTGGATGCGCGAAAAGGTCGTCCTTTGCTTTGTGGATTACAAAGTCAACTTTAACGATCCCGCATTAACGCGAATTGTTGCGGAACTCAAAGAGGAAATCCGTGGGGCGTATGGCGAGTTCACAGGGAAACAGCAAGAAGAATACTGGGTCGTAGCCCACCACGTTGTGCGCTAGCGCTGGTCGCAACCGTCAACCTGCGCGCCAAGGACGGCAAAGACCGCGTCTGGCTCATCCTCCACCGCGGCGCCAAGGCCAAGGAAAAAGAAATCGAGATCGCCGATCCGGAGGGATTGCTCCAGTGGCTCGCCAAAGACCGCTGCCTCGTGATGTTCGCCGACCGGAAGGAGAGCAAGGCCAAGCGGGCGGCACTGGAGAGGATTGTGCGCGAGTCGATTAGGCACGTTTGATTCTCATGGCCAAGAAGAAACCAGCTCGGGAAAAGTGGGCGAAAAAAGAACTGCCAGGTCTTCGCCTGGAGAAGGCGGTTGCGCGTGTCCAGCAAATGATGGACAAGGACTCTGTTGTGACTCACGACGAGAAGTTATCCGATCGGCTCGGAAACGTCCGTCAGTATGACGTGGTGATTCGTGGGACGTTTGGTGGGAAGCCGATGTTGGGGATTGTTGAGGTGCGGGATCACAACCGCAGAAAAGGGCCGAGCGACGTTGAAGCCTTCGCGAAGAAGACAGAGCACCTTGGTGCCAATCTTCGGATGATGGTATCGAAAATGGGCTTCACGCCGCAAGCTCTCGTCGTGGCCAAGCACGAATTCATTTCCTGCCTTTCACTGCTTCCAAATGATGCAAATCAAGGCCTCATGGTCGGGCAGTTTTGGTACGGGATGATTCGCCGTTGGACTGACGTTCGCTTGGTGCTTCGATTCTCCCCTCCGAATCCGATTTTGGGGGAATGGTCGTATGAGAATCTGCTGTGGCAAAAGAAAAAAATCGTGAATTGGTTTCTCAACGAGTTGTTCAACACGCACTCTTGTGATCGCGAGCCTGGGAGCTATTATCTCTCGCTCAGATTTCCTGGTGGGACCACCATCGAATTGAATGGCATTGAATACACGGTGACGGAGCTTGCGTGCGTTGGGACCTTGGTCGAAAAGAAAAAACGCAAGTGGGTCAGTTGGACAGGTGACGCATACTTCGATTGGGAAACGAACGCGATCCAGGTTCCAGGCGGATCACCGCTCATCAGCACTGCCGTCGAAACAGACATGACGGTTTGGGACGATTACGGTGGCGAGTTGCCGACGAAAGCGACTGGGAAACAGCTACTTCTTCTTGCATTTGGCGGTCAAGTACTGCCGAAGGGCACGGAAATACCCGATTTGATGAGTCTAGGGCCGACTCGCAGTATCGCGCCGCTGGATGGAGGCCACGCATGACATCGGCGTGTTCGGCGCCGAGGCTCTTGCGGAAGGCGCCGCCCATCCAGGCGCCTGGCATTCAAGCGCACGGCTACTGTTCTTGCTAGCGCCACTCAGTCGAATTGAAATGGAAGTCGCCAGCGCGTAAGCTGGACGTAAGCTGCTCCCAATCAATTCCAGCGAAGAGCGGGACATGCGTCATCCGGCCTGCGCAGAGGTTCCGTATGTGTCGTAACAAGATTAACATCGTCAAAAAGACCGTTTCGCAACTTCTTCAATGTGTGAGCGAAGGCCGATTCGCGATCCCTAAGCTACAGCGTGCATTCGTGTGGGACGGTCCCAAAGCCGCGAAGCTGCTCGATAGCATCAACGATCACATGCCGGTTGGCGTCGTCATGGTATGGCAAACAACCCGTAGCCAGCGACTCTATCTGCGCCAGCGATATCACGTCCTCCCACCTTACAACGCGCGCAATGGTAAGGTCTGGTTTCTCATTGACGGCCAACAGCGCGTCTCAGTGCTTCACCACCTTCGTGAAGGTGGCACACTTCCGAATGCTCGCGGCAAGGACATTGACTTCAGACGGGTAGTTCTGTCCTTGGAGAAGGAGGAAGACGGCCAACAGATTCGCTACCGCAGGCCGCTGTTGAACCGATATGAGTCCATGGCGGACATTCTGCACCCACAATGGAAGAGCCGGCTCAGTCACTTAGGACCACGTTTTCGGGAACGAGTACGCAAGTGCCGTCAGCGCGTATTAGACTTTCCCGTGCATCTCATGTTCGTTCAGGCGAAGCTTAACGCGATCCGCGAATCGTTTCTGAGGATCAACACTCAGGGAATGAAAATCACGACGGCCGACGCAATCTTCACGAAGGCCGAGGATTTGGACCTTCGCGATATCCGAGACGAAGTCCGACAACATGTTGACGCCGGTTTCGGGCATATTCCCGAAATGCCCATCGTCTTCGCGATGGTGGCTGTGCGTGGCGGCAAGGAGGCACGAGGTCGCGCACTTCAGCAGAAGATGCAACAATTGCAACGTGAAACCAAGAGCAACCACCGTCTACGGAAGGCGCTTGCGAAAGACTGGCATCGGCTGGGCGTCTGCTTTGGCAAGGCAATTGACCACTTGCGCGATAACTTCAAAGTGCTGAGCCGCGACTATCTTTACTCGGACTATATGATAGCGATGTTGGCTTGCTTTTATTTCTGGAACAAGCGTCGGGGCCCGAGTGCCAAGCAAAAGGAACAGATTCGCAAGTGGTTTTGGGCAACTACCGTGGGCGGTCGATACTCCGGCCGCAACTTCTTGCGGTGTTTGCCCGACGATCTGCGGTTTTTTGGCCGATTGGCACGAAAGGCGAACGCCCGGTTTTCGTACACACCCGAGGTGGACGAAGTCGACATCCGCAAAGCGCAATTCGCTTCCCGGACGGGGATAACATCGGCATTCTACTGCATGTTGCTCCGTCGAAGGCCGGTGAGCATTCTCGACAACGGTCTGAATGAAATCCCACTCGACCATTACGCTACCAGCGCCAATCGCAAAGACCGGCATCACGTGTTCCCTCGTGCCGTCCTGATTGGCGTGGGCATCCCAGCGAATCTTTACAACAGTATTTGCAACATTTGCCTCCTGACCGCCGATGAGAATCAAATGATCGGCGCGCGTCGCCCCCGGTCGTATCTTGGGGAGGTCCGCGAGTCCGGCACGTATTTTAAGCGCAAAATGGCAAGACATTTGCTCGCGATTCAAGAGGACAGTGGCATGTGGGTGCGAAACGTCAGGCGAGGATTCAACCGTTTCCTCAAACAGCGAACGCGCGACATTTGTCGCGCCTTGGAGGACGAAGCAGGAATCCGCCTCTTTCGACGCGACCTGTGATGCAGCGGTTTGCAGCCCGGTTCACCGGGCTTTCGCGCAGCGTCTAGGCCCGCCGTTGACGGCGGGTTTTCGTGCCGGGAAAATCCCTCCAGCCCCGTTCACGGGGCTTCTCGGTGTTCGGCTTCAGCCATCGTCTTCGGGGTCATCATGGCGCAGAATTACTACAGCGAGATCAACCTTCATTTCGTCTGGCACGTCAAGGACAGCCGCCCGCTCCTGACCGCTCAGGTCGAGGCCGTCGTCTTCCACTACATTCGCGGCAAGATCATCAACTGGCCGGGCGGGTACATTCACGAAATCGGCGACACCCTCACCCCCAGCCCCTCTCCCTGAGGGCGAGGGGAGCTGAATTGGCATGGCCGTCAGCATCGCGCCCACGATCCTGATCAGCGATTTCATCTGGAAAATCAAAGGCGCCTCGTCGCACGAGGTGAATCAGAAGCTCGGCGGTCAACGCAAGATCCTGGAATGGCAAGCGGGCTATGGCGTGGTCAGTTTCGGCACGAAGGATTTGCCGTGGGTTAAACAGCTTATTCAGAATCAAAAGGAGCATCACCGCGTCGGCAAGACCGTGGATCAATTGGAGCGTATCGCGCGTGAGGAAGAGGCTGAAGCCGAACACCGAGAAGCCCCGTGAACGGGGCTGAAGGGATTATTCCAGCACGTGCCCCCGCCGTCAACGGCGGGCCTAGACGCTGCGCGAAAGCCCGGTGAACCGGGCTGAGATGCATGCTGGCGGCGTGAAGATTTTGGGATCGGAAAGGCACCAGAGAAGAAGAAGCTTCATGGCTTCATCCCGAACGCTTCCTGCAAATCCTCGGGCCATTCATCAAAATCGGGCGCCATCCAGATTAGTCCGGCGAATTGCCCGCCCTGACGCCGCGCAGCCTGTTGGACCTTTTCTTGAGCCGTATCCATCACTTCAACCCGCACCGGCGTTCCATCGGGAAGCGGCGTCGCTTCATCCAAGACCACAACACCGTTGCGAATATGGCCGTTAATCGTCATGGCCCAAAACTCCATTGACTTAGATGAATCCTAGCAGCGACCTTCGGTCAGTCAAGCCTCGTGGCGTGATCCTCGTCGAGTGGCTCGCCAAGGACCGCTGCCTGGTGACGTTCGCCGACGGCAAGGAGGTGAAAACGAAGCGGAAGGCGCTGGAGCGAATTGTGCGTGAGTGGGTTGGGCAGATGTAATGCCAAAGTGGAATGCAGTCGCCGGGAATGGTAAGGTAAGGGTAACCGTTAAGAAATAGAACGTTCTGAAGCATTCGATACGTCGACAAAAAGATAACCCAAAACAAATGGCAGAGCCAGAACTCTACACGCAACTCGAACGTGGCGAGGCAATCGCGCTATTCGCAGAACGTGGCGCTGCCGAAGAAGTATGCGAGCTTCCGCACTGCTGAATACTTCGCGACCTCACCGCCAACAACTACTCGTCGTGGCAATCGCCGGCCAAAGGGACGACGCGTTGAGCCGCGCGATGCCGCACGGCTTGCAGGATTCGGCGAACCAAAACTCATCCGCTTCAAGCCGTTCGACGACTGGACGCTAAAGAGCTGACCCGAGCAGTAAGTGAACAGCCGCAATCAGGCCGGCCCGACCCTGCAGGGCATGTTGCCGCGAGCGGAGTCTCGCGTTTTTCGCATCGATGCCCACAATCGCTGCGACTCGCGATATAATCCAATCATCCGCACGACTCACAAGTCGTCCTGCGCGGACTGTGCAGATAGATCTCAATGGGCTTGCTCGCGGAAGAAAGACATGAACGCGCCCAAGAAAAATCCGTTGCCGGAAGCTTCCGCTTGGCGGGTCGAGTTTGTTCGCCTCATCGCCTTTCCGGACAGTCCGGCGGTTTTGCGTGACCAGACCTGGTGGAAGGACCTGACGGGCGACGAACCAGAAGATTGTGTTCGCAAGAAAGATCGTCGCGACGACCGGGGCGGCTTTCAGGGCGCCTGGCTCACACTGAGCGTCGATTTCCAGCGAGTTATTTGGGAAGCCCGACCGCCGGCAGTCGTGGACGAGTCGGGGAATTTTCCAACATTCGATGGGCCGATTCGAGACAAACTTGAGTGGTTCGCAGCCCTGCTCGACCCCTGGCTGAAGACATCGTGCCCACCGCTTCTCCGCCTTGCCTTTTCCGCAAAACTGCTTCAACCTGCTGCGACGGCGAAAGATGCCTATCGAGTGTTGGCCGCTCACCTTCCGATGGTGACTCTGGACCCGCCTCCAAATGATTTTCTTTTGCAAATCAACAGGCGGAAGGAAAACTCGGACATTGTTGACGGTTTGCCCATCAATCGACTGTCGACCTGGTCGAGAATGAATGTTGCAATCGTGAATGAAACGGGAAAGACCTTCACGTGGCCCGACCGCTGCTACGCCGCCCTCGAATTGGACATCAACACCGCGCCGGAGAGAACTGGAATCTTGCCGCGCGATTCTATTCCTCGCTTATTCAAGGAGTTGGCATTACTCGGCATCGATATTGCTGAACACGGAGACAATGTCGAAACTGCCGAATGCGGAGATAGTCCATGAACAACAAGCGGCCGGGACGAAGAGTCTTAATTGTGCTCCAGGGTATCAGCGCGGCATCCATGGAGCTTGTATCGCGGCTCAGGGACCCGATCGCGGCCGAAATTCCTTGCGAGGGCGAGAGTGCGGGATTTGGACAGCCGGACACAAACGACATAGTGTGGGCCCCGGGCAAATGGGAATTCGAACTAAATAAGTTTGAGACGCTTAAAGAAGGCTGGAACGGCTACGACGCGCCGACACCCAGCCAGGCAGCAATTGGCGCAGCGCGACGGTATTTGCAAATTGCCGAGCGTGAGAGTTTTGAACCGAAGCGCGTCGAACCATCCGTAATGGGCGGAGTGGGCATAACACATCGCCAGGGAAACCGAAAAGTATACTTAGAATTTTACAACAACGAAACGGTGCACAGTCTGTTCGCCGACCGTTCGGGAAAAATGCAGACCATGCCCGTTGCGCCAAGTGTTGAGGACTTCCGACGACTAATAACGAAAGCCAAGGACTATCTCAATGGCAGAGATTCCTCCTGAAATGATGGCGCTCGAAAGAGTGGCGGATAATGAGTTTGAAAACCAGGAAAGGCTTTATCGAAGGGTCCCGCCCGAATCATTTGATGGAGATGAACCGTCGGTCGCTGCTGTGGAACTCCCCGACATGTCGGTTGGGCGAGGCAAGTATGGGAGGCCCGAGTGGCTGCTTCTTCACGAAGATCACCGGGGCTGGGGAGTGATCTACTTCGTTGTGAGGGATATCCCGCCTGATCGAGAAATCATTCAGGCTGGAATAATTGCGTTCACTCTGGAGCCAAGGCATGTTCCTCTAGCCAAAAACTACCCTCATTCTGAAGTTTGGGTGTTTCGAGAGGGCGTTCACATTTGCAAGAAGGACATGAATCTTCACCTGCTCGATCCAGACTTTCACCTCCGCTGGCGGGAACGCATTGTTCTGGCCAGCCACGTTGCAATTCCACCCCAATCCAAGTAGTCCTCGCGGTCGAACCGGAACGGACCTGTCCCACCGGCAACAACTTTTCGATGTAGCGATCGTCCGCCGCGGCAAGGCGCGTTTGAGCCGCGCCATGCTGAACGGCCTGCAGAATTTGCCGAATGACAACCTCATCCGCTTCAAGTCATCTTGGGAACCGCGCGACGATGGACGCATAAACAGCTCGGAACTGTGGTAAGGACGCGCCGGCGTCGCAAGCGTATAGTATCCGAGAAAGTCCCTTTCAAGAAAGGACTCTCATGGCAGTCTTCACGCCGACGCAAGGCCGCTATCTGGCGTACATTCACGCCTACACCACGGTGCACGGCTATCCGCCCGCCGATGGCGGCGAAACTGACAGGGCCGCCGCGATCTCCGCTTCGGTGAATCAGATGGTGAAGATGCTGGAAAAGAAGGAATTGATTCTGCGTCAACCCGGCCAGCCGCGCTCGATCCGCGTGCTCGTCGCCGAGGACGAGATTCCGCGGTGGGTAAGACCGAATGCAGCAAACGCAGCCAGCGCCGGCGAATAGCGACAAGCATGAAGGGAACCCGATGTCAACCTCGAAGAAAGGACGCGAAGAGCCTAAGCAGGAGCTGCGACGGCGACAAGGGAAACGCGAGCGCCAGCGTCCGCGACAAGCGCAAGTCAGTGCGCGTTTCGTTAGACCCGATATTCACGGTGAAGTCCAATACATCATCCAACGCGCTCAAGCGGCGGACGCGCGCATCGTGACCCTCGGCACCCTGGTATTGTTCTCAACCGAGTCTCGGGATGCCTGGCTCCTGGATGCCGACGACAGTTTTGCCCTGCGCCTGTGCCGGCAAGGGGAGCAGCAATCGTACCGGATCGTGGACGCTCCCGAAACGTTTGCCATCGAGTGGACCGCAGATTTTTCCATCGACAACGATGCGTTCGTGGTGAGCGAGCGCTCGGGCAGAGTCGTCGTAATACACGGCTATCCCATCGCGCAAATCGCGGCTGCCTGCCGAGGCGCAACTCACGCGTGAGGCATGCGCATGAAAAAATGGAAACGCAAACGGACCGCCGCCGAAAAGTGGGCGCGGCGCGAGCGCAAGAAAAAGTACATGATGATCTTCGTGAACGGCAAGCAAAAGCGGGTACTGCGCCCAGAGCTGATTGAGGGTTTGCCCGTCGACGAGTTCATCGCCAGAAACGCCGATCCCATTTGGCTACACCAGAATGAGCTTTGGGAATTAATGATGACGGAAGACGACACTTGACCTAGCGTGTCAGCCGCGCGAGCAAGTGTTCGGTCAATCCGTCGGCGCAAGGTCAATGTGTCCGACAAGATCGCTTTCGCCTCCGGCAAGCGCTTGAGCGCAATCAGCGCCTGTCCCAGAAGATGACCCGCTTCGGCGCAACCCCATACGAAATCGCAATTCCAAGCGCTGGCACGTTCGAGCGCCTCGCGCGCCGGCTGCTCGGCAGCAGCGGCATCGCCCTCGGCCAGCATCAGCTCGGCCTGTTCCGACAGCAACTCGATGTGATACAACCCCAGACCGAACTGGCGCGCGACGGTATTCCTTCGCTGAGCGCACGTTGCGCTGACTCGAAATCGAACCGTGTCCGTAGCAGGCGCGCACGCATCAAATGGTATACGCACAGATGTTCGACCGAGCCGGAGTGCAGAATCCAGCGGGAAGCATCCTGAAGGTGCTGGCGTGACAGGCGCTCATCACCTCCCCGCCGGGCGGCTTCGGCCAAGAACAACAGGATGCGCGCGCGATAGCCTTCCCAGCCGATGTCGTGATAGAGCTGCTCCCGGGAGGCGCCCTGTCCAGGCGCGGAACGCCGCAAGTACAGTAAGAGCTGCGCACGCGGCACCGTGCAGCCGAGGGGATCGGGAGGGACGCCCTTCATCCGACCCATGAGAAACTCCGCAATGGCGGTGCGCGCGTCATCACCTTCCGCGGCAACTTGCGGCAAGCGCCCTTGCAGAAGGCGAATGTCCGCGCGGAAATACGCCAGCGTGTTTTGCTGATACGCCTCTTCCAAATCACCCAAAGCACGCAAAAACCAGCCGAGTGCCCAGCGATCCGGACAGGGATCGAACTCCTTCAGGATGCGCAAGCCGCGGGCTGCTTCGCCGAGCTTCCACGCCAGCTGACGGACCCCGCCCAACAAATCGTTGTAAAGCCGCCACGCTTCTTCTGTGCGGCCCGCTTGCAGCGCGTAATAAACGGCCTCCTCGACCAGATCGAGAGTAGGCCCGTCTTCTGGACAGCGCACTCCCGGGCGTTGCGCCAAGCTGACCAACTGTTCGCGGAGCAAATCGTGCCAGGATTCCGCTTGCACCATCGTCGCGACTCGGTAGAAATGATCGCGCACCGCTGGATGGACGTTGAAAGCGCCATCCGCCTCACGCAGCACTAAGTGCCGGGCGACCAGCGAGTCCAGCGCACGGCGCAACTCGCCGGCTTCCAGCTCGGCGAGTGGACCCGACAGGGCCCATTTGCGTTGCGCGCGGCGGCACAGCTCGCGCACGCGCCGCAATGCGCTATGCTTGCCCGCTAAATAACGCAACCGGCGTTGAACCGACTGGAATGACTGCAACACATCGTGCGTTTGCAGCTCACCGGCGACCTGAGTTGGCTGTGCGCGAGGCTTCGAGCTGTAACCGAGCGTCGCAAACGCCTTCTCAAGAGCCGGGTCAATGTCCGGGCACGGCATCAAAGGGTGTTCAGAGAGTTCTGCGAATCGAGTGTAGAATGCGCGCAAGCCGGCGCGGTCCGGCCCGCAAAGAGGCAGCAGGTCCGTGGGACTATCGAGGTCTTTGTCGGCATAGAAGCGAGCCAACTCGCCAAAGTCGATCGCCACGTTTTTCTTCACCTGATCAACGACATCCTCAACGATGGCGACGAGTTCCCGGCGGAATGCACTCTCCGGTCCTG
This sequence comes from Gemmataceae bacterium, assembly GCA_022616245.1. GTDB lineage: Bacteria > Planctomycetota > Planctomycetia > Gemmatales > Gemmataceae > JAKEFD01. The sequence goes on from JAKEFD010000188.1 coordinate 10,923, forward strand.
CCAGCGGTGATTCGGACAACGCTTGCTCGACGGTGTCCCGAATCGAATTATTCAATTCCAGCGTCTCTTCGGCTCCGAGCTGTTCTTCCACTCCTAAAGCGCGGCGCAGGATGTCGGGAATCTCCCGGACAAAGCGCGCATGCAGGACGGGAGTGCAGAGAAACAATTGCTCGATCTGTTCGACACTCGTGCTGCGACGCACGAGGCAAAGCCGGCACAACAGCGCGAGTTCAGCCGGCGGCAAGTGCTTTTCATAGGCGCGCAGCAAGCGCGTCAACCGGAGCGCTTGCTGGTCGCCTTCGGGCGCTGCCAGCGCGCCAACCTCGGGAGCGCGTCCGGGGTCTCCATCCAGAAAGGCGCCGATGAGACCGCCGAGATGATCCAGCGTCAAGGCGTGTGCGCCATAGGACTCAACCAGTTTGAACAGCGCGGACTCATTGCCCTTCACATCTCGTTGCCGCAAAAGGGACATGGCCGCGTCTTGATCGAGCCCGCCGATTTCGATTTGCCAACAACCTGGAGCCAACTCACCGCGCCCTGGAGGGAGAGGGGATTGGAGCCCTTGCAAGTCCGTAAGCGGAAATCGGCTGGTGACCAGCGCGGCCGTATTGCCGACGACGCCTTCGGCAATGCGTATGAGGAGCGCGCGAAGCAAAGGGTCTTCGACCTGTCCAAAGCTGAAGCCGCTACTGCTCGTTTTCTGGACGCGTTCCAAACCGTCGAGCACGAGCAATTGGGGACCGATGCTTGCGGGTGAAGAAGCCTGCGGTGGACTTGCGGTTACGATCCGTTCGTGAGGCGGCGGGCTGAGCGCGGCGCATATCAGATGCAACAGGCCCATGCCTCTGGCACTCTCGTCGGGCGCACGATCGGCGGCCACATACTCGTAGAGCCGCTGCAGGAACCGACCCGCGTCCGGTTCTTGATAGAAGCTCCACACGAACAAGCCGCGCGGCCTCGGCTGGACGTTGGCATTCAGCAAGTCCTCTAGAAAGCGAGCCGCAACGGCCGTCTTGCCCGCGCCGCCCAGTCCCACCAGCGCCACGACGCCGCGCAGGCCGAACTTCCAGCGCTCATGCAACTGCGCCAACTGCGCGTTGCGGCCGACGAAACACGGCGCTGGTGGCAGTGGATGGACTATGCAAGGAGCACGCGGATCCGGGAACATCATCGTTTTCGCGGCAGCAGCGTTTCTTGGAGTGTTTTCTTTGGAGCCAGCAATCACTCCTCAGGCTACCGCAGCCCGAGCGGTCCCGCAACTCGCGACCCGGAAAACGAGCCATGCGGAGCTCCATGCCGAAATCGAAGAGCACGAGAATGTTGGGATGCGCCAGAGCTGCGACAGTTCTTGCTTCACGCTCAAAACGCGCCAAGGCCTCGGGATTCTTCGCCAGGTGATGCGGCAATACTTTGACGGCCACTTCCCGCCTCAAGCGACCGTCTCGCGCCCGATAGACTTCCCCCATGCCGCCTGCCCCAAGCGGCGCAAGAATCTCGTAAGGGCCTATGTACGTTCCCGTGGCTAACATTGTCTGTAGGGATCCACCGAATGAAATGGAACCGCCGTGCAAGTGAGTAATTTAACGGCGACTACGCAGAATTGCAAACGGATTCTGTGATTGAGTGAAGAATCGCCGGTCTAGTACTTCGCCATCTCCACCTTCGCTCCGCCGACGCCGAGTTTGTTCACTTCCTGGGCCGCGCCGTTGAGCATCATCTTGAGCTCGCTGGTGATGGCCAAGAACTGCCAGCCATCGGCGATGCGGGCATTGACCTCGTCGGCCGAGCCGCAGTGATAGCCGGCGGCCACGCCGTATTTCTTGCACGTGGCGAGCACGTGGTCGAGAGCCATTTTCGTGGCTTCGCCGCTGGGCGGTCTGCCGTCTTTACCGCGCATGCTGGCCGCCAAATCGTTCGGGCCGACGAAGATGGCGTCGATGCCTGGAACGGAGAAAATCGCGTCGGCGTTTTCAACAGATTGGATGTGTTCGCACTGCAGGATGATGGCGATTTGCTCGTTGGCGTGGGCGTAATACTCGTTCGCCGAGCAGCCGAAGTTAAGGGCATGGACGCTGCCGCCGACCGAGCGGTTGCCCCTTGGTGGATAGAGGCAAGCGGCGACGGCTTGCTCGGCTTCATGCCGGCTGTTGACCATGGGGACGACGATGCCGTGGCCGCCGTTGTCGAGGACGCGCTTGATGTGGTCGTGGCGGTTGGAGGGCACGCGCGCCAGCGCGGTGCAGCCGGCGTCGGCGATAGAAGCGAACATGTGCGTCGCGGTCTCCCAGTCGACCAGGCTGTGCTCCATGTCCACGGTGAGCCAGTGGAAGCCGGCGCGGGCCATGAAGCGGGCGGCAGTGATGCTGCCAAGCGACAGCCAGGTGCCGACCGCGGGCTTTCCTTCTTTTAAGAGTTTTTTGACGGCGTTTGGTCTCATAGGCCTCGGTTTCTCGATTCAGCGAGCGTGAAACGAATCATTGGTAGCTAATCCTCCACGTATCTTCGCTTGGGTTGCGGCCAGCGCGTCTTGCGTTTGGGTAAATGGCGGTGGGCGCTATGGGGTTGTTCGTCGTTTTGAATCTCCAAGTCTTCGTCATGGTACTGCGGGTCCTGGTACTCATTGTCCCGGGGTGGGGCATCCTGAGAATCGCGCGGTGCATCGTTCATGGCACGTCTCCCTTGCATGGAAACAGGTGATATAAACGAACCGATATTATAGAATCAGCCCAAAGACGCGACGTGTCAAGAGTCTGTAGCAGAGGTCAGGAGTCAGAGGTCAGGAGTCAGAGGTCAGGAGTCAGAGGTCAGGAGTCAGAGGTCAGGAGTCAGAGGTCAGGAGTCAGCAGATATGTCTGA
>JAKEFD010000189.1 GCA_022616245.1 Gemmataceae bacterium
GCTTCCTCATCAACCCCGGCCCCGCAGTCCGACGAAAGACCCGCGGAACCACGTGATTAAACTCAACTTGGGGCTGTTTTACAACATTGTTGGAGGCGTGTGGACGACTCATACTGGTGCATATCGTGTGATTCCTGGTATGCGGTGGAAGTCGGCGTCGCCGCTGGCAAGATTCATCAATCCGTGGTTCAGCATGATCGTAATGATCAGTGCGTCATTGCTCAACAATCCGAATTGTCGGCTGAAGTCCGCGGCGCGTGAAACGAGAGGTCCAGTCACCGCAAGAACTTGGACCGGCACGGCATTCATCTCGTCGATCGCCTGGCGATAGCGTTGGAGTCGTTGAACTTCGCTGGGATTCCGACGTAGCCAAGCGACAATGCCCTGGCTGGTGCGATTGAAAAGCACAGACGCCTCAATGGTCATGAGACGATGGGCCATTTCGCTTACGACATGGGCCGACGTTAATCCAACAAGATCGTTGTTCTCAATTCGCTCCAGCAACTGAGTGCAAGCTGGACCAAAGGTTGGATGTCCGGTGAAGTGGTAGATCAACGTGTTGGCATCAAGGAAAACCGAGGAACCAGAAGCCAAGCCGCTGAAGATCATTGGTTTACCCACGGGTGATTGTCCGGGCCAAGGAGGTAATCGAGGTCCTCTTGGGATCCTGTCCACTGGATAAGGCCAAAACTCTGTCGAATCCGGCTGCCCATCTTCCTGACGCTAATTATGACACGTTCTTGCTCTTGAAGAGGAATTGGTTTGTCCGGTTTGAGCACGCCATTTTCATATATCGCTTCAACTTCTATCGCCATTTGAATCTCCCCTGAGTTCAAGTCACAGTCGTGATTATAATCAATGTCCAAATGTCCTGCGAACTAGGAACTAGAGTATGTCTGCAATTTACCTCGACTACAACGCCACCACCCCGCTCGATCCCGCCGTCGTGGACGCCATGCTGCCGTATCTGCGTGAACACTTCGGCAATCCGTCGAGCACGCATGACTACGGCAAGACCGCGCACGCCGCGGTGGAACAGGCCCGGACTCAAGTCGCGGCCCTCATCGGCGCGCAGCCGGACGAAATTGTCTTCACATCAGGTGGGACCGAAGCCAGCAACCACGCGATCAAGGGAACAATCTTCGTCCAAGCGCAAAGTTTGCTTGGAAAATGGTTCGGCCGGCTGAAAGGACACATCATCACGTCCGCCATCGAGCACCCGGCCACGCTGCAACCGTGCGACTTTCTCAGACGCCTCGGCTGCAAGATCACCATCCTGCCCGTGGACCGATTCGGCTTGGTCGATCCGGAATCGGTGCGAAAAGCGTTGCCGGCGACGCTGGTCAGCATCATGCACTCGAACAACGAGGTCGGCACGCTGCAGCCGATTCGGGAGATCGCACGTATCGCCAAGGAGCACGGGGCGCTGGTGCACACCGATGTCGCCCAGTCACTAGGAAAAGTCGCCGTCAATGTAAATGAGCTGGGAGTAGATTTCCTGTCGATCGCGGGGCACAAGGTATACGCCCCCAAGGGCGTGGGCGCGCTCTATGTGCGCGCGGGCGTGAAGCTGGAACCTTTGATCCATGGCGCGGGGCATGAAGGCGGCCGTCGTGCGGGCACGGAGAACCTTCCCTACATAGTCGGCCTGGGTAAAGCGTGCGACATTGCCCGGCAAGCGCTGCCGCAAGCGACCGAACGCATTCGCAGTTTGCGCGATCGGCTGTTCCAAAGACTGCAAGCGAGTCTTGGTGAAAGGATCATTTTGAACGGCCATCCGGAGCGGCGCCTTCCCAATACTTTGAACGTCAACTTTGTCGGCGCGGTCGGCGTTGATCTGTTGCAGAAAGTGCCCCAAATCGCCGCCTCGACCGGATCGGCGTGCCATGAAGGTCAAGTGTCGCAGTCGCCGGTATTGTGCGCCATAGGCGTGCCGCCGGAAATCGGCAAAGGCGCGGTGCGGCTGACCGTAGGCCGGTTCACGACCGAGGAAGAAGTGGACCGGGCGGCAGACGTACTTTTGAAGGCTCTCTGATTTCTCCGTTGCATAGCGACGGCTCTTCCAGCCATAATAAACGCCGTCGGGCAAGTTCGACTGGCTTTTCTCCAAAGGTGCTGCGATGAAACGACTCAGTTTGGGCATCGTGTTCACGGCTGTGCTGGCGACGGCGTCGTGGGCGATTTCCGCACGCGCCCTGTGTTGTCCCTTCTGCTCCGAAGAACGCGGCCCCACCCTCGTCGGCGATTTCGCTCAGGCGGCCATGGTCATGGTCGGTACGTTTGGCAACGCCAAGTTCGACGGCTCGCTCGAAGGCGGCACCACCGAATTCCAGATCGAAACTGTGCTCAAGTCGCATGAGATCATCAAGGGGAAGAAGACCATCACACTGCCGCGCTACATCGCCCAGAACAAGAACAAGTTTCTCGTCTTCTGCGATGTTTACAAAGGCATGATCGATCCCTACCGCGGCGTCGAATTGCAGCCCGGCAGCGATCTCGTGAAGTATCTGTCCGGCGCGGTCACGTTCAAGGATAAGTCGCAGCCCGAGCGTCTGCGCTACTGCTTCGACTTCCTCAACAGCGCCGATTTCGAAACCGCCATCGACGCCTATCGCGAATACGCCAAGGCCGACTACGCCGACTACAAGGACATGGCGAAGAAGCTGCCGCCGGACGTCATCGCCGGCTGGCTGCGCGACGAGAAGACCGCCCCCTACCGCTATGGCCTCTATGCCTCGCTCCTGGGCCATTGCGGCGGCGAAGAACACGCCAAGCTGTTGCGCTCGATGATCGATGATCCGGAAAAACGCAAAGGCTCCGGCATCGACGGCCTGCTGGCGGCCTATGTGATGCTCAAGCCAAAGGAAGCCTGGAGCTATATTCAGGGACTGGTGAAAGACGACAAAGAAGAATTCTTGATGCGCTATGCCGCTCTTAGGACGATGCGCTTTCTGTGGGACCAGCGGCCCGACCTCGTCGGCAAGGAGCCGCTGGTGAAAGGCATGACGCTGATTCTCGACCAGCCCGACATGGCCGACTTCGGCATCGAGGATTTGCGCAAGTGGAAACGCTGGGAATTGACCGACCGCATTTTGGACCTTTTCGGCAAGAAGACCCATGATATCCCGGTAGTGCGCCGCGCCGTTTTACGCTTCGCACTGCAATCGCCGCAAACACAGGCCGCGGCCTTCGTGAAACAGCAGCGCGCTCGCGATCCCGATTGGGTCAAGGACACGGAGGAATTGCTGAAGCTGGAAGACGACGTGCAGGCCCCGCCTCCGCCGCCAAAAACAAAGTAACCGCGGATGGAGTAAAAGGAGCTATGTGACGGGTGGCATGCTTTCGCCGATCCTTTGCAACGAAGTCAACCCTGGATCGGCACGGCGAAAGCATGCAAATGCGCCAGGTCGCGTGGCGCTTGCGCATGCCTTGGCGGTGCCGGTACCGGGTTCGCAGTCCTTGCACACGAGCCGCCAAGGCATGCCACCCGGCGTTCGTCACTATCTATTTCAATAAACGCAGGTGGACAGAAGGAGTTGTTCATGGCGCGACGCATTCTTGGCTGTGGTTTACTTTTTCTAGCCATCTGCACTTTTGCCGGCCCCGTCTGGCCGTGCAGTTTCTGCCCGTCCGTCGCCAAGGAACCCATGGGGGCCGAGTTCGACCGCGCTGGCTTCGTGCTCTATGGCTTTGCCGACAATCCGAAGCTGGGCGGCGGCTTGGGTCAGGGCACGACCGAATTTCACATCGAGAAGATTCTGAAGCCCGATCCAAACCTGAAAGACAAGAAGACGATTGTTCTGGACCGTTACATTCCCGTTCTCGACAAGAAAGACGCCCCGCGCTTTGTCGTGTTCGGCGAGTTTTACAAAGGGAAGATCGACGTCTATCTGGGCCGGCAGGTGCAGTCGCATGGCGCAGTGAGTTACCTCGAGGGCGGCAAGGTGGCGCGGGCCAAAGGTCGCGAAGAGGCTCTGCGCTACTACGCACGCTTTCTGGATTATCCCGAGGAAGCCATCGCCGAGGATGCCTTCCTGGAGTTTGCCCGCTCGAAAGACGAGGAAATCGGCAAAGTCGCCAAGCACCTGGACCCCAAGCAATTGCGCAAGCTGCTGGAACGGCCGAAACTGGAGCTGGAGCGCTATAGTCTGTTCGCATTCCTGCTAGGCAACTGCGGCCAAGCGACAGACGTGGACTTCTTGCGTTCGCAGATCGACGTCGCGCTCAAGAATGGGAACTCCGCGCTGGATGGCCTCTTGGGCGGCTACATCGCGGCACGGCCCAAGGAAGGTTGGAAAGTCGCGCTGTCGGTCTTGAACGATAAGAAGCAAGCTGTCGTTCCGCGTTTGGCCGCGTTGCGAACGGTGCGCTTCTACAATGGTTGGCAGCCCACCGAGGCCCGGCCCTACATCCTTGCCGGATACAAGGACGCGATCCCCGATCCGGACATTGCGGATTTCGTGATTGAAGATTTACGGCAATGGAGAATCTGGGACATGACCAAGCTTGTTTTGGAGCAATACCGCAAACCGAGTCATGCCGCGCCCATCATGCGCCGGGCCATCGTGCGCTACACTGTCGATTGTCCACTGCCCGAGGCGAGAGCGTTTCTGGAACAGATTCGCAAGCAGGATCCGGAGCTTGTTCGCGACGTGGAAGAGCTGTTGAATTTGCACAAGAGATAACCCGTCCTTAGTCCAATCACCGCCATGAAAATCACATGCCATTTTGGTCCGCTTGCCGAAGTCGAAGCGGATTGGTTGATCGTGGGGTTTTGCGAAAAGGAAGGCCCAAGCGCATCCGTCCAAGAGCTCGATCAGGCTCTGGGCGGCGCGCTGGTCCGGCTCATTGAGAAGGGCGACATCGCCGGCAAAGCCAAGGAATTGACGCCGCTTCTTGATTGCAAGGGCGTCAAGGCGGCCCGTGTCTTGGCGGTTGGCCTGGGCCAGCGCGACAAGATCGACACCGCCGGCCTGATCGGAGCGACGGCGACGGCGGCGAAATCCATCACCGGCAAAACCTGCAACCGTTTAGCTATCGGCTTGCCCGAACAGATGCCCGGCCTGGACGCGGCAGCCGTCGCCTGGGCGCTCGGCGTCGGCTTGCAGCAAGGCTGCGAAGGGCCGGGAATCCGTAAGAACAAGCCGGAACGCTTCGCGCCGAAAGAGTTAGTTATTGCCGCGCCAAGTAGTGCGCCGCGCGCTGCCGTCGAGCAGGCCGGACGCCGGGCCGATGTTGAGGGCCGGGCGGTCAGCTTGGCGCGCGAGCTGGTCAACCTGCCACCTTGCGATCTTTATCCCGAGTCTTTTGCCGAACGCGCCCGCCAGGTCGCCGCCGCTACCGGAACAGAATGCACTGTCTGGGACGAGAAGCGGCTTGAGGCCGAGCGCATGAACGCCTTGCTTGCCGTGGCGCGCGGCTCGGACCGGCCGCCGCGCTTGATCGTCATGCGCTATCGGGGCGGCGGCGCGAAGACGCTGGCTCTGGTGGGCAAGGGAGTCACATTCGATAGCGGCGGATTATCGCTCAAGACCAACGACCAAATGGTGGACATGAAGTGCGACATGGCCGGCGCTGCCGCGGTGCTGTCCGCCCTGCAGGCCGTCGCCGAGCTAAAGCTGCCGGTCAACGTGCTCGGCGTCATGGCGTTGGTCGAAAATCTGCCCAGCGGCAAAGCCATGAAGCTGGGCGACGTCTTCGCCGCCCGCAACGGCAAGACCATCGAAGTGCTCAATACGGACGCCGAAGGCCGGCTCATTCTTTCGGACGCCTTGTGTTACGCCGTCGATCAAAAGCCGGATCACCTGGTCGATCTGGCGACGCTGACCGGCGCCTGCATGGTCGCCCTGGGGACGGAGGTTGCGGGCGTCATGAGCAACGACGAGAAATGGAGCCAGCGCGTGCTGGCCGCCGCCCATGCCGCCGGGGAACGCGCTTGGCCATTGCCCATGTATCCCTTGTACAACGAGATGATCAAGAGCGACGTAGCCGACATGAAAAACACGGGCGGGTCACGCTGGGCGGGCGCGATTTCCGCCGCCAAGTTTTTGGAAGAGTTCGTCGGCAACGTCCCTTGGGTGCACCTCGACATCGCCGGCCCCGCCTGGGCGGAAAAGGAATCCGCGACCCGCGACTCGGGCGGCACCGGTTGTTTTGTTCGGACACTCGTCGAGTTGGCCCGTAATTACACGAGCTCGACGCGCGAGCAAGGGTTGTAATTACAGACCTCGCTTACGCGTCGGGTTGGTGCAGCGTACACTAACCCGACGCGTAAGCGAGGGATGCGGCGTGTCCCTTCCTCGCGCGTCGGGCACGCAATTACGACTCAGCATAACCCATCATGCCACGCATTCGCACCTTTATCGCACTGGACACCGGCAAAGCCATCCGCGACCGGCTCGCGTCGCTCCAAGGAACTCTGGCCCAGTCAGGCGCGGAGGTGAAGTGGGTTGAAAAGAAGAACCTCCACCTCACGCTGCTGTTTCTGGGCGAGGTGGAAGACCGCGAGCTGATTGACGTGTGCCGGGCGGTGGCCGACGTGGCCGGGCGGCACAAGCCAATCGAGCTCTGCATCGAAAGGGCCGGCTGTTTTCCCAATCCGCGCCGGCCGCGCGTCCTTTGGGTCGGCGTCGGCAAAGGCGCGCAGGAAGTTTGTGCGCTGCACGATGACCTGGAAAAACCGCTTCTGGAGCTAGGCTGTTATCGCCGGGAAGAACGCCAGTACACGCCGCACTTGACGTTGGGCCGTGTCAAAAGCGAAAGGCCGATGGACAAGTTGGCCGCCGCGCTTCAGAAGGAGCAGGGTTTTTCGGCCGGGGAAACCGTGCTGCGCGAAGTGCATGTCATGAGCAGTCATCTGACGCCGCAAGGACCGGAGTACACCGTGATGAGCCGGGCCAAGCTGGGCGCGCCGTCGTAAGCGCAAGATCTGTCCGAGCCGCGACCGTGAGGGAGCGGGAAAGCGCCCTCATCTTCCCCAGTCGCCCTGGGTTTCTGAAATGTCATTCGCAATCCTGAAACGGAAGCGGCTCTGGATCGGCGTTGCTTTCATCCTCGCCGTGCCGGTCTTGTTGTTCTTGCTGGACGTTTTCGTTTGGTATCCCAACTCGCCGCGCGGCGTGTTTGACCGAATAGAGGTGGGCATGACCAAGTCCGAAGTGGAAGCACACCTGGCGACGCTCGAAGAAGGGAAAAAACGATCTGCCGTATCCGCTGTGATTTGGACCGTGAAAGATGGACAGTGGCATTCTATCCAGTTTCGCCACGAGCTGCTCATTCGATTGTACTCCGGCACTGCAATGGAACGGAGGGTCACGCACAATGGCATCATTTTTGTCCGATTCGACGACGAAGCGCGCGTCGACGGCAAGACTTGGTTCGAGTTCGAAGGGCGGCCGGGGCTCTTACAACGCATTCGATCCTGGTTTGGCCTATGACGACCTGCCGAGGCACGCTTCGACTTGAAACTGGCCAACATTGTTAGCAGGTGCTAGCCGTGGATGGGGTGTGCCTAAGCACGAGTTGGCACTGACAGGCTCTTTCTCATTCGCGCTTTTTCTCAGTTGACAGTTTCTCCCGCAGTTGTTCAGGTGTTAATTTGAGCACGTCCCACCAGCGCAGGCCTTCGGGCC
>JAKEFD010000190.1 GCA_022616245.1 Gemmataceae bacterium
GCCACGCGCACGCAACTCCTGGAAGTGGACGCCAAAGGCCAGATCGTCTTTCAGAAGGCCATGACCGGCAATCTCGTCATGGCCGCCAAGAAACTCCGCAATGGCCACATCGTCAGCCTGTCGACCGGCGGCATCGTCGTGCGCATGGATGAGAAGGGCAAGGAGACCGCGCGCTTCCCCGCGGGCTTCGGCGTCAACTTCGGCGTCGGCTTTGACGTTACGCCCAAAGGCAGCCTGCTCATTCCACAAGCCGCGCGCAACAAGGTGGTCGAGTTTTCCGCCACGGGCAAAGTCGAGCGCGAGATCGACTTCCAGGCGCCGGACTCGGTGACTTATCTCGCCAACGGCAACCTGCTCGTGACCAGCCAAAACATCGGCCGCATCGCCGAGATCGACGCGCGCGGCCGAGTCGTTTGGGAACACCGCGTCGCCACGCCCGGACCGCTCAAGGCAATACGGCGGTAAGACCGACAACTACTGCCGTATGTTCACAGATTTCCAATTCGCCTGAATGGCCATTTGTTGTCCCTCCCGTTCCACTTGGAAATCTAAGCGACCAGTATCGCGCGAGTGACCGAGCAACCGTCGAAACTGCCCAACCGACTCGACAGTTTTCTTCGCGCGCGAGAGGATAACGTCATTTTCTTTGAAGAGTTCCGCAATTTGATTGCCCGGTTTCACTTTGGTGATCTTGACCCGACCTTCGTGAAGCACTGCTTCCAGACCAAAGTCTGGCCATAGGTCTCGAAACGCGAAGAGTTCCGGCGCCGGCTTGGGCTTCCCATCCAAGAACAACGCGATACTTAGTTTCGGACGACCCGCCACTTGGATCTTCCTTGCCGAAATGCACAATGTCGCGCTCGCATCGCGCGGCACAGTCACCGTTCCGCCTGCGATGACAAAGAGATGACCCGCGTTTCTTTCGAGTTTGACATCGCCCGAAGCAATAATTAGCGAAGAACTCGCAGACGCGATTCGAACGTCGGCTCCACTCAGAATCACAGTCCGAAAGGCCTCATCCACATTCACGTTGCCCTCGCTCAGTATCATCGAATAAGTAATCTGCCTACATTGCACGCCGTCGCAAAGCGCTAGGTAGCATTTGTTTTCCGCTATGGGCGGGGACCGCAAAACTCCCCCATGAAAGCTGACAGGCTGACGCCTTTGGACGTACGCGAGGAAGTCGTGAAACGGAGTGGCTACCGCATTCTCGCTCGTTGCGAGGCTGGCAATTCCCTTCGGATGAGCCAGGAACGATTTCTTGACGTAATAGCGGTCAAGGGCTCGGGCTTCTTCCGACGCGCGCTCGAGCAAGGAAGGGTCTCGCGCCATGGCGCAAAAGTAAGTGTTGACGAAGCGATCAAAATCCCCGTCTGCGTCGTACACCATTTTCGACAACCGGGCTTGCCATTTCCATTTTTCCAGGATGTCAAGACACGGCACTGCGATTTCCAGGTTTTCCTGTCGGCTGCCCCAGAAGACGGCCCAAATTGCAATCGGTTCGTTGCTCAACTCTTGCTGCAGGCGCATGCGTTTGTCGGTCGACACCGAATCAAGCTTCTTGACCAACCCGAAAAACACACGGGCCTCGCGCGTTTCCGGACCGAAGTGATAGAGTGGCCCGCACAAGAGCAAAGTAATTCCGATCAAGGGAGCCCTCCTACGCTACCAAATGCGCAGTTTCTGACTCGTCCGTTCTCTCGCTCGCAATGAACCGAAACAAGGACTTGTAGAAAGTCATGTGATCTCAGATTTCCTCAAAGTGGATCGGGTCATCAGGATCCGGACCGGTCCAAGTAAACAGGTTAAACGACTCGACCTCGACAAATCCACCGCGCGTGATCGGGTCATCCGCAACGTTTCCGGACAGAGTGCAGTTCGACATAGTCAGACTCCCGACGCCTTGAAAGTAGAAGCCACCTCCTAAGCCATTGTTCCCAACAGCGTTGTGCGCATGGTTGTTGATCATACTTACTGAGTCCAATGTCGCCACACTAATTGCTGCTCCAGCGCAGAACAGACCCCCGCCTCGCCGAATTGCCCGGTTGTCCCATAGGACGCAGTCCGACATCTGCAGAGTTCCTGTATTGAAAATTCCTCCACCGCTTCCTTGATTTGCAGCAGCAGTTCCTGCTGAATTGTATCGGATGGTTGAATCCGTGATGACGGCAGTACCGGCTAGGCCGTTGTGGATTCCGCCTCCGTCTCTCTCTGCCTGATTGGCCCAGATGATCGAATCGAACTGCAAATGAAGCGAGCCATTGTTGTGAATCCCCCCGCCATCTTGTGCGGCAGAATTCAAGTAAAGCGTGGAATTCTCTAAGGTAAGCGTTCCCTCATTGAAGATCCCACCACCGTTGATATCCGCGTGATTATCCCAAAGAGTCACCTGATAAAGATTCGCCGTGGCGCCGCTGGGAACAAGAATCCCACCACCGTTGTTGGCTTTTCCATTCTTGACGCTAAGATTGCTCAAATCAAATTGAACACCACCTTGGACTGTGAAAATGCGATAGTCGCCTCCACCGTCCCTTCGAATGGTAATGGCAGCGCCGGTGCCGTTGATGTTCATGTTGGCAGCAATCGGCGGCAAGGTGGTGTCTAGCTCAATGACACCCCCCATTCCCCACTGAAACGTGATGTTGTTCGTCGGGTCGCCCGAAGCATTCGCTTGCAATATCGCTTGACGCAGACTGAGCCTCTGAGGGATAGGTGGTGGCGGCTGAGTTGGGTTGTCCTCGAGTGTGTTGACGACAAACGAGGCAGGCACAGCCCTGTCCTCCAACAACTCAATGCCGAGAACGACTCGCCTGTTCGCCTTGCATGCTGGTTTTGGCGAGCGTGCAAACCATCGACGAATTGCCGAGAACATGTGCTTCCTCCTTGGATAAGACATCGATCAATCCTCAGAGTAATCGTGCTGTCCTTTGTGTCAAACGAAGATTGCAAGAAGGTAAGAATCAGCTCTCCCAATTGGTACGGGCTAACGCGAGACTTGTCTTGGCATCCTGGAAACGGTTTCGCGGTGTTAGGTTCCAATCGGGAGTTTGGGAGCGACATGAAAGTCGAGATAGGGATAAAATAAAGAAAACGCGACTTTCTATTTCGCGCTTGACCCTGCGGCTCTGCTGCGCCAGGATGGGCATTTCGGGAAAACTCTCTCATGCATCACGAAGTCCTCAGTCTGATCCTGGGCGGCGGCCGCGGCAGCCGGCTGTTCCCGCTCACCATGCTCCGCAGCAAGCCCGCCGTACCCATCGGCGGCAAGTATCGCCTCATCGACATCCCCATCAGCAATTGCATCAACAGCGACTGCAATCGCATCTACGTGCTCACGCAGTTCCTGTCCGTCAGCCTGCACCGCCATATCGCCAACACGTATAAGTTCGATCCGTTCAGCCGCGGCTTTGTCGAAATCCTCGCCGCCCAGCAGACCAACGAAGCTTCCGACTGGTATCAGGGCACCGCGGACGCGGTCCGCCAGAACATCCGCTACGTCCACGAGGACCGCTGCCGCGACGTGCTCATCCTGTCGGGCGATCAGCTCTATCGCATGGATTATCGGCAAATCCTCAACACGCACCGCGAAACCAAGGCGGACATCACGATTGCCGTCTTGCCCGTGAGCGCCGACAAGACGCCGGGGTTCGGCCTGGTGCGGCTGGACGATACCGGCCGCGTCGCCGGCTTTCTCGAAAAGCCGCAGGACAAAGACCAGTTGCCGCCGTATCACACGCCCGACGAGTGGATCGAGCGGCGCGGCATAGAGCCGCAGGGCCGCAACTATCTGGCCAGCATGGGCATCTATCTCTTTACCCGCGAGGCGCTGTTTCACCTCCTCAACGCGCCGCCCTTGGCGACCGACTTCGGCAAGGAGATCTTTCCGCGCAGCATCCACACGCACCGCGTCCAGGCCCATCTGTTCGACAGCTACTGGGAAGACGTGGGCACCGTGAAGTCGTATCACGAAGCGAACCTGGCCCTGACCGCCGACGATCCGCCCTTCGTCTTTCACGCGCCCGAGGGCCTGATCTACACGCGCATGCGCTATCTGCCCGCCGCCCGCATCAAAGCCGCACGCGTCGACCATTGCCTCATCTCCGACGGCTGCGTCGTCGGCGACGGCACGGTGATTTCCCGCTGCGTGGTCGGCGTGCGCACCCAGATCGGCAGGAATGTGACCTTGAACAACTCCGTCATCATCGGCGCCGA
>JAKEFD010000191.1 GCA_022616245.1 Gemmataceae bacterium
TCGCATTTCTGTGCAATTTGTGTGCAAATCGGTGACACCCCCCCCTCTCACTACGCTCGCCTGACTGTCACCTCAAGCCGCCCGGTTGTGAACCATGCCCGCTATTCAGTCATGAAAGGCCAAAGTGCTCCCAGAGCTTGTTTCTGTTTGGCGGTTACGGCGTCGATGCCGATCTTGCCCAGTTTGAGCAGCCGGTCCAGCTGGGCCCGGCTGAACGTGGCCTCCTCCCCGGTCCCTTGAATCTCCACGAATTGCCCAGAGCCCGTCATCACCAGGTTGAGGTCCACCTCGGCGTCCTTATCCTCTGAATAATCCAGGTCGAGCAATTCTTCATCGCCTAAGAGTCCGACGCTGACCGCGGCCACGCTGTCCTTGACGATGTCGCTCAAGGGGCCAAGGGTTTTGACCGAGTGCAGCGCGTCAATAAGTGCGACGAAAGCGCCGTTGATGCTAGCGGTGCGCGTGCCGCCGTCCGCTTCGAGCACGTCGCAATCGAGCCAGAGTGTGCGCTCGCCGAGCTTGTCGAGTTGGACGACGGCGCGCAGGCTGCGGCCGATCAAGCGTTGAATCTCGACGCTGCGGCCGTCGACCTTGCCGCCGCGGTCGCGCGGCTTGCGGCTGTGGGTGCTGCCGGGCAGCATGCCGTATTCCGCGCTGAGCCAGCCTTTGCCCGAGCCCAGGAGGAAATCCGGTACTTTTTCGTCGACGCAGCAGGTGCACAGGACTGTCGTCCGCCCCATCGACACGAGCACGCTGCCCGGCGCTTGCTTGGTGTACTTGCGGCGAAAGGACAAAGGTCGGATGGCATCGGGACGGCGGTTGCGCATCGGATTTTCGATTTTGAATTGATGATGTCCGAGCCGCGCCCGTAAGGAAGCGGTGCCCCGGAGTTACCCGCTCCCTTGCGGTCGCGGCTCGGACTTCTTCCAAGCCTTGAGATAGCTTTGATACGTATCATGGCCGAAGCAGACGAGGATGACTTTCTCGAATTCCTTGTTGCCGTCGAGGAAGGCCATGATCTCGTTGAGGGCGATGCAGGCGGCGCGGTCCATGGGGAAGCGGTAAGCGCCGGTGCTGATGGCGGGGAAAGCGATGCTCTTGAGGCCGTGCTTTGGGCCAGTGCGAGTGAATTGCGGTAGCACGAAGCCAAGAGGTCGTCCTCGCCGCGCTTGCCGCCGTTCCAAACGGGGCCGACCGTATGGATGACGTGTTTGGCCGGCAGTTTGTAGCCCTTGGTGATTTTGGCTTCGCCGGTGGGGCAGCCGCCGAGCGTTTCGCACTCGGCCAACAGTTCGCGCCCCGCCGCGCGGTGGATGGCCCCGTCCACGCCGCCGCCGCCCAAGAGCGAAGTGTTGGCGGCGTTGACGATGGCGTCCACAGCGAGCTTGGTGATGTCGCCTTCTTGAAGGTAGAGGCGCTCGGTGAGGTGTTTGGCCATGGCAGTTCTCCCCGGATAGTAGCGAGCCGCGGACGTCTGAAGATCTGCGCGTACTGTATAATGTCGAAGGCGACGAAGTCGTCATCCTTGTCGTTGGGCGTAAAGCCGGCAACAAACTAATTGTGGAAGGTGAGGAGTTTCATGGCCATCAAGACCATCCCGCTCAGCCGCCTGGAAACGGAACTTCGAAAGACGCTGAATGAGTGTGCCGACTCGGGCCAAACCGTCGTCGTCGAAATGCCCGATCAACGGCTGCTCGCCATTCAAGCGCTCGACCCGCAGGAAGACGACACCCTCATGGACGAGTTGCTCACGTCCAATCCGACGTTTCAGGCATTGGTGACGAAGTCGAAATCCAGTGCGCGCAAACCATTTGCGCCTGGGCGCCAAGGCTAGCCCGGTCATTCACTATCACTACTTTCCAAACACATGGCCCGTCGCTTCCATCGGCGCCGTGTACAGTGACGTTCGCGCGGTGACGTAGAGCGTCCGCAAATCGGCGCCGCCAAAGGTGACGTTGGCCGGCTGTTCGGGCAAGCGGATGATGCCCAAGAGCTCGCCCTTGGGATTGAACACTTGCAATCCGAGGGCGCTCGTGATGTAGAGATTGCCTTTGGTGTCCACGGTGAGGCCGTCGCCGCCGCCGCCTTTCTTGCCTTCGGGTTGCTTCAGTGTGCAAAACACGCGGCCTTTGCCGATCTTGCCCGGCGCTTCCACCGCGTAGGCCATCATTTCCGCCTGGCCGGTCGGAATGACATAGAGCGTTTTTTCATCGGGAGAGAGGATGACGCCATTGGGATTGGGCAGATCGTCCACAAGTCGAATTACATCGCCCTTGACGCTGAGATAATAGACAGCGGCTTTGCCCTGCGGCAGCGGCTTGGCGGCGCTGAAGGTGGGATCGGTGAAGTAGATGCCGCCGTTCTTGTCGAGGACGAGGTCATTCGGTGCGTTGAACGGTTTGCCGTCGTGCTTGTCGGCGAGGACGGTGCGCTCCTTGGATTTCAGGTCATAAGCGGTGATCGCGCCGGCCATCTCGCAGGCAATCAGCCGGCCTTTGGCATCCGCCATCAAACCATTGGCGCGGTTGGATTTGTCGATAAAGGTGGACAAGACGCCTTTGGCATCTACCTTGTGAATTTTTTGGTTGGGGATGTCGGAAAAATAAACATTGCCCTCGCTGTCCGCGGCGGGGCCTTCGGTGAACTTGAAGCCGGTGTGTAGCTTGTTAATCTTGCCGGCTGGACCGACGCCGGGAATGGGGTCGTTTTCTCCGGCATGAGCCAAAGGGGCCCACAAGAGACACAGCACGCATGCAACTAGCAAGCGCGGCGCTGACAATGTAGACTTCATGGCGCGCGTACTCCGAGGTGCAAGGAAAAAAGGTTTGCGGCTACAATAGCCGCCGCGACTTCGAAGGGAAACAAAAAAAGCCCTCTTCCGATCGATTGCCGGAAGAGGGCTTCGAATGATTCGAATGCAATTATTCCGTGGGCTTGACGACAATGGGGGCAGGACCGCTGTCCTGCTGGGGCGGTTTGCCATGGATGGCTTCAAAGACTTCCTGGCGATGGACCGGCACTTCTTTGGGCGCCACGATGCCCAAGCGGACCTTGTCGCCGCGGATTTCCACCACGGTTACCGTGATGTCATTGTTAATCACAATGCTCTCGTTCTTTTTCCTGGACAGAACTAACATCGCCGCCTATCCTTCTGGGAGAGAGCCAATTCCTGGTGTCACCCTTGGTTCCCACGTACTCGCTTCGGCTCAAAGGAGCCGAGCACGCCGGCGAAGATCCCACTTCTCCTGTTTTGGAACCCGGCGAGTCCAAGCGAAAGGACCACCTGCTGCGGCTGGGAGTAGATAATCCTGGCGCTGTAGAGGCTCGTCTACTGTTAATCGTAATCGGCGGTTTTTCCAGCGTCAAGCACCAACTGTCTAAAATTTTGCGATTTTTTTATGCTTTGGCATGACTCTTTGAACCAAAGGAACGGTGTTTGATGGCTATAGGGCGAAGAATCTGAGAATTCTGTGGGAAATGACGGTTTTTTTGCTTGACCAATCGGCCAGACTTGGCCCAATGTTCAGAGCTACCCAAAGTTGACGAATTCACAAAGAGATGAGCCTCGGACACTTGGTGATTGGAATCATCTTGTTTTTTTCCACAGCTGACGAGCACAAGCAGCTGCGCCGATGAAGCCGGCGTCGCTGCCCAATTGAGCATAGCAAATGCGCGTTTTTTCGGCGGGCACTGGAAACGCCAGCTGAAGCACATGGCTGCGAATCTGATCGAGGAAGGTGTCGCCGGCCGCGATCATGCCGCCGCCGTAGACAACCATGTCCGGGTCAATAGTGTGCATTGCGTTGACGGCGCCCACTGCAAGATAGAACGCCGTGTCTTGGACGATGCGCTCGGCTAACACGTCGCCCGAGGAAGCAGCGTCAAAGATGTCGCGCGCGGTCATACCTCCTTCTTTGTTGCCCGATTGAGAAAGTGCGGACCTCACACCGGGCTGCTGCAGCGCTTCTTGTGCCCTTTTGACGACAGCCGTCGCGCTGGCATACGCTTCCAAGCATCCCCAGCGCCCGCAGCCGCATTGCCGTGGATTGGTGATTTCGATTTTAACATGCCCGAGCTCCGCGCCGTGACTGTGCTCGCCTTCGACGATGCTGTCGTTCAAGATGATGCCGCCGCCCACACCGGTGCCGAGCGTATATAACACCAAGCTGCGTACGCCCTTGCCCACGCCGGCCCAGTACTCGCCGTAGGCCGCCGCGTTGGCGTCATTCTGAAACGCCGTCGGCAAGCCGAACATGCGCTGCACATGCTCGCGCACCGGCATGTTGCGCCAGGGCTTGAGGTTCGGCGGATCAAGAATAACGCCGGCCGCTAAGTCCATGGTGCCCGGCGTGGCCACGCCGATCGCGGCAATGTTCTTCATGCGCAGGTTGGCGGCGGCGACGGCTTGGCGAATCGTCTCGCACATGCGTTGTAAGCCAAACTCTTGTCCCCGATAAGCTTCCGTCGGGAGATTGACTGAGGCGAGGGCGGCGCCTTCGTCGTTCACCACTCCCGCCTTCATCGTAGAGCCGCCCACATCCAAGCCAACGAACATCGGCGCTGTCATTCCCTGATCCTCGAATTGGCCTCGCGAGATTCTCCCGCGTTGACTTATACTCAGCAAACATAACGGAGTTGGCTGGAAGGGACAACGGAATGTTCGCCATTCTCACAGGACGCGCCGGGCATTATCTGTTATTGCTCCTGGCGTGCGGGCTTTTGTTCTTCGCGAATCTCGGCGGGCCGAGTTTGTGGGACGTGGACGAAGGCCGCAACGCCACGGCCGCGCTGGAAATGCTCGAAGCCGACGACTGGGTGGTGCCGACGTTCAACGCTGAGCTGCGTGCGGACAAACCGGCCCTTTTGTATTGGTGCCAGATTCTTTGCTATCGGGTCTTTGGCATACACGAAACCTCGGCGCGCTTGCCCTCGGCTCTGGCGGCATTGCTCACGACGCTCGTCTCTTACGAATTGGGCCGGCGCATGTTCAGTCCAACGGCGGGTTTGTTCGCGGGGCTCATCGCCGCCAGCACGCCGATGCTCACTGCCGCGGCCCGGTTCGCCAATCCCGATGCCCTGTTGAATCTGTTTTCGGTGGCGCTGCTTGCGCTGTTCTGGGCCGGCCTTCCTCGCGCTTTGGAACGCCCGCCCCCATCGGAAGCCTCGCTCCCTCACGGTCGCGGCTCAGACTCGGAGCGCGGAAAACCCGCCGGCTCTCGCTGGTGGTTTTGGGCGCTTGGCGCTTTGGCCGGCCTGGCGTCGCTCGCGAAAGGCCCGGTCGGGTTCCTTCTTCCCGGCGCTGTCATCTTCATTTATCTCTACTGGGAGCGGCGCCTCGCCTTGCTCTGGCAGCGCGGCGTCGTCGAGAGCATTCTTGTCCTGGGCGCGGTTTCACTGCCCTGGTATGCGTGGGTCGCCTTCGACACACACGGCCAATTCCTGCGGGGATTCTTTTTGCGACATAACGCCAGCCGATTCTTGAGCCCGATGGAAAATCACGGTGGCTTTCCACTCTTCTATGTCGCGGTGCTGCTCGTGGGTCTGGCCCCCTGGTGCGTTTTTCTGGGTTGGGCATTCTGGTACGGCGGCTGGTCGTGCGCCACGACCGTTCGGCCAAGATGGAATACGCGTTGGCTCGCCGCTACGGATGCGGGCAAAGCCTCCGCTTATCGCTTTCTGCTGGCTTGGATCGGCGTTTATGTTCTGTTCTTTTCGTGCGCCGCGACCAAGTTGCCGAACTACGTATTGCCGACCGTTGTCCCTTGCGCGCTCTTGATCGGCCGCGCCTTGGAGCGCTGGCAACTCGGCCGGATCAAACCAGCGGCATGGGTCATGCGCGCAGCGCTGCTTTCATTCGCCGGCATCGGCCTCGCGACCGGAATCGGTCTGGCGATCGCCGCCGGGCTTATTCCATTGAAGTCGTTGCGCTCTCGGGCTGTCTTGGGACTTGCGCCCTGGGCTTTCCTGGGACTGGTCCCGTGTATCACGGCGTTTTTCGCATGGCGGTACTGGCGGAGGAGTCAGTGTGCACGCGCCAATGTTGCTTTGCTGATCGGCGGCGTACTGTTTCTTGGTCCCTTGGCGGCTTGGGCCATGGTTGCCTGGAACGAGGTCAAAGCCGTTCGGCCCTTGGTGGCCGGCGCCGACGGCATCCAAAAGACGCGCGACATACGCATTGGCGCTTTGAAGATGGAACACTTGCCAAGCCTGAACTTCTACGTTCAGCGCACCGTCAGCCATCACGCCGAACGGCGCGACGCGGCCGCGTTTCTGCGCTACCCAGTGCCGGTGTATTTGTTTTTGCCGGCAACCGAATGGGAAGAAGTAAGTAAGCAGGCGCCGTCGTGCCAAGTGCTTGGCCGGCGACGAGACATGTATCGGAATGGCGAAGTTGTACTCGTCACGAATGTGACCGAGGGCCTGTGGGTGAGACAGTAACTGCGAGCTATGAATGCCCACGGGACTCGCGCTTTGGTGCTTTCAGAGCCGCACCAGGAGAAAAGTAACAATCGCGCTTACGGTCGCGCCAACAACGGCGCCAACGATGGGCGGCACCAGCGCAGACTGTCGCCGGCTCGTTTCTTCGATCGACCTTTTCAGCTCGTTAACCCGTTCTTCAACGACAGCCAGCGGTACTCGATGAGCCATTTCTCCGCGAACGTTGTCAAGCCTTTCAATAATCATCGCGACGAGCTTTTCCAGTTCGTCTATCTTCTCACCATCGGTCTTGCGGGCCATGCTGCTTCCCAGCCTAGTTCTTATCCATGAGAAGGTCGAGTAGTTTGTGAGATTGCTGTTGGAGGAGATCACCCCATTTCTTATAGAATTTGGCATAAATGAGGTCTTCATTAGCCAATTCGTTTGGTTGGAAGTGCGTTTCTGCGCGGTTGCCGGACGAGTCAGTTATTGTTGCATAGACGAGCCTAAAGCCGGTGCCGTCATCCGCGACACTCCAATCAGCCGTCACCGAATCGGATTTCGATCCGACGACTTCTTCAAGGATCTGGCACGCCCTGCGGACTCTTGCTTTCAGAAGTTGATCGTTCTTGATTGAATTATCCGTGATAACCTTCATGGCACTCTCACAGTTTCTTATGATTGACCACGGGGACATTTTATCGTGTTGAATGATCTCGTGCAATTCAAAGGCTCAGTATTCGCTTTCGTCAGCGTAGCGGACTACTCCTTGCCTGCGGGGTTTTTTGGCGGCGACTTTTTCGGCAACGGCGCCAGCGCCGCGATTTCGAGATCGAAAAAGAGATCGGAACTTTGTGGCCGATTTGTCACTTGTACCGCGATTAGGTTGCGTCCGGGCACGAACCATTTCGCTTCGAGTTCAACGTCGCGATTCCAATAGGTGAACTCGTGGTCCGGTTCGGGATCCTGGTCCGCTAACTTGCCATTGAGCCAGACTTTGGCATTGTCGTCGCTGGCAACGGCGAGGCGGAAGATCACGCCTTTTTGTTTGAGCAGTTCGCCGGGGACGTTGAAATCGCGCCTGAAGTAAAACGCTTGCCCTTTTTCGCCAATCACGGTCCCCTTGCGCCGAAGAATCTCCTCCTCGCCGTAGCCGATGGGGGATTGGCCCGCGCGCCAAGTCTTGTCATCAAAACCGGTGTCGACCCAACGCTGGCCAAAGGCTTGTCCCATAGCCGCGGGCAGAAACTTCCAGCCCGGGCTGCATTCGGCGAGAAGCACCATGGTCTTGAACTCCTGGATGTCGTCGCCGTCGCCGCCCCAAGCGACGAATTGCCGCTTGGGATCGTAGTCCAAAAGTTTCAGACTGGCCTTCATCTGCTGCATCTTGCCTTTGCGGTTGTGGAAACTGTCCTTGGGTCCGTCCGCCATGCACGAGACCACGACTTCCTTGCCCTGCAAGATGTCGGTGACCGCCGCCGCCAGCTTTTCTGGGTCGCCCGCGAACGTGCGCAGCAAATACGGCTCGGCGTGCGTCATGCCCCACCATTCACCTTCCTGATAGCACTGATACCAGTAAGTGCCGATGCACGTCTCGCTGGCGCCGCCGTTGTAGAAGAACACGGCTTTCTTGCCGTCCTCGGCCCACTTCATGATGTTCTGCCATTCGCGCGGGTGGAAGCCGCGCTGGCCGATGTTATGCTTGATCTCGTCTTTGGGGTGGTTGCCTTTGAGGTCCTTGACCTTCTTGTAAATGATCAGGTTTTTCTCGCGGTTCACGCGCTCCACTTGCACGAGCACGATGTTGGTCGATTCGTGCACGCAACGGCCCAGTGTGTGCGGGGCTTCAACGTAAGCCAGTGCCACAGCGGCTACGGCGCCGGTCAACGACATGGCGAAGAACATGCGCTTCATCATCCATCCCCCCGTAAAAGAAGTGAGATTCCTTCCCGTTGCAGCGCTCCATCGATTCTAAACCGAATTGCAGCGTTTTCGCTATCGCAAACTTGGGGTTGACCCAAGGGGGCGCGCTTCCAGACAATCCGCTCGGTATTGGATGCCAAAGGTTAGCTCATAGTTCCCACCATGGCGCGCATGAGCGGTCTTCAAGCACTGGTGCGACGGGTTGCCCGCAAATGGTCCGGGCTCAAGAGAAAACTTTTCTACCCGCGCGATTTGCACCCCGGACAAATCACGGAACTGCTCGAGCACGCGCGGCAAAGCGGCCCGTCGCATTTGCTGCACGTCATTCATCTCATCGAAACGATGCATGGCCACCGCCGCTCGGCGCAGGCGAAGCAGTCGATCGCTGCCGACGGGGCGCCGCTTCCTTGGTTTACGTATCCCGCCATTGCTTATCTGAATCAGATCGATTTGCGCGACAAAACGGTTTTCGAATTCGGGGCCGGACAGGGATCACTTTACTTCGCGCGGCGCGCCAAGCATGTTGTCGCCGTCGATAACGATTCATCCTGGCAAAAAGAGATTGCCTCGCAAGCGCCGCACAATCTGCAGGTGATGCTGCGAACCGAGGAGAAGGCTCATGTCCAATCCCTCGCCGAGACTGGTCAAACCTGGGACATCATCGTCATCGACGGCCGCTGGCGACGACGCTGCGCCGACGCGGCGCTGGCAGCCCTGTCCCATTCAGGAATGATTGTGCTCGACAATGCCGACTGGTATCCGAAAACCGCGCAGGCGCTGCGTGCGGCTGACTTGCTCCAGATCGATTTCACAGGACTGGGCCCGGTCAATTACTATCAATGGACAACCTCTTTTTTCCTGAGGCGCGCGGCCCAATTCAATCGTCTAGAACCTGGACATGTGATTGGCGGCATGAACGAAACGCGAACCGACGATTCCCAACACTAGCCCGACGCGCGAGCGAGGGACAGGACCTACGATCTCCAAAAGGCAATGAGGCCGCGACGTAAGAAGGACCAGGTTTCGCCGAGCGCATTCCGGCTGCGCTCGGCCGAGCGCTGGCGTCCGAAGAGACTCTGTATGACGAACTGTGCGCCCCGCACCGCAAGCTGCAGCGGCACATCTAACGTGAGCACGAGTTTGTAAAAGAACAATCCCAGTCGCGACGCGCCGGCCTTGCGAAAGTACTTCACGAAGCCGGCGGCGATATGGGGCGCGGCGTACGCCGGATGCTGACGCGTGCTGGCACGGCCATAATGCGTGATCTCCACGTCCGGCAAATAGACGACTCGGCCCAGGCGATTGGCCCGCAAACACAATTCCAAATCCTCACCGCCGAAGGTGAAGTCCTCATCCCAGCCGCCCAGCGCCTGGAAATCCGCGCGGCGCATCATCAGGGCGGCCCCCATGAGCACGTCCGCGTCGGTGGGCGCTAAAGTGCTTGGATTCTTGCCGCGATACTCCTCATACCGCTTGCGAAACAACCCTGTCCAGCGCAAGAGCAACGTCCGATGCAGAAACGTGGCGATCGTAGGGCGCTTCCGGCAAGAGGCTTGCACCTTGCCCGCGCCGTCGCGCAAGCGCGGTCCCACGACTAGCGCGGCTGGTTGCCGATCGAGAAAAGCTGCAAGCTTGGCCAGTGTGCCGGGCGGGATTGCGGTGTCATTGTTGAGAAAGAACAGCAATCTGCCGCGCGCGAGTGCAGCAGCCTGATTGTTTGCCCGAGCGAATCCGGCATTGCGGGCATTGCGCACAAGCTGCACGGCGGGAAACTCGCTCGCAACCATTTCTGCGGCGCCGTCCGTCGAGGCGTTGTCCACAACGATCACTTCGAGTCGAACACCCTGCGGCAGATGCAGTAACGAGCGGAGGCAACCTTTCAGGAGGTCTCGGCAATTCCAATTGACGATGCAGACGGTGACGTCGACGTGGGGCAGACATTCGTGTTTGCCAAACGGCAAAGTAGCAGGCACACTCCGTGTGCCGTCGTCGGCTGACGGCACACGGAGTGTGCCTACTACATTAGTGCCCGAGGGCAGACTTGCCTTATCTCTGGCGGCTGTGATTCCTGATTGGCCTCGAGTCGCGAATTCAAGCATACTGTCTCCCAGCGATTGCGGTCGAGGAACGGCGCGAACGTCTGCCGCCCGCCCAGAAACCCGGCCAACCGGTAACGCAGCCGGCGCGTCCAGGAGGCGTTCGGTTCGCGGGCGTAGCGCGTCAAAAGCGCCTTGTACCGGGCGAATTCCGATTCCGTGACTGCGGGCCGGCGCTCGCGAAAGGCTATTGCCCAGACATTTGCGGGCCGATGCCGCGCGCCGTGCCAGCCGACGATCTTGCTGGGATAGCTCGCCAAGAGCGTTTCCAGCGCCGCCGGCGTAAAGCGCCAGTAGTCCTCGGGATAATTGTGAATGCGAAAATAAAACGGGCACGCCACCAGCAATGCCCCGTCAGGCCGGAGTACGCGCCGGACCTCTTCGAATCCTTTCCAAAAATGCCGCACGTGCTCGAACGCCGACAGCGCGATCACTGTGCCGAAGGAAGCGTCCCGGTACGGCAGGCGTTCCACATCGGCGACGCAATCAACGCCGGGCCCCGGACGCATATCCAGTCCGACATACTTCTTGCCGGGGAATAATGGCCGCAGATTCGCGAGCTGCTCCTGACCATCAACAAGGTACGAGCCGATCTCGAGTATGGGCGCAGGGAGGTCAAAGGTCTCGGCCACCGACCGCGCCACGCCTTGTAGAAAATGGTTCATGCTCAATCCAAGTTGAAATCGATCGAGTTCGAGCGGTTCGGTTTGATCTGGCAGGCCAGACGTGACAGGTCCGGATCGCGATATCTGTCCGGCAACAACAAAGCGGTGGCAAAGGAAGTCACGGTAACCCGATACCAGCCCGCGCCGGCGCCTAGCGAGTCGCCCGTAAACAGCTCAAAGCTGCCGTCGGGATTGATCTTGCCGTGCGCGATGCGTCCGGATTCGCCGCGCGTCGTGTCCGGCGTGAAAACGATAGCGCCGCCGGGAACGGGGAGGCCTTTGTAGGTAACCTTTCCCGAAACGGGCGTCATCGGCGTCGGCCCGCGCGCGCAGCCGATCCAGCCAAGCGCTAATAGCGCAAGCGGAACCAGGCCTAGCACCCATGCCAATCGCATGCCGCGAAATGTTAGCAATTGCCGCACTATGGGCCAAGGCCGAGTTGGGAAGCGCGGAGGGTGGAGAGTGGAGCGTAGAGCGCGGATAGTGCTGCGCGAAGCGCGGAGGGGAACACTCTGCCAGTCTGCCAACACATGCCATTTTGCCAAGTTCTCTCAGCCCCTTCACCCTGCGCGCTCCACCCTCCGCGCTCTGCGCTCCGCGCTCCACACTCCGCGCTTCGCGCTCCCCGAATCGGCCTTGACCATGCTTTGGGGCTAAGCTACAAACCGGCACTCATCTTTCCGAAATCGGGACGGAAAGTCATGCCCGAGGTCGAGGGAAGGTCCGAGCGGAATACGGGCCGGGCTCGGGGGCAACCATCCGTAGGACGGGTTTCAACCTGTCCCGGAACACAAGGAGGGGAACGGTGAAGAGGAATGTCATCGTCGCGAGCCTGGCGGCCTGGCTCATCGCGTTTTGCGGCGGCCGGGCGCTGGCGCAAGCCGCCCCCACGCAAATGCGCGTGGCCATCGTCAACGTCGGACAGGTCTTGCACAAATACGAAAAAGCCAAGTTTTATCAGTACGAATTGAAAGAAACCGTGGATCCCTACCGGCTGGAAGGGGAGAAACTCAAGAAAGAAATCCTCGATTGGACCGCGGCCATGAAGGACCCCAAGTTCAATCCCAAGGAAAAGGACCGCTACGAACAGGGCATCGTCACCAACAAGCGCAAGCTCGAAGATCTCGATCGCCATGCAACCAAACTCATCGTCACCAAACAAGAAGCGCAGGTGATTACCCTCTTCCGCGACTTGCAAGAAGCAATCCAGGCCTACGCACAAGCGAACGGCATCCACCTCGTGCTGACTTACGCGGAACAACTGGAAGGGGACCTGTTCACGCTCAACAATGTCGCCCGAAAGATGAAGGGCATGGACCTGGGCAGCACGACGCCGCTGTTTCACGTGCCCGGCGTGGATATCTCCGGCGCGGTCGCCGACGCCATGAACGCGCGCTATCGCACCGCCGGCGGACGTCAAGCGCCGGTCACGCCGGCGTCGTTCCAGAAGAAGTAATATCACCCCACGGATGCAAATTCAAATTTTTCCGCAGACAGCAATGTCTGCCGCACGAACAGAGGAGATCGAACGTGAAAACCATTATTCTTTCCCTGGCGGCGGTCGTGGCCTTGGGTTTCGCCGGCCGCGTGCAAGCACAGACACAGACCGCGCCGACGCACACGCGCGTCGCCGTTGTCAATGTGGGCCTCGTCTTCTCCAAGTACGACAAGGCGAAGGCCTTCAAAGACGAAATGGAAAAACTCTTGGATCCCTTCAAGAAGCAAGAAGACGCGATCAAGGCCGACATGAAAAAGTACGGCGAAGCGCTGGAAAAATACGGCAAGACGGTCGACGAAAAGACGCGCGATTCCTACCAGCAGTACCTCCTGTCGCTCAAGCACAAGCTGGAAGGCCTCACCATGGAAGCCCGCACCAAAGTGGGCAAACGGCAAGAGGATCAGATCGTCACGCTGTACAAGGAATTGTCGGACGCCACGGCCCGCTATGCCCAAGCCAACGGGTTCCACCTCGTCCTTGGTTATGGCGAGCAGGTCGACAGCAAGGACCTGTTCTCGATCATGAACATCAACCGCAAGATGAACGGCATGGACCTGGGCAGCACGAATCCGCTCTTCTTCGTGGGCGGTGTCGACATTTCCACCGGCATCGCCGACACGCTCAATGCCGCCTACCGCGGCGCGAGCGGAGTGGTGCCGACCTCCGGAGTCGGCGGCAAGAACTAGTTTCAGCCAGGCGTTGATGAAGGGGTGAAAGGGGGAAAGGGTGAAGAGGTGACTAGAGAACGCAATTCATTACTCACCCCTTCACCCTTTCACCCCTTCACCCTTTCTCCCCCTTCATCCGTAAGGACATCATCGTGAGACTACTCGGCTATCGCCCGCAACGTACAATCGGCCAGCCGGCGGGAACGGCGGGCATCGGCTTCATTACCGGTAAAGACATAGAGGTGCGCTTCAGGCCGGCCCCGGTGGACACCGGGGTCGTTTTCATGCGCATCGATCATAGTCTCCAAGGTCCGCGTGGGTGTTTGCCATTTCCCCACGCGGAGCGTGGGGTCTACTCTGTTCCCGCCCGAGTTGAATGCGTGAGCGGGACGCAGCGGCGCACCTCTTTAGGACACGGTCCGATGCAGATCGGACTCGTCGAACACGTGTTGGCGGCCTTGGCGGGGCTGCGCGTCGACAATTGTTTCGTCGAGCTGGACGCGCCCGAGCCGCCGGGAATGGATGGGTCGTCCTTGGATTTCGTGCGCGCGCTGGAAAAAGCCGGCGTCGTTTCACAACCGGCGAAGAAAGCAATCTGGACTGTGAACTCGAGTGTCGTCCTTCGCTTTCAAGAAGCCGCCATCGCCCTCCATCCGCCCGAGAATTTCGAATTGCGCGTCAGCTACCTGCTCAACTATGGCACGCACTCACCCATTCACCCGCAGATCCACACGCTCGATGTCACCCCGGAATCCTTCGCGCAAGCCATCGCCGGCTGCCGGACCTTTCTGCTCGAAGAAGAAGCATTGGAGTTACGCAAGCAAGGTCTCGGACCGCGCACCACTTATCGCGATTTGCTCG
The DNA here is from genome assembly GCA_022616245.1 of Gemmataceae bacterium. GTDB lineage: Bacteria > Planctomycetota > Planctomycetia > Gemmatales > Gemmataceae > JAKEFD01. The sequence continues at coordinate 14,129 of JAKEFD010000191.1, forward strand.
TGTTTGGCCGGCGCGGCCCCATCGACAACCGGCTGCGCTTCGCCGACGAGCCGGCGCGTCACAAGGTCCTCGATATTCTGGGCGATTTCGCCCTGTTGGGGCACGACGTGCGCGGCCATATCGTCGCCTATCGCACCGGCCACCCGCACAACTTCGAACTGGTGAAGGAACTCGCAACAAAGCTGGCGCCGGCACGGCCCATGGAGAAAGCAGCCGCCTAGGAGCACGAAACACGATGAGCAATCTGAAAATGGCGGTGGTCGGCGTCGGGCATCTGGGCAAAGAGCATGCGCGAATCCTATCCACGATGCGCGAAGTCGATCTGGTCGGCGTCGCGGATGTAAACGCCGAGCAAGCTCAAGCCGTCGCCAAACGCCTGGGCACGCAAGCCTTCAGCGACTACTGGCCGCTTCTCAATCTCGTAGACGCCGCCTGCATTGTCGTGCCCACCACGGCCCACGAGCCGGTCGCCGCCGAGTTTCTCAAGCGCGGCATTTCCCTGCTCGTCGAGAAACCGCTGGCCGCAACGGCACAGGCGGCAGCCCGTCTCGACGAACTGGCACAGCAAAACGACGCGCTCCTTCAAGTAGGCCACATCGAGCGCTTCAATCCTGCCTTCGAAGAGCTGCAACGGCGTCCGCTTCAACCCAAGTACATTCGCGCCGAGCGTCTCGGTCCCTTCACCGGCCGCTCGACCGACATCGGCGTGGTACTTGATCTCATGGTCCACGATCTCGATCTCATCCTCACGCTGGCGGGGTCGGAAGTCGAATCGGTCGAAGCGATGGGCGTTAGCGTCTTTGGCAAGAACGAAGACCTGGCCACGGCGCGCTTGCGATTCGCTAACGGCATCGTCGCCGATGTCTCGGCCAGCCGGGCGCATCGGTCGCCGCTGCGGCACATGCATCTGTGGGGTCCGGAAGGCTATGCCGGCGTGGACTTTGGCCAGCGCCGCGTCACCTTGGTGCAACCAGCCGCCCATGTCCGCGCCCATGGACTCGACCCGGCCAAGCTCGATCCCGCTTCGCGTAGCCGGCTCAAAGACGAGTTGTTTACCCGGCACTTCGAGACCCTGGTTGTCGATGGCCAGAATCACGATCAACTCACTGCGGAACTGCGTGACTTCTTACACGCATTGGCAACCGGCAAGCCGCCGCGCGTCACCGGCCACGACGGGCTGCGCGCCGTCACCCTCGCCGAACGAGTGCTCGGCAGCCTCCGGCAACATTCCTGGACCGGTCACCCCGACGCCATCGGTCCCAACGGCATGCCTATGCCCGCCGGGCCCCTCTTTCTGCCTGCGGTCCAGCAGGACGTTGCCTAGCGAAATGTCGCGCCGATCGACTTGCCACACGGCATCGATGGATTGCATTTCATCCCAGGGGGCCGACATGCAATCCATTTTGGCAACTATTTACGTTAGTCCCCTCGGCGCCATAGTTTGTGGCAAGACGTCGATTCCGGCGCGATCTGCAATCCATTTGCTCTTGCCGGCACTTGTTTCAAATACGACGTGGTAGAATGCCACTATGAATGAAAAGCCCCCGCCGGTGCGCATCGTGCTCGCGAAAGTGGGCCTGGACGGCCACGACCGCGGCATCAAGGTCGTCGCCCGCGCCCTGCGTGACGCCGGCATGCACGTCATCTATGCCGGCTTATGGCAAACTCCTGAAGCGGTCGTGCGCACGATCGCCGAAGAGGACGCAGATTGGTTGGGGCTGAGCCTCCTCTCGGGCGCGCACATGACGCTGGTGCCGCGCGTCTTGGAGTTGTTGCGCGAGGCCAAACTGGCGCGCGTCAAAGTGCTGGTAGGCGGCATCATCCCCGAGGCGGATGTGGCCAAACTGCTCGCCATGGGCGTGCAGCGCGTCTTCGGGCCAGGCACGACCCTCGACGAGATCGTGGCCCACGTGCGCAACTCCAGCGAGGCCGCGCATGAATGACGACTTGCTCACACGCTTCCGGCAAAAAGACCGCAACGCGCTGGCGCGGCTGTTGACGCTGGCTGGCCGATCCGATCTGCAATCCGATCTTGTGCAATCTTCAGTCACTTCGCAGAAACCAGCTCCGGTCATTGCGTTCACCGGCAGCGGCGGCGTCGGCAAGAGTACGCTCATCGGCAAGCTTATCGATCATATCCGATCGCTCCCTTCGCCCCAGGGGGTTGTGAACAAGGGGGCCAGCGCTCTCCCCTCGCCCTCAGGGAGAGGGGTTGGGGGTGAGGGGACCATCGTCGCGGTGATTGCTTGTGACCCGCAGAGTCCGCTCACCGGCGGCGCCCTCCTGGGCGACCGCTTCCGCATGGGCAGCCGGCTGGACGACGGTGTATTCATTCGCAGTCTCGCGACCGCCCCGGACCAGGGCGCACTCGCCGCCCACTTACCCTCGATGATCCAGATCTTTCGGGCGTTCGGCTTCGATTTCGTCCTGCTCGAAACCGCCGGCGCTGGCCAAGCGGATACGGCAGTCCGA
>JAKEFD010000192.1 GCA_022616245.1 Gemmataceae bacterium
AGCTTGACCTTTTGCTGAAAGTTTTCGAGCGTCTCCGATTCGGAATTGAACAGGATCGCCTGCGCCGGCATCTCGATGCCCAGTGAATTAAGAAGTTGATCGATTTCGTCCGATGCCGGTCCCGGGCCCGGCCGGCGCGGCCCGCTCAAGGGCGGCCCCATGCAAAACAGGACGGGCTTGCCCGCCTTCATGAAATCCTTGATCGCGTCGATATGCGCGGCATCGAGCTTGTACCACTCGTACGGCCAGACCCAGCCCAAAGCTACGTCGTGGATGGTCTGGCGCGGCAGCACTAAAAGGTCAAGGTCCGCTAGCACGCGGTTGAACTTGGCGCGCAGGTCGGTGATGCGGCGTACTTCCTCGAGATTGTCTAGGACCAGCGACTGCTTGGTATCCAGGGCTTTTTGCCGCATATCCTGAAAGCGTTTGTGGCTCTTGCCCAGGTCTTCCAGAGTGCGACGCAGGTCCTCCAGGTAATCGTCGCGCAGCTCCTTGTCGATTTGATAGACGCCGAGGAACACCGCCGATGGCCGCGGGCCGGCGCGGGCAATGGCGTGCAGCCGGCCGTCCAGGTCCTCCGCGACGACGTATTTCTTGTTCAGCTCCGCCATGGACAGCTTGTCGAACTCTTTCTTTTCCTCCTGGTATTTTTCTTGCTTCTCCGCGATCAGCTTCAAATTGCGTTCATAGATCTGCAACTGAATCTCCAAGCGCTCGTGCTTGTGCTCGTCGTGCGTAAGAACCGCTGGATCTTCCATGGATTGCTTGAGCACGATGTCGCGGCACTCATAGCCGCGCGCTTCCAAAGCGCGCTTCACGCCGCCCATGCCGATGGTTTCCGCGCCGTCCACGCCCATGAATTCGTGCACCACACCAAAACCGATGCGCGGCTTCTTTTCCTCGATGTTGAGGACTTTGCCGGAGAAGTTGTCGATGCCCTGGTAGTGCAGCACCAGATTGCCCTGACCATCGTGGTCTTCCTGCGACTTTTTCTTGTCGAGCTGGTAAATGTCCTGAAAACTGAGGCGCTGGACGCGCTCTTTGTTGGTGTCCGCGTCTTGGGCGTAGAAAAAGATGCTGTTGTCCGGCGTCTTCTCGATGGCTACCGCCAGCGCCGGCTTCTCATTGCGAAATTTCGCCAGCTTGTCCTCGAATTCGTCGTCCTGGATGTCCAGGCGCTCGACGCGGAAGCGCGGGCCGAAGTCCTGAAACAGCTCGGCCAAATCTCTTACCTTTTCGACAATCTTGCGCTGGGCGGCGGCGTCGTAATTGTCCTGGCGATTGTCCGCGGTGTGGCCAAAGGCGGTATGGCGCTGGAAGACAACAATGGTGGTGTCGTCGCGCAATTGCGCGAGGTCGGCCCGGATCTTATCCGGCAGCGTGAATTCCGCGTCGCGCGTAAAGTCGATGCGCTGGTAGTGGAAGAACGAGAAGTAGTTGGCGCCGACGACGAGCGCGAGGGCCAACAGGATTTGCAGCGTGACGTTGAGGCCGACTCCGCCGCGCCGCGAAAACGTCATATTGAAGGCGCCGCGCAATTCACCCAACAGTCCGAGCGCGAGCATGCCCGCGCCGATGAGCGCGACCAGCCGGCCTTCCTCAATGCCGATCCCCTGCCAGAGCGCAAGACCGACCAGCCCGCCGAACAGACCGGTCAAGCCGATAAAGCGCAGCAGAAAGTGGAAGAACGAAAAACCGTTTTTTAGCGCCATCGCCGGCTCTCCAAGCTACGAACTGTGAGGAACAGGCAAAACAAAGTGAGCGAAACGTACAAGACGACGTTGCGGGTGTCGATCAAGCCGCGGCTGAAATTGCGCTCAAAGTGCAGCGGCACCGTGAAAAAGTAGAGCACCTGATAGGCCAGGCCGCTCGTGTCCATGTCCGCCGGCCGCCAAAGCCCCGCCAGGATGAACAGCAAACCGATGAACAGCGTGACCAACGCGGCCACCATTTGCGTCTTCACCAGGCTGCTCACCAGCATGCCGAGAGCAAGAAACATCGCCCCCGCCAGCGCCAGGCCGAAGTACGTCGTCACCACCGGCCAGGGATCGATGCCCGATTGCATCGTCCACCACTCCCAGTCGAGAAGCACCGGAAGATAGAGCAGCGTGGGCAGCCAGAGCAGCACGTAGAAGCCGTAGCAGGCCAGGAATTTGCTCAGAACGATCTGCCCGTCGCGCAAGGGGGCGGTAAGCAGTATTTCCAGTGTGCCGGTGCTGCGTTCCTCGGCGAACAAGCGCATGGTCAAGAGCGGCGGGATGAACAAATAGACGAGCCAGAAGGAAACGTCGTTCACCATGAGCTGCATGGGATACGACAGACCTTTCGGCCCGCGCGCAGTCAAGAGGCCCAGGCTCAGGCTGAACAAGTGCCCGGTGACGGCCAGGAAGACCGCGAACACGACGTAGCCGATCGGCGACAGGAAATAGGCGCTGAACTCGCGGCGCAAGAGGCTCATGGAGGCACGCATGCTACACCTCACCCGTGATTTGCACGAACAAGTCTTCCAAGGTGGCGCGTTCGGAGCGCAGCTCGCGAATGCGCCAGCCCTTTTGCGCGGCCAAGGCGCAGACCTTCGGGGCCAGGTCAACCATGTCCGGCGACGACAAGCGCACCAGCGCGCCATCGGGCAGCGCCTGCGGCACGACTTCGGTCAGGCCCGGCAAATTGAGAAAAGCGTCGGACTCGACGGCGTGATCGAAGATGGCGACCAGTCTGGCTCTTTCGCCGGCCTTGCGCGCCAGGTCGGCGAGCGAGCTGGAAATCGCGACCTTACCGCGGTTGATGATGATCACGCTGTCGCAGGTCATTTCCACTTCCGAAAGGATGTGCGTCGATAGCAGAATCGTGTGTTCCTGGCCCAGTTCGCGGATCAGGCCGCGCGTGGAGCGGATTTGGGCGGGATCGAGGCCCGCGGTCGGCTCGTCGAGGATGAGCACCGGCGGCGATGTCAACAGCGCGTCCGCCAGCGCCACGCGTTGCCGATAGCCTTTCGACAAAGTGCCGATAATCTGTCGGCGCACGTCCGTGATCCAGCAGCGGTCGAGCACATAGCCGATCCGTTTTTTGCGCTCGGCGCCATACAGTCCTTTAATTCCCGCTCGGTAGTGCAGGTATTCGCTGATGCGCATCTCTAGATACAAAGGCGAATTCTCAGCCATGTAGCCGATGCGGCGGCGCACTTCGACCGAATCCCAAAACACGTCCAACCCGGCGATGGTGGCCTTGCCCGACGTGGCGGTGAGATAGCCGGTCAGGATGCGCATGGTAGTGCTTTTGCCTGCGCCGTTGGGACCCAGGAAGCCGACGATTTGGCCGGCCGGCACGTCGAAGGAGACGAACTGAATCGCTGGGTAGTCGCCGTAGTACTTGGTGAGGTTGAGGACGTGGATCATCGGCAATGCCTTTCCGGTCCCGTGGGCGGACATCAGACAGGAATGTCTGCTCCAAATAATCAACGATCTAAGGCATGGATTGGTTCACTCGGAACGCGCTGGGTTTCGCTGTGGCCGAGGCGAACCTCCCGCCGGAAAACCACGGCGGAACGTGGGAATGCACGGAAGGAATTATAGAAGATCGAAACTTTGAAACAATGTGCCGGACTACTTACTCTGCCGCAGCCGCCCCAGTGCCTCGCGCGCCTCCAGTGTCAGCCGTGCTTGCGGCGCCCCGCGTGCAAGAGACTCCAGCATGGCCAACGCCTCCGGACTGGCCAGCGACTCCAGCACTTCCACGGCCCGGACCCAGCGGACTTCTTCCGGCGTCAGCGTGCCTTTGTCGAGCTTTTCGACGAGCGACTTGATGCGGCGGGCGACTTCCAGCCCCAGGTCCACGTCGGCGGCTTTGCGCAACGCCGGGCCGGCCACTTCGCCCAATTGTTCCAAGGAACGATTCGCCTTGGCCCGAATGTTGAAATTTTCGTGATCCAGGTCGGCGATCAGCTTCTCAATCTCTTCCGCCTTGATGTCGGGCGCCTTCACCGGCTGCAAATGCTCTTGCAGGAAATCAAGAGCCAGCTTCGGCGAATCCAGGAGGCGCTGCATGGGCTTAAGCGCTTGCTTGGCTTCCTTGTGCGTCAGGTCATTCCAGAGCTGGTCCATTTCCTCGGGCGCAACCACGGCGAACTTCTCGCTGGCCCGGTGCTTCAAATCCCAGAGCACGATGGTCGTGTCGAAACCGCCGGTCGCGAGCGCTTTGCCATTGGGCGAAAAAGCCAGGGCAGCGACCGCGCCTTCGTGGCCAACGAAATCCTGGCGGATTTGCCCGGAAGCAAGCTCCCACAGGACGATGCGGTTGCGCGGCTGCAGACTGCCGACGACCATCGAATTCACGGACACAGCGGAGCGGTAGACATTGTCCACCTGGCTGCCGGCGACCAGCCGGCCATCGGGCGAAAATGCCAGCGCCTGCACGCCGCCCTGCTGGCTGCCGTTGAGCCGGCCGACTTCCTTGCCGGTGCCGGCGCGCAAGAGCAAGACGGTGCGGTCCTGCATCGGAACAGCCAGGAGTTTTCCGTCGGCGGAGAAAGTGAGTGCGCCGGGGAATTGTCCGGCGCGGTCCAGCTTGTGGATGAGCGAGCGTTTCTCCACGTTGTAGAGATAGACTTCGCCCAAAGGCGTGCCGGTGGTGCGATCGTAGTAGTTGCGGCTGGCGGCGAGGAGTTTGCCGTCCGGCGTGAAGGCGATGGAGCCGCCGTTGCCGCCGCCTGGCTGGTTGGCGTTGGGATCATCTTTGAAGGGGAGCGAGGGAAGCTCCATGCCGGTGCTCACGTCCCAGACCAGCACGCTGCGCTGGCCGACCGCGGCGAGTTTCGATCCATCGGGTGAAAAGCCGAAGCTGGGCGCATTGCCGTAGAAGCGCGGCGCATCGAAGTCGCACAGCACCTGGCCGTTGGCGAGGTCCCAGACGCGGATCGCGCCCATGCCGTAGTCCGTGGCGGCGGCGAGATACTTGCCGTCGCGCGACAAGGCATAGCCGCCGGAGTTGTAAGCCGAGCCATAGCGGTTGTGGGGATCGTCGCGCAGGATGAAGTTGCGCAGCTCTTTGCCGGTGGCGGTATCCCACCAGCAGACTTTGCCTTCGGCGCTCGTGGACAACAGCGTCTTGCCGTCGCTCGAGAAGGCCAAGGTGCGAATCCAGAAATGATGGCCGTCTTCGGGGGCCAGCGACTTGCCGGTGACGGCATTCCACATGCTCAAAGTGGCGCCTTCACTACCCAGGGCCCAGACTTCGCCTTCCTTGGGAAACGCCAGCGAGAAAAGGCGCTGGCGCGGCCGATCGGACAGGCCGACGCGTTTGTTTGTGGAGGTTTCCCAAACTTGCACCGTGCCGTCCATGGCGGCGGCGACTAGCAGCTTGCCGTCAGGCGAGAAGTGCAGTTGTTGCCCCTGGCCGCGCCGGCCCGCGAAGCCGCGCTGCTCCTTGCCCGACTCGGCGTCGAACAGGTGAAAGCTGGCCATGCCGCTGGCGACGGCGAGAGTCTTGCCGTCGGGCGAGAACGCGGCGCCCATGATCTGATTGCGATCGATCACGATCTTGCGCAGCTCCTTGCCGGTCTTGCCGTCAAAAACTTGCACGGTGCGTCCCTGGTCGGGGTCATTCTCGCCGCCCTTGGGAATGTAGTAACCCCACGTGGCGACGAGCGCGCCGTTGGGCGCGATCGCGGCCTTGATCTGATTGTTCTGAATCACTTCCAACGAGTGCAAGAGCTTGCTCGAGGAGACTTCGAAGAGATAGACGGAGTTTTTCGGCTGGCCGAAGTTGTTGGTGCCGACGGCGACAAAGTTGCCGTCGGGGGAAATGGACAGGCCGGCGGGCTGCACGTTTTGCTGCGGGGTCGTGAGCTTGGCGACGCTTTTGCCCGAGGGCATGTCGACGACTTGAATTTGCGGGCCATAGCTCATCGTTACGAGACGCTTGCTGTCGTTGGTGAACTGCATGGCGGCGACGCCGAAGCCGCCGGGCAGACGCAGATTGTTAATGAGCTTGCCGGTGGCGGGGTCGGCGAGAGTCACGACGTCGCCGCCCTGGCTGGTCACGAGAAGCTTGCCGTCGGGGGAAAGCGCCGCCGCCGAGATGCCGCCGCCGCCGAAGCGAAAGCGCGACGTGCCGAAGCGCATCAGGGCACCATCGGGAAGCGGGTCGCCGTGGACATCGAGCTTAGCGGCACTGCCGGTTTTTGCTCCCGCGTCGCCTTTGGAATTCGATGAAGTTTCCGCTTGCCCCGTGGGGCTCGTGATTACCTGAGCGGACAGGTTGAAAACCTGTCCTACGAAAATGAACGATGCGGCCAACAAGCCCAAGCGGCAACACATGGCGCAGACCCCGCGAGGTTGAGCGAAAAAAGAGAATGTAAGGAGATTTTTCGAGATTAACCAGGGAAGAGCCGCAATGCCAGCAAAATCGTGTTGGGAAGGAAGTAGAAAAGTCGGAAGAACTGTGAAAACCATCAATCCCAGCGCGCGTACTGGCGGTCGTCGCGCGTGGATGGTGACGGGGTCGCGGTGTCGACGCTTTCCTCGCGTTTTTCCGGGTGAATGTGAAAGTAGATGCCAGCCAAAAGATGGCAGAAGCCGACGACAAGGTAGAACAGTACGGCGACGCCGGCTCCGACCAAGGCGCCGATCATGGCGGACTTGAGAACCCCCTGTCTGTGGTTCATACAGAGAACACTGACATAAATGCCGACGAAACTGCCCAGGCCGGACTGGATTGTGGTAAGCGACCAAGAACTGGTTTTTGGAGGCATGGAAGCACCGATTGAAGTACGAGGTTTGGCGGTAGTGCTAAGCAGCGTCTTTTGGAAGCATAGGACACGATTTCGCCGCTTACTTCGTGCGCGGCTCTGAATTCCTCGTTCCGCCAGCCGAAATCCAAGATAGACCAACAATCGAAGCCAAATCTACTCCGTCGCCGACAATTACGCCGAGCTTTGCTCGGGAGCTATGTCAACGGGCTGGGTTCCGACTGGCTGGCGACGTAGCGTTGACCAGGCTTTCGTCGGCGCGGTAGGATGACCTCTGTCAGTGAACGGCCTTGGAGATTGTGATGTCGTTGGATATTCCCGCGTACCTGGAGACCCGGCGCAAGTTCCTGGCCAATCGCGCCGCGTTTCCGGTCGAGGAACTGGAGAAGTATGCGGGCCAATGGGTCGCCTGGAGTCCCGACGGTTCGCGTATCGCCGCCAGTGCCGCGAGTCCCGAACTTCTCGACGGCCTTCTTTTCGCGAACGGCCTCGACCCCGCCCTGTGCGTCGTGGAAGGGATTCCGGCCGCCGATGCCACGATCGGCGAGGCGGACGGGAGCGGCGCGTGAAGTTCGCCTATCTGCCATTGCCGGTCCGTCGCACATCCACTGGGGCGACCGCGAAAGCGCGGCATCGGCCCATCGTTCCGATTCACATCTTAGCGCCGCGAATGCTGCCGCCGCTGGATGCCTGTATTGACTCCGCCGCGGATGACACTGTTTTCCCACCGCATTGGGCAACGCGCTTGGGCATTGACCTTGTGTCCGCACCGAAAGGACAAGCCCAAGTCGTCGGAGGCTCGATTATCCAGGTAAGTTTCGCACCGGTTACCTTGCTCCTTTCGGATGGCTATGAGACATGCGAGTGGGACGCAACGGTCGGTTTTTCCGCGACCCCGCTGCGCTGGGCCCTACTGGGACACGCGGGCTTCCTGGATTATTTTGACGTGCAACTTCTAGGCGCACGTCGCGAAACGATCATCAATCCAAACCAAGCGTTTTCCGGGCAGCACATAGTAGTTGCTTCGCCGACACCATGATTGGCTGGCGCTAGTGACCGCGACTTCGCCGAACGTCTTCCGTCCGGTACTGGCGGGTTGAGCTGGGTGAGATAGGGCTTCAGCAAGATCCAGCTAGCAATCATCCAAATGCGCCACTTCGCGCCCGCAGGCCCAGGCAATCTGCTGGCGCGTGAACCGCTCCCACGTCCAGCCGGCTTCGGTCACTGCCCGGTGCATTCCCATCCCCGGCGAAATTTCTGGATTCGGATTGACGTCGAGCACACGCGGCACGCCGGCGTCGTCCAAACGAAGGTCCACGCGCAAGTAGCCGCGGGCGCCGACGACTCGCCAGGCCGCGCGCGCCGTGGCGGTCAGGGTCGCGCGCAAGGCCGATTCAATCGGAGTGTGATAATGCAACCGCGAATTACTAAAATCTGGGCTTTCGCTGTCCCACTTCGACGCGTAGGTAAACAAGAGCATTCCCTTTTCGAAGGACGCTTCGCCGATAGAGACGTGCGTCGCGTCAGTCCGTCCCCAAAGCGAGACGACAAATTCTTTTCCAGGCAAGAACTCCTCGACAAGGACGGGCCCCGCTAACCGCGCCAGCGCCGAAGTGAGCGCGTGGGCATCCGCGCATATGGAGTACGCGTCGATTCCCACGGAGCCGTCCTCATCGGCCGGCTTGACGATACAGGGGAATACTCCGTTCCGGGGCACGGGCACTCCCGCCGCCGCCAGAATTGCATTGGTACGGTCCTTGCGGCGGCACAAGGCCAGCGTCTCGCTGCCGGCGCCGGTAAAAGGAAGACCAAGCCACTCGAAGAGAGCGGCAACGTGCGACTCCAGCCCGGGTCGCCCCAGCGGCGCTTCGCACAGGTTGAAGATGACGTCCGGCCGGCGCGCGTCCAGGAGCGCGAGGATTTCGCGGATGCTGCCGCGCACGCCGGCAATCTCGGCGCCGGGAAGCGTTCGGGCGACTTCCTCGGCGGCTTCCAAAAGCTCGAACTCAGCGACTGCCCGTCGGGTGGAGACTTCGTCGGGCGGGAGCGTGTGGAGCACCAGGACTTTCATGATGTGCGGACGCAGTGGTCGAGGAACAAACGCAGGCCCATCACGCAGCCTCGAAGTCAGCCAGGTCACGGGCATAGTCCAAACAGGCGGCGATGTCTGCCGGCGTCAAATCGGGAAACTCGGCGACTATCTGGTCGGTCGTGGCGCCTGCGGCAAAATAGCCCAGTATCAATGCTGCCGAGATGCACGTATTCTTGATGCGCGGTTTGCACTTGAGCACGTCGGCAACACTCACGATGCGATCTTGCCAGCGAACTGCCATGATGGACTCACTTTGATTGTTCGCGACCTAATCCTGTTTTAGCCGACGCGGCGCGAATGTGCCAGACGAATGCAGCATCGGGGCCAAACAGCCCAAGACCGCCTATCGCATTCGCACTAATAAGGTAAACGTGGTGCGGACCAATGCGGAGCCAGCTCTGGTTATCTTGCTGCTGGTACGATCCAGCTACCAAGCAGCCCGATTCGTCACCGCGCCCGAAACGCTCGATCTGCTTCATCCGGTGACATGGGCGGCGACGGCATCGGATCGTCATACGTGAATTCCGGTGAATCGGTGGGTAGGTTGAGTCCGTCCCACGAGGCGAGGATCGATTTCCAGTAACGCAGGATGCTGACATAGGCGTCCATCGAAATGACTGCCGGCTCGAGACCCTCCTCTTTAGTCTTGAACATATCGCGCAAGAGCACCCAAGTTGGCATGATGCGAAGGATAATGTGATTCCCTTGAATCTCAAAAGTCCTTTTGTTGCCGGCTGCGACGTCGAACCCTGCGTCCAAGTAAGAATCACAGACCTTCGTGCTACGCCCAACATCACCCCACAGAAAACTACCGACGATCGCATAGGGCGCCTCAAAATGAGGTCCCCACAAACCCTGGCCAATGTGCACGATCTTTCCCTTCATCTTTCACCATCGAATTGGGCAATCCCAACGCAAGAAACGATGTGCAGGAAAATAAGTCACAGTTATCATACTACTTGCGTCAAAAGTGTTAACGATTCCGGCAAGAGGGGGGGTGTCTGGATGTGTGGCGCGATGAATCCCGCAATTGCTTGTCCTCAAGTGAGTTACGAAAGACTATTTGTCGCGCTGGTCTGACATGAAAATGCTGGGAGAATCGGCACACCGGAACCGGTGGCGCTCCGGAAAGCCGGTTTTCGCGCGCTCGCACCCTCAGTCGCGACCAGATGAATTGTGGGAGTGAGCTTGTTTGCACTTGCGGGCAGTTCAAATGGCCAAGCAATCGCTCAACGGCGTCTTGCACAGGATTCGCAGCCTGGCGGCGGTGCAGACCGGCCGCGGCCGCAGCGACTTCGAGCTTTTGACGCGCTTCGTCGGCGGCGAGGAAGCCGCTTTCACCGTGCTGGTCGAGCGGCACGGCCCCTTGGTGCTCGGCTTGTGCCGGCGCGTTCTGCAGAATGCCGACGACGCCGACGATGCTTGCCAGGCGACCTTCCTCGTGCTGGCCCGCAAAGCGTCCGCACTGCGCAAACGTAAGGGCCTGGGCGGCTGGCTGCACGGCGTCGCTTATCGAGTTGCCGCGAATCTCAGACGGCAACGCGCGCGGCGGTTGCGGCGCGAACACTCCGCCGCGTCTTCCCCTCACCGGCCGCACTCCCCAGAAGGGCGCGACGTGACCTGGGGCGAATTGCAGACGGTCCTCGACGAGGAACTGCAACGGCTTCCCGATCGCTATCGCGCGCCGCTCATCCTGTGCTATCTCGACGGCAAAACCCGCGACGAGGCCGCTCAGGAAATCGGCGTCAGCCCCGGCGCGCTGCACGGCTTGCTCGAGCGCGGCCGGAAGTTGTTGCGCAAGCGCTTCAGCCAGCGCGGCGTAACGTTGTCGGCGGCCCTTTTCGCCAGCGCTTTTTCCGTGTCTCAAACCAAGGCGGCTTTATCGCCCGCGCTTGTTATTGCATCGACCAAAGCGGCGACGGCCATGCTCGGCGGGCAACCGCTCTGCGCCGTCGCGCCGCACGTTCTTTCTCTCGCAGAGGAGGTTATGAAAGTCATGTTTTTCACGAAATTGAAAATCGGCACGGCCCTCTTCGTCTGCGCGGGCCTTTTGGCAGCGCTAGTCGGCGGCGCGCTTCAATCCGTGAGCCACGCCCAAGACTACGACCCAGCCACGGCGCTCCTCTTGACGCAGGCAGGCGACAAAGCCGAAAGCGACGAGGAGTTTTTGCGCCGGGTAAGCAAGGACCTGCGCGGCGTCGAGCCGTCGCCCGCGGAGATTCACTTTTTTCTAGCCAACAAGGACGCCAACCGGCGGCAGAAAGTGATCGACCTGTTCATCCAGGAGCGCCAGGCCAAGAAAAAGGCGGAAGAGAAGACGCAGCTTTCGCCGTATGTGCGCGTACTATCGGCGTCAAACGACGCCACGGCGCGTCTTTGGGTGTACAAAAAGCGTTCGGACTTGCTGGTAGCGGACTCGGCGCGCTTGAACAAATTCACCGCGATCCAGCGCGATTTTTACAAGGACCTGCAAGCCATCAAGGACAACAAAGACGTGGCGTCGATCACGGCGAACTATTTGCAACGGCTCATGGACTATGTGAAGGCCAATCCCAAAGCGGAGGACGTGCCGGACGCGATGTTGCACATTTCGCTCATCTATCGCTCGCAGGGCAAAGCGGTGGAAGCCGACGCCTGGCGCGACAAGCTGCGCAAGGAGCATCCCAAGAGCAATGCGGCCAAAACGGCGCAGGAATCGCCCGTGCGATTTTGGAGCCTGTCGGTGGAAGATCCGGAGATGATGGAACTCTACTGGCAATTCGCCCCGTCGTCCACCTCTGCGAAGGAGGATTCGAAGCAGAAAAAAGAGTAGTGGCTTGCCAATCTCAAGATTCGTCAATTCAAGTGCCGCGTACGTAGCTAGCGGCCAAATTGAGCGTTGACGAAACATTAGCTCGAACGGGCAAGCGCAACCCGCTGTTGCCAGAACAGGGAAGGAATGAGCGAAGCTGTCAAGCTCAAGGATTGATGCGGATATGACGCCAGACGACGGTGTTGCCTGGATAAACCTGGACGCCGACGCAGCCGGGTGACCGGCCGCGTTCGCTGTCGGTGTTGTGAAAGGACGTGGTTTGTTGCCGTACACCGGTTTGGACGTTTGTGAGAAAAACGGTGTAGTCATCACCTGCAACGACGATCTCGTATTCGAACCAGACACCGGGCACGAGCGCTGGGCCGGGCGTGTAGTTTTGCACAGCCGGTTCGTTCATGCCGAGGTGCCAGATGCGATCGCCGGCCGGGATCTTATAGATCGCGCCGGTGCGGTTCTTGTACAAACCATTCGGCTCGGGCCGAATGCCGTAAAAGTCTTTGCCGGAGTCGCCGAGAGCGTTGTCGTCGAGTTGCACCTCAAAGCCGCTCAGCACGGGATTCCAGGCGGGGTTGTTGGCGTCGAACGCGGACTCATTCGGGATGCGCGCTTGCAAAGCCAGTGTCAGGCCCAGCGTGGGGCGCGGGAAGCGCACAAAGACGCCGCTGTTGTGGGCCGCCTGGTCGAGGATGCGGAATTGCAAACGCAGCGTGAAGTCGCCGAACAACTCGACGGCGTAAAAGAACAGCCGCAGTCCATCCATGCCGTAGCTGACCATTTCGCCATTGAGGTGGAGCATGCCGCCGCCGCCCGGGCCGGCCAGTCGCCAGTTCTTGAAGGTCGCGGCGGTGCCGTCAAAAAGCGGGCGGAAACCGGCCTCGGACTGCGGGCTGACGATCGGCTCGGGACCCGGCAGCACGTGGACGTTGAGCAAGTCGGCGGTGCGGCGGCCCAGTGCGACGCCCGTGAGCATCGGATTGGGCGAACCGACGGTTGGGAAGAGGGCAGGACCGGCGAGGTAACAATTGGTGGTATCGTGGATACGGCCAAAGTCATTGCTGACGGCGTCGGCGATGGCGTCGCCCATGCGCATGGTGCCGGCGTCGTGGTGCGTGGTGCCCAAGTCGTCGCGGCGATTCTTGAAGCCGGCGAGGGCGGCCAGCCGCTGCGCTTTGGTGCCGGCCGGCACGGGAATCACGCGATTGGCGCCGGCAAGGATGTCAAACGGTTCGTTGCCGGCAAAAATCAACGCGATCTTGTCCGACACGTCATCCATGAACTGCCAAGTGGCGCGGTCGTTCTGCGTCTGGGTGCTGCCCAAGAACACCGCCGGGTCGACCTTGGCGTTGCCGAGATGGACGACAGCCCTGGGCCGGCCAAATTCGGTCTCGGACGCCGAAAGATCGATGAAGCTGTCGGGATTGCGCGGCGTCATGTCGCCGATGCCGCGAATGGTGATGACGACAGTGTTGTCGGTGGCCCGGAGCATGTCTTGCATGTGTTCGAGCGTCGGTAGCTTTTTGAAAAGCTCGGCCTCCGAATTGTCGCCGAGTTTGCCCAAACCCGTGGCCGTGATTTGGAAATGGAAAGTGCGGCCGTTGGGCGCCTTGCCTTTGACGAGCAGAGCAGAGCATTGCAGGCTGGTGAGCGCGGTTGGAGGAAGATTGGCGGCAATGGCTGCTCTGGGCACGCGGATATTGAGGTTGGAGCGCAGGTGGGCGATGAGATTGCTGCCCATGCGCTGGGCAGCGCGGCCGGCGAGGGACTGCTGAAAGGTGGTGAGGGCCACGCGCGTGGTTTCGACAGTGCCCAGGGCAATGACGACGGCGCTTTGCCTGCCGTTTCGCGGCGGGGCCAGCGCGATGTCCAGCGAGCCGCCGTTTTGCCAGACGCGCACGCCGGTGACGCCCACCCAGTTATCGGCTTGAGTCTGGGTAATAAGTTCTTGGACGTGGCAGTTGGGCACGATCATCAGCCGTTTCCGCGCGTCGGCCGCCAGGCCGATGCCGTCGGCTTGGGCGCCGGCAAGCCGGGCGGCGCGAATCAGGCCGGGCACGGCGCTGAATTTGTTCGTCGGGAAGAAGCCGGGCAACGTGGTGGATTGGACTGCAAGAGGCGCTTCCAGTTTGAACAACTCGCGCAGCTCGGCTTCGGGTGTTGTGTCGGTTTTGAGCAGCCCGAGCCAATCGCGCAGTATCGCCGCGTTGAGCGGCGGCTCGCCAATGTCGGGATAGCGGACGGCCGGATGATCGAGCAGCTCAGCAAACGTGAAGCCCGTTTCATTGC
This sequence comes from Gemmataceae bacterium, assembly GCA_022616245.1. Classification (GTDB taxonomy): domain Bacteria; phylum Planctomycetota; class Planctomycetia; order Gemmatales; family Gemmataceae; genus JAKEFD01. The sequence continues at coordinate 13,933 of JAKEFD010000192.1, forward strand.
CCGGAGTCTTGAGCCCGGCATGGAGCTGCTTGCGCAAAGCGACATGTAATGGGCCATAGATGAAGTCGTTGGTCTCTTGGACGCCGATTTGCCGGCTCGCTTCCTCGAAATAAAGCGTTTGCAGCGCGGTACGTGTCGCGGGCGGCCAGTCCGCCATTTCCACGTTGAGCAGCTCCGGCGACCAACCGCCCCAAGTCAGGGAGCGGCCGCCGATAGCGAAGAGCAGGCCGGCGTAATTCAGGGCCGGGTGGAAGGCCCAGGGGACACGCATGTCGGGCGCCCCGCCGCTCTGCGCGGGAGAAGTCTGGAACGGCAGATTCTGGATGTGCTCGGGTAAGACAAACGGGCCGGCTTCCAGCACGAGAATGCGGCGGCTGTGCGTGGCGTCCGTGATGAAGAGGTGCTCGGCAACCACCGCGCCAAAGGTGCCGCCCCCGATGACAATGACGTCGAAGTCGCGCCGCCGGCCGGCCACGGTCTGCGCGGCGCTGTCGAGAGCTTCCAGCAACGTGTTGCACAGAAACCGCCCCATGTTGTCGAGCGTGAACGAGGTGGATTCAGAGCTGAGCAGCGGCATGGGTGACCTCCTAGGAAGAGTGACTCAGCCTGTACTGGATATGGAATTTCTCCGCACAAGTGCTCCTATAAGTGGTCAGCCGAGGGAGGGCAACAAGAAAATGAGACTATTTATTTCGATGCGAGAGACGCTAGGTAGAATTATTGATTCCGAGCGTCTGCTGCCGGGGCGCCGCGTCAGACGCGGTTGTCCAACCCGTTTGCCGCGCTAGAATATCAGGATGCATAAAGGCGTGCCCGTCTCCCCCGGCGTCGTGGTGGCCCGGGCTTATTGCGTGGATGAAGTTCTGGCCCGTCGCGAACCCCAAGCGCTTGACGCCGCCGCGCTGTCCACCGAAGTCGTCCGATTTGAAAACGCTGTGGTCGCGGCCGGTAACGAATTGGAGGCAGTCGTCGCCAGTGTCCGCCAGCAGCTGGGCGAGGACGAGGCAGCCATTTTCCGGGGCCACAAGCTTTTGCTGCGTGATCCGGCCCTCATCGCCAAGGTCAAAACCACGATCCTGCACAAGAAAGTGGACGCGCCGTCGGCGTTGCACGAAGCGCTCGACGACTACACGCAGATGTTCGAGAAGATCGCCGACGAGTATTTTCGGGAGCGTTTGGCGGACATCCGCGACGTCATCGGCCGGATCATGTCCCAGTTGGCACAGAGCGGCAAAGACATCCATTGTCTGCAAATGAAGGAGCCGGTCATTCTGGTGGCGCCCGAAGTGTTGCCCTCGCAGGCGGCGGCGTTGGAGTGTCTCAACATTGTCGGCATCATCACCGAGGCCGGTGGCAGCACCGGCCATGCCGCCATCCTGGCGCGGGCACGCGGCATTCCCTCCGTCTCCGGACTGCGCGGCATTCGCGAGCGCGTGGCCACCGGCGACTTACTGGTGCTCGACGGCCGTACCGGCCATGTACTATTGCGTCCCGATGCAGAGACCGAAGCGGCCTATCGCAAGCTACAGCGTGAATACGTCGATCTGCGCGACAGCTTCGTGCACAACCGCGATCAGGAGGCGGTGACCTTGGACGGCGCCCAAGTGGAATTGCTGGCGAACGTCAACGGTCCTGCCGACGCGGAAACAGCCCAGCGCAGCGGGGCCACAGGGGTCGGGCTATATCGAACGGAGTACCTGTTTCTGACGCACCCAACCGTGCCCAACGAGGAGGAGCAATTGGCCGCCTATCGCGCGGTCGTCGAAGCGGCCCCCAACCGCACGGTCACCATTCGCACGCTGGACATCGGCGGCGACAAGCTGGTGCCCTATTTTGGCCACGAGCGCGAGGCAAATCCGTTCATGGGCTGGCGCAGCATCCGGATCACATCGGCCTACCCGGAGTTTTTCCAAACGCAGCTGCGGGCCATCCTGCGCGCGGGCCTGCACGGCAAAATCAGTCTGCTCTTTCCCATGATCACGACCCTGGAGGAGGTGCGCCGAATCAGGAAACAGGTGGAAAGGGCCAAGCAGCAGCTTAGGAGCGCCGGTGTGGCGTTCCAGGACAACGTGCCGCTCGGCGTCATGATGGAGGTGCCGGCCGCCGCTCTGTCGATCCATGCGCTCTTGCGTGAAATCGATTTCCTCAGCATCGGCTCGAATGACTTGACGCAATACGTAATGGCCGCCGATCGTGACAATCCCAAGGTGGCCCACTTCTGCGAGCCGTTCAGTCCGCCGGTGTTGCGGCTGCTCCGGCACATTCTGCGCGCCTGCGTGCGCCAGGGTAAACCGGTGACTTTGTGCGGCGAAATGGCGGGCCGGCCGCGTTGTTTCCTGCCGCTCTTCGGTATGGGTTTGCGCCGCTTCAGCATGAGTCCGGGCTTTGTACCGACCATCAAGGAGTTGGTGAGGCGCTCGACGCTGGAAGTCGCGCAGGCTGTCGCTGAAAAAGTCCGCCGCTTGCGCACTTTCAATGCAGTCCGCAAATTCCTCACGCGCGCCACGCGCGAAGTTTGCCCCAACGTGGCGGCGCTCGACACGCGCCGATAGCAGTTTCTCCACGTAATCGGGCTTTCCTGGCCGGCCAACTCAAGTTAAGCAAAACTATTTAGGCCTGGCAAAGTTTTCCGCGTGTGCGGCCTGTGCCTGAACGGGAATTGCTTCGGAAAATCCAAAAGGTGCTTGATGTTCGCTTTGAGACCGCTATATTTAAGGGGCGCTGGCTGATCGGCCGGCACTCAGGCATGTCTATTGTTGATGCGTCCATGCTGTAAAGGGGATGTGTTATGAGCAGTGGCAGTGGTGTCTTGGACTTGGATCTGATCGAAGAGCTGCGTATGCGGCGTTGGGCTCGGGAGAATTATGTGCCCCCCGACAAACGCTCGCACAACTGGCACCCGATCGTACACGAGGAAATGGAGAAGAAGGATATCGACGAGGGCGACCGCATAGTGCCCAGCGCCAGCTACCGTTGGAACGCCAACTAAGCATCCCTCCCCAAACACAAGAACCCGAGCCGGTCCGCCTTACCCCTGTGGATCGCCTCGGGTTCTTTGTTTTACTGGGCACAGACCATGTTGTTTCCGGTCACTATCATTGTCCGCCATCCCAAGGAGAACGCGAAGAAGTGTTCCGTGCTGCCCTTGCGCGGCCGGGCCGACATCGACTTTCACATTTTCCCTGTCAAGCAACCACTGAACCTGGAGAAATATGTCCGGCTAGCTCCGGAAGGTCCAGAGCTTTCGGACGCGGACAAAGAGTGCGGCATTTTGCTTTTGGACGGCAGCTGGCGCTGGGCCAAGGCCATGACCAAAGCGTTTGAGCACGTGCCGCCGCGCTCGCTTTCGGGCATCCGGACCGCCTATCCGCGTGCAAGCAAACGCGGCACGGATCCGGACACTGGGTTGGCGTCCATCGAGGCGCTGTTCGTCGCCTTTCAAATCCTGGGCCGGCCCACGGAAGGGTTGTTGGACCATTACCATTGGAAGGAGGAGTTCTTGCGGCTCAATTCACAGCCGCGCCGTTAGGAAGCATTGAAATCAGAATCACCGCAGAGGCGGAGAGAGTCGCAGAGTAGAGACAAAAAAGAATGCATTGTTGGTTTCTTACTCTGCGTTCCTCTGCGCCTGTGCGGTTTACTGAATTCCGATAAAAACTCGCCTTGACCGAAAGCCGTCTTGACCGAAATGCTGGTTTCGGACTACTGTGAAGCTGCACAAGTTACGCATTTCCCGTCTTTGGTGGTAAGCAGGGATGCTGGCCCCGATTCTCTTGTTCGCGTACAAGCGGCCGAGGCACACCCTCCGGCTCTTGGAATCGCTGGCGGCCAACCCGCCCGCGGTCCGTTCGCGTCTCGTCGTTTATTGCGACGGGCCGAAAGAGGCCGCCGAGGAAGCCGCGGTTGCTGACGTCCGCCGCATTGTCCGATCCCGTCGTTGGTGCGCTCAATTGGATATCGTTGAACGAGAACGCAATCTCGGTTTGGCAGACTCCATTGTTGCCGGGGTTTCGGAGACCTTGCGCGACCACGAAGCCGTCATAGTGCTCGAAGACGATCTGGAATTGTCGCCGCACTTCCTCGATTTCATGAACGCCGCCCTGGAACGCTATCGTGACGAGGAACGCGTTTGGCAAGTTTCCGGGTACATGTTTCCCCTCAACAAAGCGCGCGGTTCGCGCAGTGCCTTCTTTCTGCCAATCATCTCGACCTGGGGCTGGGCGACGTGGCGGCGGGCGTGGCGCTATCTGGATCGGGCCGGGTCCGGTTTTGCAGAGTTGGCTGCCGACTCCGGGCTGCGACACGAATTCGATCTGGGCGGCAGTTATCCGTTTTTTTCCGTCCTCGAGAGCCAGCAGCGCGGCCTCGTCGATTCCTGGGGCGCGCTCTGGTACCTGACAGTCTTCCAGCGGCGCGGACTGACACTCTTCCCTGTCCGGTCGCTGGTCCGCAATCACGGCTGGGACGGCAGCGGCACGCATTGCGGCAAGGACGGCCACTATGACACCGACCTCGCCCCGGATTCTGTCCATCAGTTTCCCCCTCATGTCAACAGCTCCCGCGAAATGGTTTGGGCTTTGCAACATTTTTTCCGCAGGCGGTTTTCACCTCCGGCGCAACCCTGGGCGGGCAGGCTGGCGCGCTGGTGGCAACGCTGGTGGGGCCGCGTCACGTCATTTTCCGGAGACTGAGTCATGGCTAGTGTCGAAACAGAAGACAAGGAATGTTCTTCCTGGTGGGGCACGGAATTGCCTTGTCTGCCCACACTCTTGAATTTAGGTTGCGGCCGGCGTTTTCATCCGGCTTGGCTCAATTTGGATTTGCATCCCACAGATCCCTTGGTCACAGCCGGCAACGTCTTGTCCGGCCGCTTGCCGTTTCCCGATGCCTCGTTTGATGTCGTCTATCACTCGCACTTGCTCGAACATTTGCCGGCCGAAGCGGCATTGCCCTTCTTAAAAGAATGCCGGCGTGTGCTGCAGCCAGGCGGCGTGCTGCGCGTCGTCGTGCCGGACCTCGAGCAGATCGCGCAACTTTATCTGCAAGCCGTCAGCGATGCCCGGCGCGGCGACAAATCCGGGAAACAACGTCATGAATGGTTGACGTTGGAATTGCTCGACCAGCTCACGCGCGAGCGGTCCGGCGGACGCATGCTGCGCTACCTGAAGGGCGAAGGCCAGGACAACGCATTCGCCTGGAATCGTCTTGGTGCGGATGCCGAGCCGTTGCGCCGATCACTTGAAAATGGGGCTGCTTGTCGAAAGGAAATAGGACAGGAACGGAATCCTATCCTACGGCAACCGGCAAATTGGTGGCAGCGGTGGAAGGCGCGCCTTTCCACTGGCTGGCGCGAACGGCTGGTGCGCTGGCTGTTGGGCGAAGATTATCGCTTGTTGCCGGCTGCGCGCTTTCGCCGAAGCGGCGAGTTGCACCGCTGGATGTACGACCGTTGTTCGCTCGCCAATCTGCTGGAGTCCGCCGGTTTTCAGGAAGTCGCACTGGTAAGCCCGACGGAAAGCGCCATTCCGCATTGGGACCAATTTCACTTGGACACGCTGCCGGACTGGACCATTGCCAAGCCGGATTCGCTGTACATGGAGGCGTTCGCCTGATGCACGTCGTCATGCTCTCCGATCACGAGACGTCGGGCGGCGCTGCCATTGCGGCCAGCCGTCTGGCCGAAGCGCTAGCGCGAAACCAGCGCGTCACTCGATTGGTATTCTTTCCCGACGGCAAGGTGCATCCGTGGCGGACCATCGCCTTTTGCCGGGAAGCGGCTTGGAAAACTATTCTTCGTCGCGGCATGCGCAAACTGTTCCGGCCAACGACGCCGCTGCCAAACAGCCCCGGCTTCGCAGCGGAGCAGCTGCGCAAGGCACTTTGTCGGTTGCGCCCGGATGTCATAAGTCTCCACAATCTACATGGCGCCATGCCCTGGGGTTGGGGACCGGAATTGGCGGCAGTATGTGCCGAGTTTGCCCCCGTGGCCTGGACTTTGCACGATATGTGGAGCTTCACGGGGCGCTGCGCCTTCGCGTACGACTGCGAGAAGTATGTTTCGGGTTGCGACGATACTTGCCCCACCGCCGAGGAAGCGCCGGCGTTGCCGCGCGCGCAGATAGCGGCGGCGTGGCAAACCCGGCGACGTATATTAGGCCCCACCCGGAGCGTGGAGTTTCTCCTCACCCCCACGCGGAGCGTGGGGGCTACTATGGCCGTCACGCCGTCGCGTTGGCTCGCCGGTTTGGCGAGACGGGGTTTGTGGTCGGCCGCCTGGATTGAGTCGATTCCAAACGGAGTGGCGCTGGAAGTTTTTTGTCCAAAGGAGAAGAAGCTTGCACGCCGCACGCTGGGATTGCCGGAAGAGGGCATTCTGGTTCTAACCGTCGCACATGACCTGCGCGAACGGCGCAAAGGCGCCCACTTGTGGCCTCACATTTGGAAGTTTGTGGGAAACATTGCCGGCGCCGAGCTGGTAACAATGGGTGAAGGATCGCTCGAAGCGCCCTGGCCCGTGCAATCGCAGGGCTGGATTGGCGAGGACGAGCGAAAAGCGTTAGCCTACAATGCCGCTGACGTATTGTTGCATCCCGCCCCGGTGGACAACCTTCCCAACGTGATCGTCGAAGCGATCGCCTGCGGAACGCCCGCCGTCGCCATGCCCGTCGGCGGCATTCCCGAAATCATCGATCACGGCGCAACAGGTTGGCTGGCAGCATCCGCGGCACCGGAAGACCTGGGCAGCGCGTTAGTCCAGGCAATTGGGGAAATCCGCGCCGGCAAGACCCTGGGCAATGCCTGCAGGATGCGGGCCGAGCGCGATTATTGCCTCAAAAAACAGAGCCACGCTTACGAATTACTTTTCAAGAGGATGCTTGAGAGTCCATGGCCGGACGATATGATGGAACAACGCCCGAGGAAGCAGCAAGAGCCGACGCCATGTCCACGCTCCGCCGTATACTCCCTGCCGGTTACCTTCTCGCCGTAGCGATCGCTTTCTTGTTCGTTCCCGGCGGCATCGCGCAGCCGCCGCCCGATAATACCGGGGAACCGCCCTTGGCGGAACCCGTTCGAAACAAACGTCGGATTTTCGTCTTGCACTCCGGCGTACATACCATCCTCTCCGATCCCTGGAAGAACATCGCCGCGGAAGGCATCAAGTCCGGGCTCGAAAAACGCGGCGTGTCCGCCAAAGACCTGATCGTGCTGGATAATCCGTTTCCTTCCGCGTCCTGGAGAAAGGTGTTGCCCTACAGCAGCTTGACGATGTTCATGGAACTTCTCGATCCTGCCTCGTCGTTTTCCCATGAGTCCTATCGCCGGCTGCACAAGGTTCTCGAGGCAAGCCAGGTGTCGCGCGACGACGACGTGGTCTGGATCGGCCACAGCGCCGGCGGCCAGATGGGTCTGACTATGGCGAACCTGGGCCGCAACCTGTGGCGCTATCCCGATCTGGCCAAGGAAACGTCGGCCTATCGCTTCGAAATGGTCGTCACCCTGGGCTCACCCATTTGCGCGGACGTGTTGCCGCCGGACGTGAAGCTGCGGCACTACTATTCCCCCGAAGACAAGGTGGTGCGCTGGACCGCGCGCGTCAGTCCCTATGTCCTGTTTCCACTCGGCTATCGCGCCCGCCTGACCAAGTTGCCGCACCACGTAGGCGAGAACTGTAAGATCCGCTTTTTCCTGGAAGTGGAACACCCGCACTGGGATATTGAAGCGCGCGTGCTGGACCGGATCTTGGCCGAAACCAACGGCGGACACCGACCGCTTTGGCACTCGCAGCTTGGCTGTTGCCGGTTGGGTTTGTCGCTCAGCCAGGCCCTAAGCCACGCGCTCGAAGAGCACCTGCAATTCTCGCTCGAGGATCCACCTCAGTAATCAGCAGTCAGGTATCAGGAGTCAGGTATCAGGAGTCAGGAATCAGGGGACAGGTTACTGACTCCTGGCTTCTGACTCCTGACTCCTGACTTCTGACTTTTGACTCCTGACTTCTGACTTTTGACTCCTGACTTCTGACTTTTGACTCCTGACTTCTGACTCCTGATTCCTGACTTCTGACTCCTGATTCCTGACCCCTGATTCCTGACCCCTGATTCCTGACCCCTGATTCCTGACCCCTGATTCCTGACCCCTGATTCCTGACCCCTGATTCCTGACCCC
>JAKEFD010000193.1 GCA_022616245.1 Gemmataceae bacterium
ACTTCACCGGCGAAGGAGCCGTCCTTGTTGCGTTTCATCTGGGCGGTATCGATCTTCATGACGGTGAACAGCCACTTTTTCTGGATGTAGTGGTTGAGGGTGGCTTCATCGCCGGAGTAGCTGTACTTGTGGTCCTTGAGCCATTGGAAGAGGTCGTCGGCCCGGCTTGCTTCAATGATCTTGTAATCGAGCGAGCCCACCACGCCGGCTTCGAGGACGATCACAGTGGGCTTTTTGTCCGGACCACCTCCATTTTTCTGATCGCTTTGAGGGAGCCTTCCCGCTGCAAGGTCCATGCCGCGCATTCGCCGATAATCGACCGAAGGCAACAACTTCGAGTGGGGGAACTCACGCTTCTTCAGAATCGAATAGATGGCCAGGTGCTTAAAGAAGTCGCGCGGCATCTCGTGCAGCTTGGGCTGCGTCGGCGTCGGGATGACCATGCCGAAGTCGAGGGCGTTGCCTTCGAACTTAGGCTGCACGGTGAAGGTCTCGACGTTTTCCTTGGGGTCCCAGGTGATGAATGCTTTTTGCGCCGGCTGCAGGATGTCGGCGTTCTTTGCGGAAAAATAGCAGCAGGCGGCTTGCAGAGTGGATTGCGAAAACAACATCACTCCAAGTGCCCCGAGCGGAAGCCAATGACGCATGAGTTGCCCCTTTTCAAATGAGATCGCTTTACCCAGACCGGTTACCGGTCCGGATAAGCGATCCTATTGTACTTCGAAAGTGATCCACCAACCAAGCGGTTTGGCCGAAGAAACTTTCCTTTGACATCGCATTTGTCCCGCATCATAATCCTCTCTACAGTCCTTTCTCGTTACATCCCCGTTGAGGTGCTCGCATGTTTCGACCACTCGCGTTGTTCCGTCGTCGTCCCATCGTCCCCGCTGTGCTCCTATTGGGAGCACTGGCCAGCTTCGCGCTTGCCCAGCAAGAGGAAGCCAAAGTTGCCGAGAAGAGTCCCGAGGCCATCAAAGCGGCCCTCGAGCTCGACCAGAAAATCATCGCGGAAGTGAAAAAAGGCTCCGAAATCCTGTCGAATCTCTCGCATCTCAGCGACATCATCGGACCGCGCCTCACCGGGTCGGCCGCGCTCAAGCGCGCCAACGATTGGACAGCGGACAGGATGAAGGCCTACGGCTTGTCCAATGTGAAGCTCGAGCGCTGGTCGCTCCCCGAAGGGTGGCAGCGCGGCACGGCCTACGCGAAGATTATCGAGCCGGACAATGGCCGCAGTTTGACCTTGGCCTCCATGGGCTGGTATCCGGGCACCAAGGGCAAGATCACCGGCGACGTGGTGGTGATCCAGGCCAAGACGATCGCGGAATTGAAGAAGTACGAAGGCAAGCTGAAAGGGGCAATCGTCCTGCGCAATCCACCTTCGAAGCTGACGCCGTGGATGGACATTGAAAAAGCGGGCGGACGTCCCTTCGCCGCCGACGGCTTTCCGAAGAAGGGTGAAGAGGGCAAAGGCAAGTTCGGCGACGGCAAGTTCCAGCCCGAAGCCTTCCAAGCAATGACCAAGGCGGTGCGCGAACTCTTGACCAAGGAAGGGGCGGCGGTGCTGCTCACCGATTCGGCCAAGCACTTCAACCTGCTCGCGACCACCGGCAGTTGGGGCGGCGCCGACCGGCCCAGCGCCGACAATCGCATCCCCACTTGCTACATGGCGCACGAGCATTATGCCCTGCTCTATCGTCTCGCGACCCGGCCTGAGCCCGCGGTCACCAAGGTCGAGGTCGATATCACCAATACTTTTGTGCCCGGCCCTATCGCCGTCTATAACACAGTCGGCGAGATCCGCGGCAGCGAAAAGCCCGACGAGTTCGTCATCCTTGGCGCCCATCTCGATTCCTGGGATTTGGGCCAGGGCACGCTCGACAACGGCACCGGTTCCAGCGTCGTTCTGGAAGCCGCCCGTGCTTTGGCCAAGTGCGGCGTTCAGCCCAAACGCACCATCCGCTTCATCCTGTTCACCGGTGAGGAACAAGGGCTGCACGGCTCCAAGGCCTATGTGACGCAGCACAAGAACGAGGTGGACAAGATTTCCACCGCCATCGTCCACGACACGGGCACCGGCAAAGTCGTCGGCCTGGGTTGGGGCAATCGCCCGGGTCTCAAGCCGATCCTGGAATCGGAGCTGGCAACGCTCAAGGAACTGGGCGTGGCCGAATTTCAAAGACGAGCCGGCAGCGGCAGCGATCACATGTCCTTCGAACGGGCCGGGATACCCGCCTGCTTCTTCTCGCAAGAAATCGCCGGCTATCGCTTCGCGCACCATTCGCAAGCCGACACCATGACTCTTGTGCGCGAGCCGGACTTGATCCAGGGCGCCCAGGTCATGGCGGTGATGGCGATGCGGTTTGCGAATTTGGAAACGATGTTGCCCAGAGCGAAGAAGTAACTTGAGTACGCGAAATCCGAATTTCGAATCACGAAAACCGAAACAAATTCGAATCAAAAAGAAGAAAACTCAAAAAACCGTCTTCTTTAGTGATTTCTGCTTTGGGTTTTGGATTTGTTTCGGATTTCGTGTTTCGGATTTGGAATTTGCTACAGTCATCTTTTCCGCCCAAGGAGAATCCGCATGGTGGGTTGGTGTATGTTGTTCGGCGTTTTTTTGACCCTCTTGGGCGGCGCCTTGTATCATTTCAGCGATCCCAAAGCCATCACTGCGCTCTTCCCGGCGTTTTTCGGCATCGCGCTTTTTGTACTCGGCATTGTCGCCTTCAACTCGAACGCGCGGAAACACGCCATGCACCTGGCGGCGCTCTTGGGCCTCGTCGGTTGGGGGTTTCCGGCTTATCGCGTCGTCAAGAGCATGGGTGGCGACGATTTTGAGTGGAACCTCGCCATCTGGGGCCAGATCGGCATGTCCGTGCTGTGCGGCCTTTTCTTGATCATGTGCATACGATCCTTCTTCGCCGCGCGACGAGCCCGCAAACAAGGGGCTTGACTGTCCGAGCCGCGCCCGTGAGGAAGCGGATAGCGCCCCCGACAGTATCCCGCTTCCTCACGGGCGCGGCTCGGACTTGAAACCCAACCGCCAGGCCAAGCCCGTGCAGCGTTTGCGCGTGTCCTGCCGGCTCACTGCGAGTTGCAGGGCTTTACGGCTGCCGACCAGCACGACGAGTTTTTTGCCGCGCGTGATGCCCGTGTATAGAAGATTGCGCTGCAGCAGCAAATAGTGCTGCGTGTGCAAGGGGATGATCACGGCGGGGTATTCGCTGCCTTGCGACTTGTGAATCGTGAGCGCGTACGCCAGCGACAACTCGTCCAGGTCTTCGAAGTCATAGACCACATTGCGGCCTTCGAAAACGACGGTCAATTCCTGGTTCTCCTCGTCGATCTTGTGCACCCGGCCAATGTCGCCGTTAAAAACTTCGCGGTCGTAGTTGTTGACTGTTTGCAGCACCTTGTCGCCCGGGCGGAATGTCGTGCCAAAGCGGGCGATTTCCGGCTGTTCTTCCTGATAGGGATTGAGAATCTCCTGCAGCTTGACGTTGAGATTGCGCACGCCCAGCTCGGAGCGATTCATCGGCGTCAACACTTGAATGTCGCCGAACGGATCGAGCTGGAAGCGCGCCGGAATCCGCTCCTGGATAAGCGCGACGATGCGCGCAATAATCACTTCCGGTTGGTCGACTTCTATGATGTAGAAGTCCGTACGTAGGATAGGATTCCGTTCCTGTCCCGTGTGGCGGACAGGATCGGAATCCTGTCCTACGAGGAGTTGCTTCTGGGGCATCTGTCCCTGGTTCACCCGGTGCGCCGCTTGCACGATGCCGCTTTCCTGCGCCTGGCGAAACACCTCCGTAAGCCGCACCACGGGAATCGCGCCCGAGGCGATGATGTCCGCCAGCACCAGGCCCGGCCCCACGGAAGGCAATTGATCCACGTCGCCCACCAGGATCAAGCACGCGCTTGACGGCAAGGCCTTCAGCAAATGATGCATGAGCAGCGTGTCCACCATTGACATTTCATCGACAATGAAGAGATCGCCTTGCAAGGGCCGTTCGCGATCGCGCTTCGGCCCGGAGGCGTCGTATTCCAGCAAACGGTGAATCGTTTTTGCTTCCTGTCCCGTCAATTCCGCCAGGCGTTTGGCGGCCCGGCCCGTCGGCGCGCATAAGACGCACTCTCTTTTTTTGGCGCGAAAGATTTCCAGGATGCCGCGCACCAATGTCGTCTTCCCCACGCCCGGTCCGCCGGTAATGATCAGCACCTTCTTGCTCGTCGCTTGCCGGATCGCGTCGCGCTGGCTGGCGGCGAGGCTAATCCCCATGCGTTTTTCAACCCAGCCGAGCGCGGCTTCCAGGTCGATGCGCGGCAGCGGATGATTGCCTTGCAGCAGTGCGCGCAAAGAACCGGCAATGTCGATTTCCGCATAATACAGCTTGCGCAGATAGAGCCACGGACCGTCCGGCATGGCGTCGTCGCGCACCGCTTCTTTTTCTTCGACAAGTGTCTTGGCCGCTTCCTCCAATGTCTTTTGCTCGATGCCCGTAAGTTGTCCGGCGCGAGCAATCACTTGCGCTTCCGGGAAACAGCAATGCCCCTCGTCGGCGGATTCAGAAAGGATATGACGCAAGGCGGCGCGGGCGCGGAGCGGCGACTGGCGGTCGATGCCGAGCCGTTGCGCCAGGGAATCCGCAGTTTGAAAACCGACGCCCCAGATGTCGTTGGCCAGGCGGTACGGGTTTTCCTTGACGAGCTCGAGGGCCTTGTCGCCGTAGGTCTTATAGATGCGCGTCGCGCGGGCCGTGCCGACGCCGTGCGAATGCAGGAAGACCATGATGGCGCGCACGGCCTTCTGCTGCTGCCAGCTTTGGCGAATTTCCTGGATGCGGCGCGGGCCGATGCCTTTTATTTCTGCGAGAAACGCCGGGCTTTCGTCAATGATTTGCAGCGTGCGCTCGCCGAAAACCTGCACGATGCGATGGGCATAGTGCGGGCCGATGCCCTTGATGAGGCCGGAGCCCAAGTATTTCTCGATGCCCTCGGCGGTGCTGGGCGCGACCGTGCGCAGCGTCTCGGCCTGAAACTGCTTGCCGTGATCGCGGTCCTCGATCCACTTGCCGGCCGCTTCGAGGAATTCGCCCGCCACCACGCGCGGCAACTGGCCGACCACAGTGACTAGATGGCGCTGCCCCTTCACCAGCACGCGCAAGACCGCGAACCCCGTTTCAGGGTTGTGAAACGTGACCCGCTCGATGGTGCCGGACAGGGATTCGGCCATGAAGTGATTTTAGCGAGTCCGCGCAACACGAGCCGACGCGTGGGCATGACGGCGTCGATCGCTTTCTGGCGGCCGCTACTTTGTCTGGATACATTGCAAGAGGTGTATCGAATTGATGACAGGAGGAGGGGGTACCTGTGTGACGCTTGACGCTCCGGAGCTTTCTTGAATCACAAAGTCTTACCTTGAAACAACTTGAGACTCAATTCCGGAGCGTCAACGTAATTGAAAATCTGACGCTCCGGAAACCGTGACGCTCCGGAAAACAGAAGCTAATTGTCACTAACTCACGTCGCCAGCACTTTCCGGTTCGCCTCCAGCGCGGCGATTTGCTGCTTGGTTTCCGCCGCTTTGTCGCGCTGCTGCTGGACCACCTCCGCCGGGGCGCTCTGGACGAAATTCGCGTTGGCGAGCTTGGCCTCGATGCCCTGCAGAAACTTTTTCTTTTCCGCGATCTGCTTGTCCAGCCGCTTCAGCTCGGCGGCCACATCGATCAGCCCTTGCAAAGAAACATAAGCCTCGAATGCCGGCGTCACGTGGCCGGCGGCTTGGGGCGGCTTGGCGGTTTCTGGGCCGGCTTCGAGCTTGCGCACGCCTGCCAGGAGCGCGATGAACTGGCCCAACGCACGGAAGTCGGCGGCGGTAGTCTCGGGACAGCGGACGAATAGTTCGAGCGCGTTCTTGGGATCGAGGCTGTAGCGGTTGCGGACTTCGCGGACGAAGCGCACCAGCTCTTGCATCTTGCCGATGCGCTCTTCCACGCCGGCGTCTTTCCACGCAGCGGGATATTCAGGCCAGGGCGCGATCACCACGCTTTCGGTCGCAGGCTCCGGTGCCGGCAGACCACGCTCGAAGGCCGCTTCGTTGAGCGCCTGCCAGATCGACTCGGCGACAAACGGCATAACCGGATGGACCAATCTCAGTATCCCATCCAAAACGCCAACCAAAACTCGTTGAGTGGTCGCGCGCCCGTTCACGTTTAGCGTTCGCTCGTCGCCCGCACTGTCCCCACCAGCCTGCAACCGCCCCTTCGCCATCTCCAGGTACCAATCGCAAAACTCCGACCAGACGAACTCGTAGAGCGTGCGCGCCACGTCGCTGAAGTGGTAGCCTTCGAGACTCTCGGTCACTGTTTGTGTGGTTGCGGCAAGCCGGGAGAGAATCCAGCGGTCCTCGATGGGCAACTCCTCCACATGCAGCGCTTGCGGCGAATAGCCTTCGAGATTCAACAAGAGGAAGCGGGCGGCGTTCCAGATCTTGTTGGCGAAGTTTCTGCCGATCTCGAAGCGGTCGGAAGCCTGTTTCGCGGTTTTGAGTTCCGCGTCCTCGGTCGGCCACGGCCCGCCGGGGCGGAACGGTTTCTTACAATGCGGGCAGGTCACTTTGCGCGTCCGCATATACATGTGCTCTTGCTTGACGGGCACGAGCGTGTCGCAATGCGGACAGACATTGGCTACCGGCAGCCGGGCATCTTGTGTTTCCGAGGACATTTGGACTATCAGAAAGCGCAGCGCATCGGCCCCGTAACGGTCGATGATGTCGAGCGGATCGACGCCGTTGCCTTTCGACTTCGACATCGTCTCGCCAAAACCGTCGAGCAGCTTGACGGTGATGTAGACGTGGTGGAACGGAACCTGATTGAGGTTGTACAGCCCGGCGATCACCATGCGCGCGACCCAGAGCGTGATGATGTCGCGGCTCGTCACCAGCACGCTGGTCGGGTAATAGTAGCGCAATTCCGGCGTTTGCTCCGGCCAGCCGAACGTCGAGTGCGGCCAGAGCATGGAGGAGAACCAGGTGTCGAGGACGTCGGGATCTTGTCGCAGGAACAAGATGCTTTGCACCCGGATCGCAGCGCTTGTTGCCTGTTCGAAGCCAGGGACCTTACGTAATGCCTGCTTTATGGGTTTTCCGGGTTCAACCTTTTCAAAAACTTCGCTCTCCAGGAACTCCACCAGAGCATTGAGTGCCTGGTCTACTCTCACTGTTCCAGTGCAGATCCAAAACGTCCCGATGTCGTCAATACGCCGCGAGTACTCATCGGGATGAATTCCGCACTCACTCAAATACTCATCAATTTCCTGAATTGCCGATTCCCTTAACCGCCGTTCCTTTTCCCAATATTTGTCGTCAATGACACCGCCGATGTTAAGAGTTGCCGTCCACACTGGTATCCGATGCCCCCACCACAGTTGCCGGCTGATGCACCAGTCGCGCTTCTCGGCGAGCCAATCGAGGTAGCTGTTGGCATAACGCTCGGGGAAAAACGTCACGCTGCCGTTGGTCACCGCGTCCATGGCCATCTGCGCGAACCCCGCGCGTGCCGCTTGCGGCTTCGCGCTCGCGCTGGACGAACCATGATCTTGATCGTTCGCTGCGTGCGCGAAGCCGCAAGCGGCGGAAGGGGCCTCGCCCATCTTTACGAACCATTGATCCGACAGATACGGCTCGATCGGCGTCTTCGAACGGTCGCTGAACTTCAGCGGGATCACGCGCTCTTCCTTGCCTTCATACAGGCCGAGCGCTTCCATGTCGGCGACCACGGCGTCGCGCGCCTTGTAGCGGTCCAGGCCTTGATACTTGCCGGCGCTGTCGTTAAGCGTGCCATCGGGGTTCAGGATGTTGATGATGCCGATCTCGGGATGGCGCTGGTAGCAGGCGTAGTCGTTGGGATCGTGGGCCGGCGTCACCTTCACGCAGCCGGTGCCGAGCGACGGGTCGGCGAGCAAGCCGTCGGCGATGATCGGAATGTCGCGGTTGACGAGGGGGATGGTGACCATCTTGCCGATGAGGTGCTTGTAGCGCTCATCGGATGGATGAACGCACACGGCGGTGTCGCCGAGCATCGTCTCTGGCCGCGTGGTCGCGAAGCGGATGAACTCGTTTGTATCCTTCACCGGATACTTGAAGGTCCAAAAGAAGCCCTTGGTGTCTTCGGTGTAGGTTTCGTCGTCGGCCACCGACGTTTGCAGTTGCGCGTCCCAGTTGACCAGGCGTTTGCCGCGGAAGATGAGGCCATCCTTGAACATGTTGAAGAAAGTCTGGCGGACGGCGCGGGCGCAGATGTCGTCGAGTGTGAAGCGGGTGCGGTCCCAGTCGCACGAGCAGCCGAGCTGGCGCAGTTGGCCGAGGATGCGGGCTTCGTATTTGTCTTTCCACTCCCAGATGCGCTTGACCAGCTCTTCGCGGCCGAGTTCGCGGCGCGTCTTTTTCTCTTGCTGATAGATCAAGCGTTCGACGACGGCCTGCGTCGCGATGCCGGCGTGGTCGGTGCCGGGCATCCATTCCGCGTTGAACCCCTGCATGCGCCGCCAGCGGATGAGCACGTCTTGCAGCGTGTTGTTGAGCGCGTGCCCCATGTGCAACGCGCCCGTGACGTTCGGCGGCGGAATGACAATGGTGTACGGTTTACGCGCCTGATCGGGCCGGCTATGGAAGTAGCCGCGCTCCTGCCAGAGGGCGAGCCATTTCTTCTGTGCTTCCTGCGGATCGTAGGCTTTGGCAAGTTCAGTCGGCATGGGGCATCCGTGAGTGAACCTAAGAAATCTCTCAGTCGATTGTAGGAAGGGAGAAGGCTAATTGCCGAGAGGTTCACGGGCCCTGTTTACGTTTCGCGCTCGGGGAATCCCACGCGGATTCGGCATCCACTGGTGAGGACAATTACCAGTAAGGAACAAGTGAGCGCGAAACGTAAACGTAAACCACTTGATAGGAAATATCAAAAAACATAAGAGAATCATCATCATGCATCGACAAGCTGCAAAACTGGCACTTGAAGACGGCACGGTCTACACCGGCCGCTCCTTTGGCGCGACCGGCGAAACCTTTGGCGAAGTCGTCTTCAACACCAGCATGACTG
This sequence comes from Gemmataceae bacterium, assembly GCA_022616245.1. Classification (GTDB taxonomy): domain Bacteria; phylum Planctomycetota; class Planctomycetia; order Gemmatales; family Gemmataceae; genus JAKEFD01. The sequence goes on from JAKEFD010000193.1 coordinate 9,099, forward strand.
GCTACCAGGAAGTGCTCACCGATCCCTCATACAAGGGCCAGATCGTCACGATGACCTATCCGCACATCGGCAATTACGGCATCAACGCCGAAGACCGCGAATCGAAAAAACCGCAGGTGGAAGGCTTCATCGTCCGCGAAATGACGCGCGTGCCAAGCAACTTCCGCTCGGACACCTCCTTGGAAGCCTATCTCGCCGAAAACCGCATCCAGGGCATTGAGGGCATCGATACGCGCGCCCTCGTCTGCCGGCTGCGCGTGCGCGGGGCGATGACCGGCGTGCTCTCGACCACGAACCTTGACGACGCCGCGCTGGTGCACAAAGCCCGCACCAGCCCGAACATCGTCGGCCGCGATCTGGCCAAGTCGGTCATGCCGGAAAAAGCGTTTCCCTGGAACGAGGGGTTTATCAGTCCGTTCTCCACGCAAGAGCTGAAGCCGGGCAAGCGCCGGCAGCGCGTCGTCGCCCTTGACTTCGGCATGAAGTGGAACATCCTGCGCTGCTTGAGCGAAATCGGCTGCGACGTCACCGTCGTCCCCGGCACGGCTTCCGCGAAAGACATCCTCGCTCACCAACCCGACGGCTTCTTCATCTCGAACGGCCCCGGCGACCCCGAGCCGCTCACCTACGCCCAAGAGACCATCCGGCAGCTCGTCGGCAAGAAACCGATCTTCGGCATCTGCCTCGGCCATCAACTGCTCGGCCTGGCCCTGGGCGCGACGACGTTCAAACTCAAGTTCGGCCACCGCGGCGCTAACCAGCCGGTTTTGAACAAAGTCACCGGCAAGGTGGAAATCACCACGCAGAACCACGGCTTCGCGGTGAGCACGGAGTCGCTGCCCAAGGACATGGAGCCGACGCACGTGAATCTGAACGACGGCACGCTGGAAGGCATGCGGCACAAGCGCTATCCGGTCTTCAGCGTGCAATACCACCCTGAAGCCTCGGCGGGGCCGCACGATAGCACCTATCTCTTCGAAGAATTCCGCAAGTCCATGGAATAGGCGACCGGCACTTTCAGTCGATGGACGGAATTCACTTTCAATTCTCGCAAAAGTCTGTATGAAAACGGACCCGTCCCGGCACAGAATGATAGAGGCAAAGTTGAAATCAAGGGTTGCGATATGGCGCTTAGCCAGACGCTCGTCCGGCAGTTGCACAAACTCTCGGAACTGGACGACACGGACTCATTAAGCGACGGCCAGTTGCTCGAATGCTTCGCGTCCCGGCGCGACCCGTTGGCGTTTGAGGCTTTGATGCGTCGCCATGGCCCCATGGTATTTGGCGTTTGCCGCCGGCTGCTCCATCAAATTCAGGACGCCGAAGACGCCTTTCAAGCCACATTTTTGGTGCTCGTGCGCAAGGCCAAAGCGCTGGGCCGGCGCGAGATTCTCGGCAACTGGCTTTATGGCGTCGCTTACCGCACCGCGCTTCGGGCCAAAGCCGCCGCCGCAAAGCGCCGAGCGAAGGAGAGCGCCGTGGCTCGATCCTGCCGGATGGAACGGTCACTTCAAACCGGCGACATCCAGGAAGTGCTGGACATGGAGCTGAATGTATTGCCGGCCAAGTATCGCGCGCCGATCGTGCTTTGCGACTTGGAAGGCAAAACGTATAAGGAAGCCGCTCGGCAACTGGGCTGGCCGGAGGGAACCGTGGCGGGCCGGTTGGCGCGAGCGCGAAAATTGTTGGCCAAGCGGCTAACCCGGCGCGGCGTTAGCTTGCCGGCGGCGGCCTTGGCCACGCTCGTTTCTGCATGCGCGAGTGCGGCTGTCCCTGCGACCCTGGCAAGCGCTACCCTCGAAGCCGCCCGGATTTACGAGGTCGCCGGCACCACAGGGCCGGTCGCCGCATTGGCAAACGCCGTCTTGCACGATCTCTTCGTCGCCAAGCTAACGAAGGTCCTCGTTTGGCTCTTGGTCTGCACTCTTGTCGGTTTGGGCACGGGTTTGATCCACCAATATGCATCGGCCAAGAACGCCTCGAATCCACCTGCCTCAGCCGACGCGCTTCCCGAAGCGGGCCTAAAATCGAAGGATGCCAAAGTTGTGCACCTCGGCGCTCCATTGTGGCAACGCCCGCTGATTCTCGACAAACATGACGGGACGGGGGAAGTCGAAGACAAAGGCCGCGAAGCCAAAGTATGGATCGAGCGGGCGCTGCAGGACCGAGGCGATGGACCCGTCATTCCTGGCTTTGTGCTGCTGGCGCTGGGCGATCAGGTGTACTACCGAAGCTAC
>JAKEFD010000194.1 GCA_022616245.1 Gemmataceae bacterium
CAAGGAAGAGCTGAACCTCTTCGGCGCCAATCTCGGCGCCGAGATGCTGCCCAAACTTACCCCGTCCAAGAAAACTGACTTCCTGGTCCCTTAATCTAATCTTCTTGTTTTTTTCCTTGACAACCCCCCTTGCTTCGATCAACTTGAGTGGCTGAATTGGCGTGTCCCTCCACCCAAGTCGCCTTTGGCAGCTGGAGGATCCATGAGAGCACGCCGAACACTTTATGTTCTGGTTCCATGCGCCGTCCTGGTCGTCATCGCGGGCCGGCCATTTTTTCTCTCCCCGCCGAAGTCAGGCGAGAACGCAACGAGCCAGAAAGCCGTTTCGCCGGCTGAGTTCGGCATGTTTGTGGCGCCGGAATGCCTGGATATTGGCACGGTCTGGGAAACGAGCCAGTTCAAGTGGGTCCTCCCGATCGAGAATCGCAGCACGAAAGACGTGCAAATCAAGGGTTTCTGGTCCTCCTGCGTATGTGCCGACACGACGCAGCGTTCGTTGCACATCCCAGCCGGCGAAAAGCGCGATCTCGAACTCGTGATCGATCTCACGCCAAAACTGGCGACACAGGCCCAAGCGGACATCCACGAGCTTCGCGTCTCCATCCATCCAGAGATCGCGACTCTCAGCGGCCGCCGGATAAAACTCAAAGACTGGCAAGTGTTAGCCAAAGTGCGCCCAGTGCTGCGCCTGGGCGCGCTGGGTCTGGACCTGGGCAAACACTCCGAACTTTCGCAATCCATTCCCGCAAAAGAAGTGAATGTGACGAGCTTCGTGGGATTGCGCAAGCTCGTTGCAATTTCCAAGTCGCCCTTTTTCGAGGCGACTACGAAGAATCTGGATGATTTACGCTATGCCGTCCGTGTTTCACCCAAGGCCGCCGTTCCCATTGGCTCGTATCGGTTCGGCGTTGAGATCGTCGCGGAACTTGCCACAGGTGAAGCGGTTAAGGCCAAGGAGCTGCAGGTGATGGCGGAAATCGTGTCGGACATTCAGGCATCGCCGCCGATGCTGCATTTTGGCGCGCGGAACCTGGATGAATCTTGTGAGGACACAGTTTCGCTGTATTCATTGACAGGCGCGCCAGTGCACGTCACCGATCAGCGCCTCGACGAAGGGCTGACTGTCGTGCCAGTGACTCAGCAAACAGATGAGAAAAGCACGAGCTTCCTCGTGCGGCAGCGAATTTGCAGGGCTGGCGACCAAACCGGCAAAATCGTCTTTGCAGTGAAGTCAAATACTGGAACAAAGTCGGAAGTCGCCATCACGATAAACTACCACGGGTTGAACTCGGAGGAATCGCAGCGATCAAGCGGAGACAACCATGAGCGGTAAGCGCCGGCGAGTTATCAGAATCGTTGCAACGCTTGCACCACTGTTGCTGGTCCCATTAGTTGGGACTCCAGCCGCTGCCCAAGCGAAGCACTCCAAAGAATCCATCGTGAAGGCTTGGAAGGATCGGGACGATAGGACGCGCTCGGCTCACTTCAGCTGGACGGAGAAGCAAACGGATACACGCGGTGTGATTTCCACCTTTTGGAAACTGTTTAATCCTGCCTTGAAAGAGATCATACCACCCAACGACACAACCTATACGAACATGCGCTCTCTCGCCTTTGAACGCGACAAGCTGCGTCATGAAAACAGCTCCTTTGCGTGGTCCACCAAGACCAATCGTTACGAGCCAATGTCGTATCTGTCAGTCTTTGACGGTGAAACGTGCAAGGTTCTTGACAAGTACGATAAGAACGCCGCCAAACCGTGGCCGCAAGCCGTTATCAGGGAGGAAAAACAACATGTCGATGCCACGGTCGCCGTGTTGCAGCCCATTCTGATGACCTATCGGAGCATGACCGCGGGCATGTGCGCTTGGAATCTTGAGGACTTCATACTAAGCCGACAAACAGCAGTCATCAACAAGAAGGTCTGCCTCGAATTGAACCGGCGCCTTGCGTTTGTTAAATTGGAAACTAAGCTGTGGGTCGATCCGGCGCGTGACTTTGTCATCGTGCGCATTCTGACTTTAGATGACAACGTGGTAACAAATAAGATCGATGTGGAATATGACCAGAATGCCGAAATGGTTTGGGTTCCGAAGGAGTGGGAAGTCACCTTCAACAATCCCAAGGGCAACTTGGAACGAACCTATAAGTCGCGTGTAACGGAATACTCGATCAATCCTACGGGCGCCAGTCCGCACTTTGACATTGACTTTCCACTCGGTACGGCAGTAACCAACGCCAAGGACAATAGCCGGTATATCATCAGGCCAGATGGCTCGGGAAAGCGGATGATTCCACCTTCCGACATCGGGGCGACCTATGAACAAGCACTGGCCACTGACCCTGGAAAGGCCTTCCCTTCACAGGATTCAAACGCCCAATCAATTTCGTGGCCCACGATCGGATTGATTGTTACTGCCGTGGCTGTTCTATACTTCTTCTTGAAATTCGCCTGGAACCGAAAAAAAGGAGATAACCATGAAAGCGCCAAGAGCTGAACCAGCACTGATCTCCGTCGTGCTCCCTGCGTTGTCTGCGCTGTTCGTTGTCCTGGTTAGTGGCGAGAGCGCGTACGGTCCCGAAACATGCGACAATATATGCCGACTCAGGTATACGTGCATGACAAATGTCGGTGGGACAATTACCTGCATCAATTTCCACATTAAAGACTGTCTTTTGTGCCGTGGCACCAAAGGCCTATGCGCGGACTACGAGGGAGATGGCGGCGATTGCGAAGAGGATCCCAAGTTCGAGCAGAAGACCAAAACAGCAAAGTGCACTGAGCTCTGCACCTTACAAAAGGACGGGACAGCCGAAGCTATTTTTATTTCGAGTACTGTGGAATATCAACTAACTGGAAAAGGTCCCTATGTATGTAAGCCGAAGCCGGGCGGAGGAGAACAGTAATAATGATCAAGTTGCAAAGGAATCGGCGAAAGGGATTCAGCCTCGTCGAACTGCTGGTCGTAATTGCGATTCTTGGGATACTTTTCGGATTGACGGCGGCCGCCGTCATGAGAATCCGCGACGCCAGCCTGCGTGCCGATTGCGCCAACCACCTCCGGCAGATTGGAACGGCGTTGCATGGTTACGAAGCCATTCACCGGAAGCTGCCCGCCGGAGTCGTGCATCCGCTTCTTCTACCGGGCGTTCCAAGACTTCACTGCCAAGATAGGGATCCGTATCCCTTGATGTCTTGGCATTCGCGCATCTTGCCTTATGTGGAACAGGAGGCACTTTGGAGGCAAATCCACGAAGCGTATCAAAAGGACCCTTACCACATTGCGTCTCCGCCTCACGACGCAAAATACGTGTCCATAAGTTTGTATGTCTGTTCTGCCGATGGACCACGAACGCGCAAAGGGAATTCGGCGGTTCCAACTGCGGGCGTGACGTCTTACCTCGGTGTTTCAGGCGTCAACTCGCATCGTTCCGACGGCGTTTTTTACATGGATTCGGACACGCAATTCGCGTCGATCACGGATGGCCTGAGCAACACGCTGCTCGTCGGCGAACGGCCGCCCAGCGCGAACGCGGTTTATGGGCGCTGGCATGGCGATTGGGGACCGTGGGGCCAGGCCAACAGCTACCTTGGCGTCCGCGAGGTCGTGTTCAAGGGACCGCGGACGATTGCTTGTTCGGACGTCACTTCGCATTTCCAAAGCGGCCGGGTCGACGACTTTTGTTCGGTTTTTCATTTCTGGAGTCTGCATTCGGGCGGCGCCAACTTCCTTTTCGCGGACGGATCGGTACGATTCATGACGTACAGTTGCGCCGCGCTCATGCCGGCCTTGGCCACCAGATCGGGCGGCGAGCCACATTCTCTTTTGGATTGATTCATTTCGCTTGCAGGTTTGCCGTCGCTTTGCCAGAATTAACTTTTCCCTCGCAATCTCGATCGTCGCAATGGTCTAGAATCTCATGCGCGGCTTTCTGTGCTTATTCGTCCTTCAATTCCTTTCAAGCGCCGCAAGCGCTCAGGACAACGCCGATTCGCTGGCAGTCTACGACGCCAAGATCAAACCGCACGATCGCCAGCATTGGTCGTTTCAACCCGTCGTGAAGCCGGCATTGCCAAAAGTGAAAAATGCCGCCTGGGTCCGCAATCCGATCGATGCCCTTGTTTTGGCCAACCTCGAAACGTCTGGTTGGAAACCAGCTGACCCCGCCCTGCCCTACGCGCTTTTGCGTCGCGTCCATCTCGATCTTGTTGGTCTGCCGCCCACGTTGGCCGAGCAGGAAGCGTTTCTAAAGAACCCGTCGCCCCAAGCCGTGGACAAGATTGTCGATGACTTGCTCGCGCGGCCCACGCACGGCGAACGCTGGGCGCGGCACTGGCTCGACGTTGTTCGCTATGCCGAAACCGCCGGCTACGAGCGCGACGCCGCCAAGCCGTTCGTCTGGCGCTATCGCGATTACGTCATTCGCGCTTTCAACGACGACAAGCCCTTCGACCGTTTCATACTCGAACAGCTCGCCGGCGACGAACTAGACGCCAGCGCCGACACCATGATTGCCGCCGGCTTTTTGCGCCTCGGTCCCTGGGACGACGAGCCCGCCGATCCCAAGGAAGACCGTTTCGATCAGCTGGACGACGTCGTGCAAACCACCTCGCTGGCGTTTTTGGGGCTGACGCTTGGCTGTGCCCGCTGCCACGATCACAAGTTCGAAGCCTTGACCATGCACGACTATTACCGCATGGTGGCCGTGTTCGACCCGTTGCAAAGGCCGCAGAATGGCCGGACGGAATTGGCGTTGCCGGCGGGAACGCACGCGGAGCTGGCCAAGGAAAAATGGCGCGACCGGCAACTCGGCCTGCTCGGGCGGACGCAGTACGCGTTGCAAGCCAGCGGCAACACCGCGACGGTTTTGGAAGCGGCGCGTGCCAGCCTGATGCAGCAGTTTCCCGATTTGCCGCGCGGCTACTTCTTGCACGAGACTTCGCCTAAGGCCTCCGATACGCATTTGCTGCTGCGCGGCAAAGCCGCCCGGCCCGGACCCAAGGTGGGACCCGGCGTGCCCGCGGTTCTGGTCAAGGATCAACCGCCGTTTCTCGCGCCGGACTCAAAGACTACCCGCCGACGGCTAACGCTCGCCAAATGGATCGCCGATCCCCAGAACCCGCTCACCGCGCGCGTGATCGTCAACCGCGTCTGGCACTACCAGTTCGGCGAAGGCATCGTTCGCACGCCCAACGATTTCGGCGTCATGGGCGCCCAACCAACGCACCCGGAGCTGCTCGATTGGCTGGCGCACTGGTTCGTGGACAACGGCTGGTCCCTGAAAAAACTGCACCGGCTCATCCTCGCCAGCAACACGTACCGGATGAGCAAAACCTGGAACAAGGATTACGCCGAAGTTGATCCCGACAATCAACGGCTCTGGCGTTTCCCCTTTCGCCGCCTCGAAGTGGAAGCGATCCGTGACGCCGTTCTTGCGGTTAGCGGCAAGCTCAATCCGAAAATGTACGGGCCTTGGATGTACCCCGAGGTGCCCAAAGAAGCTTTGGCGGGCAGCAGCGATCCGGACAAGATCTGGAAGAAGTTTGACGAAGTGGAAGCTTCGCGCCGCACGATCTACGCGCATATCAAGCGTTCCTTCGTCGTGCCATTTTTGGAGACGCTGGACTTGTGCGACACCACGCGCTCGGCGGAGAGACGCCTGGTCACGACGGTAGCGCCGCAAGCACTGACCTTGTTCAACGGCGAATTTGTAGGGCGCCAGGCGAAGCATTTCGCTGCCCGCCTCGCGCGCGAAGCCGGTGACGACGCGAGTAAGCAGATTGTTCTCGCCTATCGGTTAGCGTTGTGCCGGCATCCCAGCGCTAAAGAGGAAAAAACGCTGGCCGCATTACTTTTGAGGGAACAAGAACAGCTGGAACGCGAACAGCCTATGCTCGATTCGGCCGCGCGCGCTCGATTGGCCCTGGAGCAAGTGTGCCGCGTGATTTTCAACTTAAACGAGTTCGTCTACCCGGATTAGTTACGCGAGTCCGACACGCGACTTGGAGATTAATCGGTCAAAGTCGAGTTAGCGTCAATTAACCAATCGTGACGGCCGAAGAAAAGAATGCGAACGCGCGGTTTTTGCTTGCAGTTTGCCGCATTGAGAGGTTTACTAAATCACGGAGGGGCAAAAGAGCCCACTTTTCGAAAATTGGCTTCATCTCTTTCGAAATAGACCGACTTGGGAGCCGGATCATGTCACATCCGTGCCCGCGCTGCAAACAGCTTTTGGCGATCCCCAAACCGGCGCCGGCGAAGATTCAGTGCCCTAAGTGCTCGGCGATCATTCGCCTGGGCGCGAATCCCACGTCCAGCAGCCAGTCGAATCCCGACTTGGCTCTGTCGCGGCATGACATGACAGGCAAATCCTTGCCGCCTGATATG
>JAKEFD010000195.1 GCA_022616245.1 Gemmataceae bacterium
AAGGGCTTCGAGCTTTACGAAGACGACGTGCCCGAGGATGTGAAGCGCCGCCGCAACAACGATCTCCTAGCAATCCAAAACCAGGCCAGCCTGGCGGACCACAAACGCCAGATCGGCCGCCGGGTCGAAATCCTGGTCGAAGGCTACGGCAAAGCCGCCAAGCATCAGGAAGGCAGCGGCCCGAAGCAGCTCACCGGGCGAACCATGAGCGATCACATCGTCGTCTTCGACGGCAATCCGCGGCTCATCGGGCAGTTCGTTGAGGTTGATGTCGAGGAGGCCAGCCCGTTCACGCTGTTCGGGACGGTGGTGACTCGACACCAGGTAGAGAAGCTAAAGGGACAACCGTTTGCGGTCCCCACCGCCTGGAACAGGATCTCGCTCCCCTTAATAGTATGACGCATCGTTGGAGCAAATTGCTTCTCGGTTCGGAGGGAAGACTTACTTTTCGCCAAACGGATAATGTGGTTTGGATCGGGTGCCTTACACCACTTTTCACGACATCCCGATCCGGCGCATGGTCATGCGACACGACACTTTCCGATGTCTCCAATTCGACCCGTTCCGCCGTCACCACTGTGCCGAACAGCGTGAACGGGCTCCTGGACATCGACCTCGACGAGCTGCCCGATCAGCCGCGGATTGCCGTCGAAGACAACGATGTGATCGCTCATGGTTCGGCCAGTGAGCTGCTTGGGGCCACTCCCATTCAAAGTGTTTAGGGCAATTCGACTACCTCTCCTCCGGAACGGGTAGCAAGTGATATCACTGTTGACTCCGCCGAGTACGACAAGTAACGAACCGAGCCGTCCCCAAATAAAAAATTGGCACCCCCAGCATGCAGGCTCCAAATATGGAAACGATCGCATGGATTATTGATTCGACCTGGGCTGAAAGTCCCTTTGATAAAGCCGCAATCGTCTTGGCCAAACAATCTTGGCGATCCAAGAATGATGCCGTTATTTGGTCCACGAAATGCCGTCCCGACCCCTATGAAACCCGGATACCACCATCCAGCCTGCAACGAATCTGGTGGTGGTCGTTCACCGACCATTATGGTTTGACTTAGGCCATCGGTCACCGATGCAAAACGACATCCTGGACCGAACCCGAGCATCCCAAGCAAAGCCAGACGTGAGCCTTTCGGCAAAGCACCCGATATGCCGATATACGAAGCAAAGGCAGCCTTGACACCGAATGATCCGTCAGCGCGGAAAACAAGCGGCCATCCGCAGGACAAACATACGAGGGAACAACAGTGCCGAACCCGACATGGGGCGGGTTATGCAAGGGATTACGATCAAGGGCGCAGGCCAACACGCTTGCGCGATGGAGCGACGTTTGACCCATATCTTCCAGAATCAAGGCCATCCAACTCAAACGGACGTTGGGATCTGTCCGGACCGGCTTCCGAGCAGACAAGGGCGGTAATTGGCGATGGATATCGTGAAAGCCATGGAGGGCGAGCCCGATTTGCTTCAGATTGTTCGAGCACGCCAAGTTATCGGCGGAAGCCCGTACCTTTTGCACGGCGGGCATCAGAAGACCTATAAGCAATCCAATCAAGCCGATTACAACAAGAAGCTCAAGGAGATTGAATCCAGCTCGCTTGCGAAACATGACGAAATCCGCCTCAAGACTTTTGTAATACTATTAGTTCTACGACACGATCATGTTCTTTAGCTCTTCCACGCAGCCGGATCACGTACTTCTTTGTTGATTCGCCAGTTGACTCCAACGAAAGGTGATTACAGTCAACTCGAATGATTCTTGTGAGGTCGTCTTCGGAGTTTTTCACGATTTCTACCTTTATGCCAGGAGGGACGAAATCGAGTGTCAACTCGAGCGGTTTCCCACAATTGCTGCGGCAAATGGCAGTAGCGCTCCAAATTGGGCCTTCGGCTGACTGCCGCGGCAGGACAAGTAGATTTGGGTACAATTCAATCGGTGGGCGTATTCTTGCCGAGACTAGTACTTTGTCAGGAGTCCGAATGCTTCCACCAGATAAATAGTTAAGTAACCGTGCACTTCGCCGGGTTCAGTCGTATTAAGTATGACTTGACAGCGACCGGTTATCACGCCATCGACGTGTTTCTTTTGTGAAAGAACTGTATCGGCCAGTGGGATAAACTGGACTGAAAATCGTTCGGGATCCGAGCTTGTAATCTTCTCGATGATTCGCGCCGGAATTGCTGTATCTCGAATCTCAACCATTTGAGAAGCAATTTCATTTTGGGCAATAGTCCCAAAGTATACATGGCGCGGGTTTGCGTAAACTCCGCCCGAAACCTGGCGCACCGTTGCGACGATTCTTCCAATCGGGGCATTTGGATCGTTCGTCCGAAATTCAACGGTGTTCCGCATGCTTGCACCTATCGGAACACCTCCAATTGAGATGCGCATCACTAGGTCAACCCGGTCTCCGGCGCTCAACTGCAGTCGCTTCACTTGCAATAAGGTACCCTTAGATTCTTGTTCCAACCCCGCACAGTTGCAATTGGTGCGAATGTCTGTGATAACGAGTTCTCCGCAACCAGTGTTCGAAATGGAAAATCGGGTTGTCACTTGCTCACCCATTTCGCGATCGCCAAGATCAAGCGTGGCAGGGTAGTCGATCATGGGTGGTGATGGGGCAATTGCGAACCAGTATCTATACACAACGAGAATCAGCGTAACGAGCAAAAGCGGCAAACCGATCCAGATTGCTTTCCGTACGTTCACCGCCAGACTCCTTGCGAAGATAAGTCACGGACCACGTCATTGCTTGTGTGTTTGCTGAGACCGCCGGCGTGCGAACGTGCCCAGGACTCCGAGAAGTAGAATACCAAGGGAGATTGGAAGAATCCACTGTGTTACGGAAGTCGGTTCATCCTGAGTTTCCACTCCTGGAATTGACTCGGAGATCGATTTGGGTGGCGGGGGCGCTAAACGTGTCAACGGAGTCGCGTCTGAAATCCGATTTCCCTGCGCGTCAACTCTGTAGGTCACGCCCTGAACACCGTCTGACAGATGGACTCCTTCCGGAAACCGAAAATCAAGTATGCCCGCTGGCAATGGGCGATTGACTTTGAGGTCAAGAAGTTGTGTGGTCTGCGTTGACCATGAAGTACCGTCGATCTCTGTGACACCAGAAATATGAACTGGAAAATATACCCCAGGCGCACTTTCATTGAACTCATCGACTATTTCTTCACGGCGTAAGCTCCCACTGGAAGTTGAAACACTGTGGACCGTCTTTCGAACCAAATAGTTCACACTTGGGTCAAAGTAGACCTGTACAATCCATGGCTCGCGCCGCTCGGCGTCAGCGTTGAACGAAAGTTCCATCATTAAGAGCTCCCGACCGCCAATCGACATTTTTTTCGGCTTACCCTTTTTTGATGCGATTCTTATTAATTCCTCAAAAGGAACATGTCTAGTCGAGGCGGGTATGTTGAGGACCAACAAAGCTCGCGAGAACGCATCGCTGCGGTGTATGTGTCGATCAGAAAATGCGCCTCGTGATGCAGCGACTTCCCGTTTCCCACTATTGATACGCGTGAACAATGCTTGTCGAATGCCATTCTTCCAAAGGAAGTCTAATTCTTCATTCTCTTCCACGATTTTTGCTCGCAGAGTGTCGACCGAATACCAATATCGGCCGGAACTTGATTGTGTAGAGTGTTTGGCCGCTTTTGGCGTCAATTTGACGTTGAACTCAACTCGGCACTCAAGTGTCCGAATTGCTTCTCGACTCGCACGATGCGCGTCTGACACAAACGATGCTGATAACTGATCGCCTCCAACAATCCTCGAGGTCGGGAAGGTGGACAAAATCAAGACTAACAAACCCACGAACAGTCGGGACCGAATCAAGTTCAGCATTTTGAAATCCGTTTATGGCAACTTGCTATTCAGCGAAATGTGCCGTTTGGTACGAGGCTTAAGGATGTCCGCGTCGTAAGAAGACCCCGATGGCTACGTGTACCTACTTGCATACATTTCGCTCCCAGGTACAGGTGATCGTCGGCGACAAAACACAGTATCCTTTACAACTCGCTGACTCAATTGGGTTTTTTAGTGTGCATTCTTCGTTCGGGTCGTAAGTACACCAGAGCGCCTCGCCAGCCGAATTCTTGAACTCACAGGGTGCCTTTAGTGGACAGGAATCAAACGGTATCGAGGGGAGTTCGCTACAGTATTGTGTGACGCACCAGGACTCCGTTTGGGTTTGGCCCGTCGCAATCTGACGGGCTACGAGTATGCCCATCGCAGCGATTCCAAAAAGTCCGAGGCATTTCTTGAATAAGGAAGACATCGACTTCTCCTTTGTGAGGGCGAATGTGCCGCAATCAAACGGAAATCGTCGTGAGTGGAAACATCAAACGAGCAAGTCAATCCATCAACGTAACCGCTGGACTCGTGTTGTCAAGACAAAAACACAAAAAACTTCATGTCTAACCCCGCGATGAGGATTCTGACAAGCCACTTGCCCTAATGGAACGTGGAAAGATCGCGCTGCCTCTCGTTTGAGTATTGCTTCAGTTCTGCGATCGTTCGCTCCGCCAGCCGGTCGAAATGCCGGATCAGCCAATAGCGCAGCCAGAGGATGCTGACCGCCAGCGCCGCCCAGTAGCATTCCACGACAACGAACCATGGCCGATCGCGGAACCATCTTTCGATACGATCATCCAGCAGCGATGCCACCAAGAAGCCAGGGTGCATGGCGGCGACCGGGAATTCGTCATGGCGGCCGTCGTAGGTCCAGGCGGAAGCCAGCGCGGCCAGTGCAAGGTGCACCGCGCTAGAGAAACAAGCGACACAGGCAATCCCCAGGCTGCGGCGCGACCAGATCCAGGTTGCCACTAAGAATAATGTCGCAAAGAGCCACAGGGGCGGCCCGTGATCATCTTCGAACATGGCGATGAGGAGCGGGGCGCCAAAGAGCAATACAAGCGGCAAGACAAACGTAGCCACCAGGGCGGCGGGGACGGTGCGTGCCGTCAGCGAACAGGCGATGCCGTGCCATGCGAGCAAGCAGCAAAACAATGTAGCGGTGAGGCAGGCAGCGAGCGCGCCCGGCGGAATCGACGCGCCGGTCCAACAGAAAAACGCGGCCAAGAGCCACGGCAGCCAGAAGAGCGGCCGCACATGTTGCCAGACGACGAGAAACGTGCCGTCCACAATTTCGCGGCCGGTCAACGGCGTCACCAGCACTAGATCGAGAAAACCGCGACGGCGCTCGCCAACAAGGCTGATGGCGGCGAAAAGCGCGACCAGTCCGGCGACCGCTCCCCACGCGATCGCTACAAACGCCTGGCTCGTTTCCTCATCGTCGATGTCGCCGGGGTGCAGGATTGCCACGAGCAGCACGAGCGACACCGCGAAGCCGAACGCGGTCCGTTGGATGAGCCGGATGTGTCCCGTACGGTCCAGCACCGGCGCCCGCCGTGCTCGCAGCCAGAGGGGATTGCGTTTCTCGTCATCGGCATGGCGAATGGAGAAAGGGATTCCTTGTGCCAAGGGGTGGAACACTTGTCCCAACCAGCCCCAGAGTTTCGCGGCCGCCGCCCATGCGCGATCGCGCCACTTCGCCAATCGGCGCACGAAGGAGCGGCGCCTTAGCCTCAGCAGAAACGGAACAGGCGTCTGCCGAAGCCGAACGACCGCCCGCCACAATAGAAACAGCGACCACGCCGCCGGCAGCACGAACGCCGCCGGAAAAAACCACGGACCCAGCTGCCGCGCCATGAGGTTGTACGAAAACCCGTCCGCGGCTACGACAAAGGCGCCAACAGGATTCACGAACAATGCCACGCCCAATGCAGCCATCCTTACGGAGCGCGGTGCGTCATCGAGAGCGGCGACAGCAAGGAGCGGCACACCGATGAGCCAAACCGCCAACCACCAATAGGTTCGCACCAAGGCTTCGAGCGTACTTGTCGAAATAACCGAAAAGTAGATCGCGTGCGAGCCGGCATAGAGAATGGCGAGGAATATGACTGCGAGTGTGCGCCAAAGCGCCTCGGGCTCGACGCCGCCGCCAGACAGCATGATCAGGCTCATGACCGGCAGGCCGCACAGGATGAGGCATACCATAGCGACGACCCGACTGGCCAATTTGCCCAGCACGATTTCGCGGTCCGAGAGATGAGTCGTCAGCAAGAGGTCAAGCGTTTGATCTTCGCGCTCGCCGACCACCGTGCCGCACAGAAACATCGGCACGAACAGGAACACGGCGGCGAATTGCACGATGCTGACTGTCATCTGCAGGAGTAGGACCAACTCCGCCCTGGCATTGAACGACCATCGGGCTCGGCCAAACCAGCGGAATTGTTCCCAGACCAGCAGCAGCATCACCAGCAAAGTGACCGCATAGAGCACACGGGTGCTGTAATAGCGCCAGCGGCGCGCCATTTCCACCAACTCTTTGAGGAAGATCGGGCCCAAGAATCGCCGCTGATCCTCGCGCCAAGAAGGGAGTGAGGGGGCTTCCACGTTAGGCCTTTGTTCTTTTCCGGAAAAAGGACTGCAGCGTCAAAAATCTCGGCCAAACATCCTCTTGGCTTGCTCGATAAAACCGCCGACGTTTTCTAAAACCCCGGACGGGACAACCGCGTGCACTTCGAAGCCCTGCCCGGAAATCCGTGCCGCGGCGGCCACCGGCGGCGTCGCCGGGAATTGGGGCACTTGCAGCGGAATCGGCAAGAACGCTTTGACCGTGCGGTCGGCGAAATCCGTGAGGCCTTTGGGACTGACATAAAGCGCCCACTGTGACCCGGCGGGCAACGCCTTCGTTGCCTGGACAATCTCGGCGTCGCCGCTCAGTCCTTTGCCGCTGAGCATGTCTTTGAGCCCGTCGGCTTTGGCGTAGCGCATGACGATGGTCTTGTCATCGCGGGCGGCCATCGAGGTGGTCATCTTGCCGCCCGGCCCAAAAATGCTTTCGAAGATCTTTTGCGCATCCTCCGGCAAGCCCAGGCCAGCCGCGACGTCCATGCTCAATTCCAACGCCTGCGTCCCGTTGACCTTCGTTTTCTTGAGTTCATAGGCAGGCAGGAACGGCAAGTTCAGTTCCTTGAACACTTCGTTCATAACGCCGATGCTTTTTACATAGTTCGCCAGGTAAGCGGCGGCGTTGCTGGTGTGCATGGCCGCGGCCAGGTTGGCGAACACCGGCTGATTCTCCTTGCCGACTTGCCAGACGAAACCCATTCCGCTCATGCCCTTCATCAACTGGGCGTACGTTTCTTCGAGCTTCTTCAGCGTCTCTGCGGGGATTCCTTGACCGCCGGCTTTCAGCATCTCCATGTTCAAGTTGACAAGTGCTTGCATGCCGTTTTCCGGGAGCGCGCCACCGAGCGCGAGCACGAAGGGCCCAGAAGGCAGACCGGCTAGCGGCCCGCCCGCCGGCGCCTTCACGGACGCTCCGGCCTTGGCAAAGCCGCTGTCCGCGCGAAACCGCGCCTGCGCGTTCACGTGCAGGTTGCCGGCAGAATCGAGCCGAGCGCCCAGGCCAGCGTGCGTCACGTCGCTTTCCACCAAGCGCAGATAACCGTCGGCGAAGTCAAAGAACTTGCCGAGGATCTGCGCCTCGGCCGGCAAATCGGCCAGGTCCTTTCTGCCTTCCTCGACGCTCTTGCGCGCTTGCGTCACCGCCATCTTGATGCCGCGGCCCGTCAGCACTCCGGCGACTTCGCTTTCCGCCAGCCAACCGGAGAGCGGTTGGGCCCACGCCGCCAGGTTCTTGTCCGACTTGAGCGCGCGTTGCAAGACAGCGCGGTTTTCCGGCTCGGCCAATACCGCGAAGCTCCCCTTCTTGCCGGCGAGCATGATTTTGCCGACTTTTAGCGTGATCTCGCTTACTCCTTCTTTAGGCGCGCCGGCTTTGACTTCGCCGAGAAATGTCGCGTAATCGGAAACGGGCATGAAAATCAACGCTTGGGGCTTGCTGCCATCATCGCCCGCAAAAATGGCGACGGCGGCGTTGCTTTTTTCCGCAAAGCTCTTCTGTACGCCAAGGAGCTCTTTCATCTTTTCGAGCGGACTACCGGGCATGGGAATCTTCATGCGCTGCGCCAAGCCGGTGAGTTTGTCATTGGCCGCGCCGACGCGGTTGACCATGACGAAACCGGCGGCGTCGTCCGGGATGACTTGCAGCACCTCCGCCTGCGCCCAAACCGATGTGGCGGATACAAACAACGCAACGATCGCGACAGCTATGCTTCTGGCTTTCATGAGGCACCTCCCGTTGTAGTTCATGTCACCCGATCTCGCCGACGGTCAACCGGTCCTGATTCTTTCGCACGAAATGGCGGTTGTCAACTCGTTCGCTCGTCAACTTCCAATAACCAGTCGATACGGGCATGCTAGGCTGCAACAAGTGTCCGCATAGGAGGACTCGGCGAAAGAACGCCCAGATGCCTTTTTTCCGCGAGAATCGTCCTTTTCGCCTGCCTTGATTTGTTTCCGAAGCAATCGTAGAATGGCGATGAAAGATTCCAGTGTGCGAAGGTTTTGCGGCCGGATGAGAACGGACTCGCGGTCTTCCGGCGCAGGGATGTGGAATGGAAAACCAAGCCGATGCGCATCTCCACGTGAGGGCATGCGTATGGGCCTTAGAAATAAATCCTTTCCCTGAATCGTCGCATCCAACTTACAGTTCGGCGGAGCTGACTTGACAATTTGCAACGGACAAGTGTCCTTGCCGATTGAACAGCACCTGTGGGAGTGAAAACGGCCAATGTACGAGCGATTTACCGACCGGGCACGCAAGGTCATGCAGCTCGCCAACCAGGAGGCTCAGCGCTTCAACCACGAGTACATCGGTACCGAGCACATCCTCCTTGGCCTGGTGAAAGAAGGGACGGGCGTCGCCGCCAATGTCCTCAAAAACCTCGATATCGACCTGCGCAAGATTCGCATGGAGGTCGAGAAAATCGTTCAAGCCGGGCCCGACATGGTGACGATGGGCAAGCTGCCGCAGACGCCGCGGGCCAAAAAGGTCATCGAATACTCGATTGAAGAAGCGCGCAATCTCAACCATAACTACGTGGGCACCGAACACCTCTTGCTCGGGCTCCTTCGGGAACAGGAAGGGGTCGCCGCCCAGGTGCTGATGAATCTGGGCTTGAAGCTGGAGGACGTACGCGAAGAAGTCCTGAACTTGTTGGGGCACAATATGGACTCCGGAGAATCGACGTCGGGCGGCGGCGGTGGCGGCACCAGCGAACGCACCACCGGCAAAAGCAAATCCAAAACCCCCGCCTTGGACAGTTTTGGCCGTGACCTCACCGAGCTGGCCCGTCAAGGCAAGCTCGACCCGGTCATCGGCCGGCAAAACGAGATCGAGCGCGTCATTCAGGTGCTGTCGCGCCGCACCAAGAATAACCCGGTGCTCCTGGGCGAGGCCGGCGTCGGCAAAACCGCTATCGTCGAAGGCCTGGCTCAGCTGATCGTGGACACCAACGTTCCCGAGCTCTTGCGCGACAAACGCATCGTCGTCCTCGACCTGGCCATGATGGTAGCCGGCACCAAATACCGCGGCCAATTCGAGGAACGCATCAAGGCCGTCATGAACGAAGTGCGCCGGGCCAAGAACACGATCCTCTTTATCGACGAACTGCACACCCTGGTCGGCGCCGGCGGCGCGGAAGGCGCCATCGACGCCTCCAACGTCTTAAAGCCCGCCCTGGCCCGGGGCGAAATTCAGTGCATCGGCGCCACCACTCTCGACGAATACCGCAAGTACATCGAGAAAGACGGCGCTCTCGAACGCCGTTTCCAGCAGATCATTGTCAATCCGCCTTCGCGCGACGAAACCGTGGAAATCCTCCGCGGCTTGCGCGACCGTTATGAGGCCCACCACCGCGTGCAGATCAAAGACGAAGCCCTGCACGCCGCCGTCGAGCTTTCCGACCGCTATATCACCGGCCGTTGCTTGCCCGATAAGGCGATCGACGTGATCGACGAATCCGGGGCGCGCATCCGCCTCAAGGCGATGACCCGGCCGCCGGATTTGAAGGAGTTGGACGCACAGATTGAGCAGCTCAATCAGGAGAAGGAATCCGCTGTCGCCGAGCAGGATTTCGAAAAGGCCGCACATCTGCGCGATCAGGCGGACAAGCTCAAGAAGCGCAAGGAAACCATACAGAAGGAATGGCGCGACAAGCAGAAAGAGACCGAAGGCATCGTCGATGAGGAAGTGATCCGCGAAGTGGTCAACAAGATGACCGGCGTGCCGTTGACGCGCATTAACGCAGACGAGACCAAACGGCTTTTGACGATGGAAGACGAGTTGCACAAGACCGTCGTCAGCCAGCACGAAGCCATTTGCTGCATTGCCAAGGCGGTGCGCAAGAGCCGGGCCGGCCTCAAGGACCCCAAACGGCCCATCGGCAGCTTCATCTTCGCCGGGCCTACCGGCGTGGGCAAAACCTTGCTCGCCAAGCGCTTGGCCCAGTTCATGTTCGGCGACGAGAACGCCCTGGTGCAGATCGATATGTCCGAGTACCAGGAGAAGCACAATGTCAGCCGGCTCTGGGGCGCGCCTCCGGGCTACATCGGCTACGAAGAGGGCGGCCAGCTCACCGAGAAGATTCGCCGCCGGCCGTACAGCGTGATCCTCTTGGACGAAATCGAAAAGGCCCACCCGGACGTGTGGAACAGCCTCTTGCAGATCATGGAAGAAGGCCGCCTGACGGACAACGTCGGCCGCACCATCGATTTCAAGAACTCGATCTTGATCATGACAACCAACATCGGCGCCGAGCAGATCACCGGCAAGGTGACGCTGGGCTTCACCCGCAAAGGCGACGAGCAGGCCTCCTACGACAAGATGAAGGAAACGCTGAAGCAGGAAATGGAACGCAACTTCCGGCCCGAGTTCCTCAACCGTGTGGACGACGTCATCGTCTTCCGCGGCCTGACCGACGATGACTTGAAGGCGATCATCGACATTGAGCTCGGCAAGGTCGTCAAGCGGCTCAAGGAAAAGCACCTGAATCTCGTGCTCACCGAAGAAGCCAAGCAGCTCTTGATCGAAAAGGGCACGAACAAGGAATACGGCGCTCGCCCGCTCCGCCGCGCCATCGAGCACTTCCTCGAAGATCCGCTTGCCGAAGAACTATTGCACGGCAACTTCGAGGGCCGCGACACCGTCACTGTCCGCATGCAAGAGGTCGAAGGCGGCGAAAAAAAGCTTATATTCGAGCCCAGCGGGGCGACTGCACCCCCGCCCACGCCGGAGCTGGTCGGGGCTGGGGAAGAAAAGAAGTAAGTCAGACAAAAGCCCCGGTTTCGACCGGGGCTTTTTTGTTTTAGAATCTTGGGGCACTCTGAAGTTCATGATCTTGAACTCGCGTTAGGCCAGTACGTCTTCTATCGAACTCTGCTGGTTCGCACCGAGTCGGATCGTGCACTTTACCTTGCGGTCCCACTCAAGGTGCTGGACACGGTTTTTACGGAGCCGATTGCACGGCCGGCACTTGAAGATCTCAACGTGCTATTGATCGGCTTCGATCCAAAAAAAGAGGAGATTGTCAAATGGATAGACTAGCGCGTTATCGTCAACTCCTTCGTGATATCATCGAAAAATATGCAGCATTCAAGCCATTGGGTGGAAGACGAGGGTTGGCCAACATAATGGGGAACGCCACATTTTCGGCGATATGTGGTTGACCACATAACGCGCTGGTTGCCGCTTTGCCTGCTTTGCACGGCGTCGTTCGCTATTGTTTGGCTGGTACATTGGGGAGAATGTTAGCAACTCCTAACAAAAAGAGGGGTATGCCTGTGCACGAGTTGGCAAGGACGAGGGTTTTCTCGAATTCCAAGCTGTTTTGCATACATACATACTTTATGATAATTCTCCCGTGCTTGCCAACCGGCTCAAAAAAGTGGCAAGCACGAGCCGTGCTTGCCACTCGTGCAGGAGGGTTGAACAGATGGATCTCTTGCTTGCCTCTATGGCGCTCCTAGCACAAGACAGGTCCGCCCCTCCGCGCGAACTTTCCAGGGGCGGCGTCGAGCTGAAGCAGGCTTTCGCCAAGGCCGAAGGCAAGGTGCGTTTGCTCCTCATCGTGTCGCCCGTCTGAGCGTGCTGCGTGCAAGGCGCCCGTGTGGTGCAAGAGCAGGTCCTGAGCAAGGTCGACAGCGAGAAACTGAGCGCATTCGTCGTCTGGCTCCCTTTTGTCGATGGCGATTCCCGGGAGAAAGCTGCCGAGGCGATGAAGGTGCTGACCGACAAACGGGCCACTCACTTCTGGGACGCGCGGAGCGAGATCGGCAAAGCCTTCGCGGAACACATCAAGGCGCCCAAGGGCCAGAAGCTCTTGGTGGCTTGGGACTACTACGCCCTCTTCGAGGCCGGCGCGAAGTGGAAGGACTCGCCGCCGGCGCCTGTGGAATGGATGCATCAACTGGAGGGCATTGAGCCTGGCCGGCTGTTGGACGGAGATAAGTTGCGTCAGGCAGTCGAGAAGTTGCTCACGACCGTCCGTAAGTAAAAACGCGCGCAGGTCGCAAAGTCGCAAGCCCAAAGCCTTGATTCTGCATCAAGGCGATAGCCGGCCCTGGTTGCCAGCCATCCGCCGCGCCGCCCAGTCGATGGCCGCCGGCAGCATCTTGAGCCCGGTGGTCGCATCGTGCTGGCCGCGTGGATCGTAGTCCACGGTAATACTGATGCGGCGCTGCCAGGCTCGGAACAGAAAACTCTCGATTTGAGCGTCGATGTTGAACTCATCTTTGCCGCCATACGCTATATAGAGGTCCAGCGCGCCATCGCGAAGATCGACGCGGTCCATGATTTCTATCGGGTTGATCCGGCTGAGTTCGGCGATGGCGGCGTCGCCGCGGCTAGCAACCGGGCCGTAAAGATTACACTGGCGCAACGCGAACACGCCGCTGCGTCCCATTGATTCGAGCGGTTTCCACTCGCTCCGCCAGCCCCAACAATTCGGGTCGAAGTCGGCGCGGTAGCGGCCATGGCAATCTTGCCAGCGCGTGTTGAGCACTGGAAAAAAGCCCATGACCATTTTCACGCGGTCCCTGTATTTCATCCCCAAGGCGAAAGCCGCGCCGCCCCCCATTGAGGCGCCCACGATCCCATGCGCTTCGCGCTCGGGACGAATGGGAAAACTGCCGTGCAGGAAGCCCCATACATCCTGCATGACGAAGTCTTCAAAGTTCCCTGCCCGGCTGTTGGCGAAAAAACTGGCGATCCGCGTGTACGATGGCCGGCCCAAGATGCTGCCGTCCGGCGCGGCGATGATGAGCGGCGGCAATCTCCCCGTCGCGATGGCTCGATCGAATTCCTGGACCGGATACTCGAGAAAGAACTGCTCGTCTTGCGTCGCACCGTGCAGAAAAAGGGCGAGCGGATACCGTTTAGTAGGATCGAAGCATGGCGGTAGATAGACATAGAGATCGCGCTTGCAGCCCAGTGCCGCGGACCACATGCGCCGATCTTCGCCGTTATTGGCGGTGTAGTCGAGAACCTGGCCGTACAGCTTGCGGTTGACGCGGTGCACGTTGGGCGGAACGAAATAGAAGCCTGCGCACGTTTCACCCGAAAAGAACAGGAGAAAGCACGCGGCGGCCGCCCACCACCCGTGTGTTGCCATGGCTGCTCCGTCACATGGTGCAAATCCGGCAGGTATTCTGTAATCGGCGGAGAAGTTTGCCGACTTTGAGGCGAAGCGCTCACCTTCCGCCAGTTCTGGGCTCAGCGTCACGCCATTGCAGGAACTTCAAGCAATATCGGCAATTGTGGAAAATGTAGCGTTAAACTGACGGGACTTTCTCATTCCCTTCGAATAAGCGGACGGTTTGGATAGTTGCGACCTTGGTGCTACTGCTTTGCGCCGGGTACGGCGTGCTTTGGTTGACCGGGCCGGGGCATCGAATCAACAAAGCGAGTTTCGACCGAATCCAAGACGGCATGTCGGAGTCGTGCGGACACCATAACGGTCAGCGCCACCGGGGCAAGCGGGCTGACGATCGACGGCCAGGGCGGCTCGGACAGTTACACGGTCAATTTCGGCGGCCTGGCCGGCGCCGCCCACACCCAACTCCTTCATGGCGCGCCCGGTTTCCGTTTGAGGACAACCGGGGACTTCGTTCGCGAGTGTCCCAGCACCGTGGCACGCTGACGCTCGCCAATTGCACCTTGGCTTCTACCTCGACCTGTTCGGCCTCAGCGGCAATTCGCTGTTCACCAAGAACCGCGCCCTCAGCACGATCCTGAACGACGATTGATCGCGCGAATGAAGAAACTCGTCCATATGTTCGGCAATGAGCGGATCCGCAATCGCTTCGTGCGGGCCGAATGGCGTGCGTGGCACGGCGATCGCTTTAGCCGTAGCTGCTACTCGGCATTCCCGGATGATTCGATCCCAGATGCGAGAGAAGCACTCGCGATGCCTGTGGCGGACACCTTGTTTTTCGCGGGTGAAGCGGTGGGCGTTCGAGGTAAACCGGGGAACGTGGCGTCGGTGCATGGCGCTATCGAAAGCGGCATCCACGCTGCGCGCTATGATTACGTCGTTGAGGGGCTGATGGAATGCAGGGCGCCAAGACGCCAAGAGCCATCCTCTTGTCTTCTTTGCGTCTTGGCGTCTTTGCGCGAGACTCCCCGCGTAGAATAATCAAGGCGCCCATCGGAGCATCTCAACATGCCTGAAGTGCCGGCGAACGCACAGACGGTTTTTTCCCGCGAGCAGTATCGGACCCTTCTCGAAGTTGCGGAAGTGATCGCCGCCCATCGCGATCTGGGCATGTTGTTCGATGATCTCGCCCGGCGGCTGCCGCGCATTGTTCCCTTCGATTACATCAATCTGGTGCTGCATGATTCAACGCGCGGCATCATGCGCTTGCACCTCTTGGTCGCGCCCAAGACCAGTACCATCAGCCCGGGTCTTGAGTTTCCCATTGACGAATCGCCCGGCGGCCTGGTTTGGAAAACGCAACAGCCGCTCGCGGTGGAGAATGTGGCGCTCGAAAGCCGCTTTCCCAAGTTGACCCCCTTGCTGCTGGAAAACGGCGTGCAATCGTTCTGCGCAGTTCCGTTGACCACGGCGCTGCGGCGTCTGGGCGCGATGGGATTTGGGAGCATGCAGCGGCGGGTTTACCAGGAAGCAGAAGTTGCCTTCATGCAGCAGGTGGCGAAGCAGGTCGCCGTCGCCGTCGACAACGTGCTCCACGACGAGACTGCTCAGGCTGCCCAGCGGCAACTGACCCGCGAACGGGACCGCGTGCGCCTTTTGCTCGAAGTGAACAACGCTGTCGTCTCTCATCTGAATCTGGATGACCTGTTCCCTGCCGTCAGCGTCTGCTTGCGCAAAGTAGTCCAGCATGACGGTTCCGCCCTGGTCCTCGTCGACCTCGAGACGCGCCGCTTTCGCGTGCACGTGCTGAGCTTTGCGAAAAACGAGTCGTTCATCGAAGAAGGACAAGTCGAGTCCGACGGCGCTTGCAGGAAATCACCGTCGGCCATCGCGATCACCACGAGGAAACCGGTGTTATTCACGCACCACGATCTGGTGGATCTGTGCGGTGCGTCTCGCATTGCGCAACGATTGGTTGACGAAGGGATCAGAGCATTCTGCTCGGTCCCGCTGCTTTCGCACGATCGTGCCCTGGGCGCCCTCAATGTGGGACGACGCCGCGACGATATGTTCAGCCCGGAAGATATTGAACTGCTATGCGAGGTCGCCAAGCAAATCGCCATCGCGGTGGAGAATGCCCAGGCCTATCGCGAGATCAGCGAGCTGAAGGATCGGCTGGCCAAGGAGAATCTCTACCTGGAAGAAGAGGTTCGCACCGACCATAACTTCGGCGAGATCGTTGGCGATAGCGCCGCCCTGCGGCGGGTGCTCAAGGAGGTCGAGACCGTCGCTCCCACAGGTTCCACGGTGCTCATCCGCGGGGAGACGGGCACCGGCAAGGAGCTGGTCGCGCGTGCCCTGCACGATTTGAGCCCGCGCCGCGACCGTACCTTTGTCAAACTCAACTGTGCCGCCATTCCCACCGGCCTTTTGGAGAGCGAACTGTTTGGCCATGAGAAGGGCGCCTTCACCGGCGCGATCATGCAGAAGGTCGGCCGATTTGAGTTGGCGCACCAAGGAACCTTGTTTCTCGACGAGGTCGGCGACATTCCACTGGAACTGCAGCCGAAATTGCTCCGAGCGTTGCAAGAGCAGGAATTCGAGCGTCTGGGCAGCACGCGCACCGTCCGGGTGGACGTGCGTCTGGTGGCGGCGACGAACCGGGACCTGGCGAAGATGGTCGCCGACGGCCAGTTCCGCAGCGACCTCTACTATCGCTTGAATGTGTTCCCGGTTGTGCTGCCGCCCTTGCGCGACCGCCGCGAAGACATCCCCATGCTGGCTCGCCACTTCACGCAGCGGTTCGCGCGGCGTATGGGCCGGCAGATTGAGACGATCCCTACAGCCGTCATGGAAGCCCTTCTGGGTTACGTCTGGCCGGGCAACATCCGAGAGATGCAGAACGTCATCGAACGCGCCGTCATCCTTTCTCCGGGTACGTCGCTATTCATCGACGCCGTCGAGCTGAGCGTCGGCGGTCAAGAGGCAGGGGTCAGTGGGCAGAAGTCAGTGGTCGGGAGTCAGGAGTCAGGAGCAAGGAATGGGGAGCTGTCGCCTGATGCTCGGCCCCAAAACTCCGGCGTTACATTGGCGGATGCCGAACGCGACCACATCCTCGGCGTCCTTCGCGAAACCGGCTGGGTGCTGGGCGGCCCCAACGGCGCTGCAGCTCGTCTGGCGATGAAACGGACTACCCTGCAATCGAAGATGAAAAAGTTGGGCATTTCTCGTCCGGTATAGTGCTCACCCATAGCGGCACCTTGGACCGTCCGGAATGCCGACCCGTCGGCATCTGCCGATTCTTCGGCACCTTTCCCATCGGCACATTCCATGTTGCCAAGAATCGGCTGCCCCAATTTGCTGTGCAAGTCCTTATTCACAGTTCTCTTACGAAACGAAATCAAACGCCGTGCGTTTTGGCCTCGGCATTGCTTTAGTGGGTCGTGCATCGCTCAGGAAGCGGTTGGAAGTAACGTCCCATCAACAAAAAGAAAAGGAATGAACGATGGCTACGGCAACGAAGAAGCTCACAGGTAAAGTCGCAATTGTCACTGGTGCGTCAAAGGGAATCGGCGCCGCTATTGCCAAGCAACTGGCGGCGGAGGGAGCGGCGGTGGTCGTGAACTACAGCTCCAGCAAGGAAGGGGCCGACCGTGTGGTCGCCGAGATTACGAAGTACGGTGGAAGAGCAATCGCCGTGCAAGCGAACCTCGCGAAGAGGGCGGAGATCGAACGCCTGTTTTCTGATGCGATCAAGGCATTCGAGAGGCTCGACATCCTGGTCAACAACGCCGGCATTTATGAGTTTTCCCCGCTCGAAGCAGTCACGGAGGAGCATTTCCACAAACATTTCGACCTGAATGTTCTCGGTCTCATCCTCGCCTCCAAGGAAGCGGCGAAGTACTTCGGCGCTGCGGGCGGCAGCATCATCAACATCAGCTCGGTTGCGAGCACGAAGGCGCTGCCCAATGCGGCAGTCTACAGCGGCACCAAGGCCGCAGTGGATGCCGTCACACGTTCGCTCGCCATGGAGCTTGGCCCACGCAAAATCCGGGTCAATACGATCAATCCGGGAATGGTTGAGACAGAAGGGGTGCATGCCGCCGGCATTGCCCAGAGCGACTTCCGCAAGCAAGTAGAATCGCAAACCCCCCTCGGCCGCATTGGCCAGCCGCAGGATATCGCCCCCGCCGCGGTTTTTCTGGCGTCCGCGGATGCTGCGTGGATCACGGGTGAGACATTGTTCATATCGGGCGGCAATCGCTAATGAGGTTCAGTCATGAATTGGATCGCACTGCGTATGCTGACGCTGAACATGGAGGGCAAGTGATGCTTCGGATCACCGTCCACGATGATCCTGGCTCGCTGACGTTTCAGCTCGAAGGCAAGCTGGCAGGGCCATTTGTACGGGAGGCGGAGGATTGCTGGCGACGGACAACGGACGCCCAGCCACAGAAGGCCATTTTGTTCGACCTGGCGGCAGTGACGACGATCGACGCCGCTGGTAAGGCGTTGCTGGCCACGGCGCACGCTCAAGGGGCGAAGCTCCTTGCGTCCGGATGCCTGATGAGAGCGGTTGTGGCCGAGATTACAGACTCTCCAGATTCTGACTACGGGTGTCGAAAGTGAGCGCGCGAAAACGACTACATAGTGCGGGCGCGGCTTTCGCCAAGCCCTGACAAGGAGGGATGTTTGCCATGAGAGTCTCAAAGCCTAATCCTGCTTGCTTTAGTTGGGCCATAGCACGCGTGCTGACCGGGAATCAAAGCAAGGGCGAGTGCACGGCGCGAGCCCCACCGGCGATGGCTCGAAAACGCTCGCGTACGTGAGGACGCACATTGTAGTTGTGGGATGCCGGCGACGTAACGAAGCACGGCGCGGCCGACGTGAAGAAGCTGAGCTTCAGGCGCCGCTGCCATCCAATTCTGAGTCGTTCGAGAAACTAAAGTCGAGAACCATTCATTGGAAGGCGACATGAAAGCTGTAATGAGTTTTCCTGTAAGGTTCCGCACGAACAGTCTGATGTTCGGTTTGTGTCTGGCGCTGGTGGGTTGCAACCGGGAGCCTGTCGAAGATCCAGTGGCAGGGCCCCTCACGGTCTCAGTCAGTTATCCGATTGAGCGGGAAGTCACCGACTACGCGGACTTTACCGGCCGAACGGCGGCAGTGGAATCGGTCGAAGTGCGCGCTCGGGTTTGGGGCTTTCTTGACAAGGTCAACTTCAAGGAAGGCGCACTGGTCGAAAAGGGAGACGTACTCCTGGAAATTGATCCGCGCACGTATCAGGCGGCGCTCGCTCAGGCGGAGGGCAATCTCGCTTCCGGCACCGCCAAGTTGAAACGGTTGGATGCTGAATTGATTCGGGCCGAGGAGTTGTTGCGCACGCGGGCCATCAGCAAGTCTGATTTCGACAAGGCGATCGGCGATCGCAATGAGGCGGCCGCGTCGCTGGACGCGCTCAAGGCCGCAGTGGAGCAGGCAAAGTTGGATGTCGGCTTCACCCAAGTCACTGCGCCGATCAGAGGACGCATCAGCCGGACGCTGGTCACAGAGGGCAACTTGATCGCTTCCGGACCGACAGGCGGCACGGTGCTCACCAATATTGTGTCGGTGGATCCGATCTATGTGTATTTTGACGTGGATGAGCGCACGGTGCTGCGCATCCGCCAATGGGTCCGCGAGGGGAAGGCCGCATCGGCCCGCCAGGGTGAGTGGCCAGTGTCGCTGGGCTTGGCCAACGAAGCAGGCTTCCCGCATCACGGCACGATCGACTTTCTGGACAATCAGGTCAATGCCAAGACGGGAACGTTGCGGGTGCGCGGCGTGTTTCCCAACAAAGGCGAAGCGCTCTCCCCTGGGTTCTTCGCCCGCGTCCGTTTGCCGATCGGTTCCCCGTACTCGGCCTTGCTGGTCAGTGACCGGGCCATCGACAACGACCAGGGCCAGAAGATTCTCTACGTCGTCAACGACAACAACGAGGTCGTGTCCCGCCCCATTCGAGTAGGGGCGGTCCACGACGGGCTGCGCGTCATTGAAGAGGGCCTGAAATCGGGCGATCGCGTAGTCGTCAATGGTCTGCAGCAAGTCCAAGCTGGCGTCACGGTTGAGCCCAAGCTGGTGAGCATGCCGGCTTCACAGGCAACGAAGCACGGCGGGACGCACCTGGTCAAGGCAGCGCCCTGACTGCCGATCGCGATCCGCAGGCAGACAAGAAGTTGTCAACGGAGTTTCAGATGCTGGCGCGTTTCTTTATTGATCGGCCCGTTCTGGCGTGGGTCATTTCCCTGGTCATTGTCTTGCTCGGAGGCATCGCCGCGGTCCTGTTGCCGATCGCCGAGTACCCGGAAATCTCGCCGCCGACTGTCCAAGTAACGGCTAGGTATCCAGGCGCCAACGCACAAGTAGTGGCCGACACGGTTGCTGGGCCGATTGAGCAACAGGTCGTCGGCGTCGAGAACATGCTGTACATGACGTCGCAAAGCAACAATGACGGCTCCTATTCCTTGGACGTGACCTTCAAGCTGGGCACAGACGTGGACAAGGCGCAAGTGTTGGTGCAGAACCGTGTCGCCATCGCCGAGCCGCAGTTGCCCGCGGAAGTCCGGGCCACAGGCGTGGTCGTCCGCAAGAGTTCGCCGGACATACTCCTCGTGGTCAGCCTGTATTCCGAGGACAATCCGGAGACAGGCAAGCCGTACTACGACCTGCTTTACATGAACAACTATGCCACCATCCAGATCCGGGACGCGCTCGCGCGCCTGGAGGGCGTCGGTGAAGCGACGGTCTTCGGCGCCCAGGATTACAGCATGCGCGTGTGGCTGGACCCCGACAAGCTGGCGTCACGGAACCTCTCAGCCAGCGATGTGAGCCGCGTACTGCGGGAGCAAAATGTGCAAGTGGCGGCCGGGCAAGTCGGCCGGCCGCCGGTCGGCAAAGGCCAGAATTTCCAATACACGATGAGCACGCTGGGCCGGCTGGTCGAGGCCGATCAGTTCGCCAACATCATTGTCAAGACAGGGGCCGATGGCGAAGTCACCTACCTCCGGGACGTCAGCCGCACCGAATTGGGCGCTCGGGGCCAGGACACGCTCACTCGGCGGGACGGCAAGCCGGCGGCCTTCATCGGTATCTTTCAACTGCCTGGTTCGAACGCCCTGGACACAGCCGACGGCGTCAAAGCCAAGATGCGCGAATTGGAGTCGCGCTTCCCCAAAGGGCTCAAGTATGCCACCGTTTACGACACCACGCCGTTCATCCGCCAGTCCGTCAACGAGGTTGTCCACACGCTGCGCGACGCGGTGATCCTGGTAGCCCTCGTCGTTCTCTTGTTCTTGCAAGACTGGAAGGCGCTGCTCCTGCCCGTGATCGATGTGGCGGTTTCACTGGTCGGCACCTTCGCCGTCATGAGTCTCTTGGGATTCTCCCTCAACAATCTGACGTTATTCGGGCTGGTTCTTGCCATCGGCATCGTCGTGGACGACGCCATCGTAGTATTGGAGAACATCGAGCGCTGGCTCGACAAGGGCCTGCCCGTCCGCGAAGCGACCATCCGGGCGATGAATGAGATCACCGGTCCGATTCTGGCCATTACGCTGGTGCTTAGCTCAGTGCTGCTGCCCAGCGCGTTTCTGGGCGGCATCACTGGCCAGTTTTTCCGCCAGTTCGCGCTGACCATTTCGGTGTCGATGATCATCTCTGCCATCAACGCCATGACCATGACGCCGGCCCGCGCGGCCTGGATCTTCGGCAGCCGCTATCGAGGGATCAGGGCTCAGGAGTCAGGAATCAAGGGTCAGGAGTCAGCGGGACACAGTTCACAGCAGACTCGTTCTCAAGCTTCTGAATCCCGGCATTTGACGCCGGACAAAGAGGCCCTGCCGTGGTGGAGCTTCGCCCTATTCGGCGGATTGGCGAGTCTAATGCTGTTGACGCGGCTGCTGGGCGGCTGGCTGGGCCTGCCTGCGGGCGATTCGGATGCATCGGCAACCGGAGGACCCGACGGCTTGACGGCAACTCTGCGGACCTGGGGCATTTACCTCGCTCTCTTCCTCCCCGGCGTCGTCGCGGGCGGAACACTCGGTTGGTTCATCATCCGACCGGTCAATTGGCTCCTGGGCACTTTCTTTCGTGGCTTCAACTGGGTCTTCAAGCGGACGACTCAGATCTACGGCAAGGGTGTGGGCTGGTGCCTGCGCTTGAGCGCGATCGTGCTCTTGATTTATGTCGGCTTGATCGGACTGACCGGATTCGGCTTCGCGAGCGTCCCCAGCGGATTCGTCCCAGCCCAAGACAAGGGCTATCTGCTGGTCAACATCCAGCTGCCCGATTCTGCCTCGCTGGAACGCACCATCGAGGTGACGGAAACAGTCGAACAGATCGCCCTCAGCACGCCGGGCGTCGACCACACCGCGAGCATCCCGGGGCAATCGTTTGTATTGAACGCCGTCAGCTCGAACTACGGCTCGATGTTCATCAACCTGAAGCCGTTCGGGGAACGCCGGGACACCGCTCTGAGCAGCGAGGCCATCGTCGCGAAGCTTCGCGAGCGCTATCAACGCGAAGTTCCGGAGGCGCAGGTGCTTGTCTTCGGGCCGCCGGCGGTAAGCGGTTTGGGCAACGCTGGCGGCTTTAAGCTGATGGTGCAAGCGACCGGCGAGGCGAATCTCGACGCGCTGCAGGCCCATGCGGACAGATTAGCCGCCCAAGGCAATCAGCAGCCCGGCCTTGTCGGTCTGTTCAATGGCTTTCGCGCCCGCACGCCCCAGCTCTATCTGGACGTGGACCGAACCAAAGTGAAGACGATGGGCGTGGAACTCAGCGACGTATTCGACGCACTGCAGATCTACCTGGGCGGCTACTACGTGAACGATTTCAACCGCTTCGGCCGCACCTGGCAAGTCAATCTCCAAGCCGACGCCGCTTTCCGCCAGGACACTGCAGCCCTAACACAGCTCAAGGTCCGCAACTCCGATGGCGATATGGTGCCGTTGGGCGCCGTCGCCGAGGTGCGCGACTCCGCCGGACCGGTACAAGTGACGCGCTACAACTTGTTCCCGGCGGCGGCGATCAATGGCGCCTCCCTGCCCGGCATCAGCACCGGCGACGTCCTGGCGACCATGGAGAAACTGGCCCGAGATCTGCCGCGCAACATGGCCTACGAATGGTCCGAGCTCAGTTTCTTGCAGAAACAGTCCGGCAAGGTCGAGTCGTTTCGCGATTTGCGCCAAAACCCCTTTAGCGCCTTTGCGCTTGGCGTGGTGCTGGTCTTTTTTGTGCTCGCAGGACTGTACGAAAGCTGGTCGCTGCCGCTGTCGGTCATCCTGGTCGTGCCGATGTGCCTTTTAAGCGCCTTGGCGGGCATCGCTCTGGCCGGGATGGACGTCAACATCTTCGTGCAAGTCGGATTCGTGGTGCTGGTCGGTCTGGCCGCAAAGAATGCCATCTTGATCGTGGAGTTCGCCCGTGACCGCCAGCAGGAGGGCACTTCGCTATTCGACGCCGCGGTGGAGGCGGCCCGAGTGCGGCTCCGGCCAATCCTAATGACGTCCTTCGCCTTCATCCTTGGCGTGCTGCCGCTGGTCATCTCCCAAGGGGCTGGCGCCGAGATGCGCCGCACGCTTGGCACGGCAGTTTTCGCCGGCATGATCGGTGTGACTTTGTTCGGGGTTTTTCTGACGCCGGTGTTCTTCTATGTGGTCCGCCGGCTTAGCGGGAATGCGAGCCTTCCCAAAACTCATCGACGTGACTGATCGTGTCGCATTATTTCTCGCAAGAGAGGAGGACGGTCATGCAACATCCGTTTGAAGGTGTTTTGGACGCCGGCCAGGAAAACAATGAGGTGAAAACCACTCGGCGCTCGCTGCTTGGCAAAATGTTCGGCGCAGTCGCCGGATTGCTGGGCCTCGCCTCAGTTGCGTCGGCTCGGCAATCGCCTGGGAGAACTACCGAGCGCGCTTCGACCATGCGTTTGGGATCGAGGCTGAGGGCTTCTCGGTCGGCCGTCTGCGCAGTGCCGGTTGGCCGAAATCCGAGTGCTGTCTAGCGAATCTTTACCCACAAATGGAGGAGATTGGACATGAAGAAATGGATCGCGTTCGTGGCGGTGGGGTTATTCGCGGCCCAGGTACAGGGTCAGGAACAGCGGCTCGCCTGGCCCCAGTTCCGCGGGCCGGGTGGGTCGGGCGTCGCAGAGGGGCAGAAGCCGCCCGTCGATCTCGGACCCGACAAGAACGTGAAGTGGAAAGTGGCGGCGCCGAGCGGGCTTTCCTCACCGATCGTCGCCGGCGACAAACTGGTCATCACGGCGTTCGACGGCGGCAAGCTCTACACCGTCGCCTACAACCGCGCCGACGGAATAGAAGCGTGGCGCAAAGAAGCGCCGGCAAAAAAGATTGAGCCTTATTTCAAGAAAACGGGGAGTCCAGCACAGTCCACCTCCGCGACCGACGGGGAACGGATTGTCTCCTACTTTGGCTCGTGCAGCTTGATCTGCAACGATCTGTCCGGCAACGAGCTGTGGAGATTCGAGATGCCCACGGCAACCGGGGGCTTCGGCACCGGCACATCGCCCATCCTTGCCGACGGCATGGTCGTTGTCGTACAAGACGACATGAAGGGCTCGAAGATCTTCGCGTTGAACGCGATCACGGGAAAGATCAAATGGGAAAAGAAGCGGCTGTCGCCCATGTCGTACGGCACGCCGGTGGTGTGGGACACGCCGGCAGGCAAGCAAGTCGTGGCCGCGGGGCACGCGCGCATGATCGGCTATGACCTCAAGTCCGGCGAAGAGAAATGGTCTGTCGCCGGCATGCCGTCAGGCGTCTGCTCCTCGCCGGTCTCGGCCGACGGCGCTTTGCTGTTCGCCGGCTGGTCGCCCGGCGGCCCCGAAGACAAGGACTTTCAGATGCCCACGTTTGACGCCCTGCTGCAAATGGCGGACGCCAACGGCGACGGCATTCTCTCCAACAAAGAGGCCCAAAAGACCTTCCTCAAGGACTTTTTCGAAGGCAACGACGTCAACAAGGACGGCAAGCTTTCCCGCGACGAGTGGGACAGCACGCTCAAATTCATGGCCGAGGGGAAGAATAGCGCGTTTGCGCTCAAGGCCGGCGGCAGCGGCGACGTGACCAAGTCGCACGTGCTCTGGAAGACGACCAAAGGTCTGCCGTACATCGCCTCGGGCATTGCCTATCGCGGCCAGTACGTCATGGTCAAGGACGGCGGACTGGTCACCGCCTACGACGCGAAATCGGGCAAGACGATTTTTCTTCAGGAGAGGGCGCTGGCAGAGGAAGAATACTATGCGTCCCCGGTGGCTGCCAACGGGCACCTTTACTTCACCTCCTTGGAGAACGGCGTCATTACGTTCCTCAAAGCCGGGTCCGCCAAAGTGGAGGTGGTCGCGCAAAACCCGCAACTCGGCGAGCGCGTGGCGGCGACACCGGCGATCGCCGACGACACGTTGTACGTGCGGACTGCCGGGCACCTTTACGCTTTCGCCGAAAAGAAATGAGGATACGCGCATGGCTCCACCTACGAACACTCTGCCGGACCGCACGACCTTTGAGATCATGTACGCCGGGAAGCCGCCTTGGGAGATCAACAAGCCGCAGCAGCCGTTTTTGTCGGTCGCCGACGAAGTAGTCAGCCCGGTGCTTGACGCCGGCTGCGGCACGGGCGAAAACGCCCTGTTTCTTGCGGCTCGGGGCCATCAGGTGACGGGCATCGACTTTGTCGAAGATGCGATACGGCGTGCTCGGCACAAGGCGGCTGAGCGCAGCCTGTCAGTGCGGTTTCTGGTCAAGGACGTGCTGACGCTGGGCGATTGGGACGAGCGCTTCAGCAGCGTGATCGACAGCGGCCTGTTCCACGTCTTCAGCGATGATGACCGACGCCGCTACGTCCAGGGATTGCGACATGTAGTAGAAGCGGGCGGCAGGCTGTTCCTAATGTGCTTCAGCGACGGCGAACCGGGAACACAGGGGCCGCGCCGCGTATCGTGGCCGGAGTTGTACGACGCCTTTGCCGAAGGCTGGGAAGTGAAATCGGTGCACCCGGTTCGCTTTGAGGTGAACCCGGAAGTTACGGACTTCTCGTTTTCCAAGGGTGGGCCGAAAGCTTGGTTCGCTGTCATCAAGCGAAATGAGTGATTGAATAGGAAGTTGTGATGGCGACTATTACAAGCATTAGTCGGCTTCTTGAGACCGCGTTGTACGTCGATGACCTCGAGCGCTCCGCCCGCTTTTATCAACACGTTCTCAGCCTCGTGCCCATAGTTGGGACCACCTTGGAGATGGAGACGCAGAGTCGGGTCCTTCGCCCCTTGCATATTCCGGGGGTCAGTTCTTGCTCCTCTTCCCGAAGGGCGCGGCCACAACGACAGCCGTCCTCCCCGGAGGCACGATCCCGCCGCACGACGGCAATGGTCGGCTTCACCTGGCCTTCGCGATTTCCGCTGCCGAGCTCGCAGGTTGGAGAGAACGCTTGCAAGCGCACAGCGTCGCTATTGAGGGTGAGATGGCGTGGCCACGTGGCGGTACGAGTCTCTATTTCCGCGACCCCGATGGTCACCTGGTCGAGCTGGCGACGCCGGGTGGTCCGTTTATTGACAAAGGAACAAGGGTTGGAGAAGGAGGCGAACGATGGCGGCTCACAGCAATCTCCAACCAGCAATCGATCGCATCTGGCGCGGTCGCACGACTGCGGACAAGGCCGATGAGTGCGCCCGCTACCTGTACGAACACGGCATCAAGCCGTTGGAAGAGAAAGCCCTGGGCGTGCAGATGCTTCGTGAGGATCGAGACGGCGAAAGCGAGTTTGTCACGGTTTCGTACTGGGAAAGCGTGGCGGCGATGTCGCGGTTCGCTGGCAGTGATCCGCGGCGAATCCATCATCTGGAGCGTGATGCCGAGTTCCTGATCGAACTGCCAAGCGGTGTCCAGGTACTCGACATCGTGTCCAGCATTGGCCAAACCGGTTAGCCCATGAGGTAGGAATCACGATTACGGATCTTTCTCAAGGAGCAAGCCATGAAACCGATGACGCAGAATACCATGAAGGCCGTTGCAATTGACCGGTTCGGCGGCCCGGAGACGCTCGCGTTGCGAACGCTCGCCGTGCCCGAGGTCGGGCCGGACGAGGTCCTCATCCACGTCGAGTCGGCCGACGTGGCCGTGTGGGACCCCTTCGAGCGCGAGGGAGGATTCGCCCAGCTGTTCGGCATGATGCCAAAGTTTCCCTACGTGCTCGGCACCGGCGGCGCAGGCACAGTCGCGGCAGTTGGCGCGCATGTCAGCCGCTTCAACAAAGGCGACCGCGTCTACGGGGCCGCGCTGGCGAACCCGAAGGGCGGGTTCTACGCCGAGTACGCCGCAGTGAAGGCCGACAGCGTCTCGCATGTCCCCGCCAAGCTGACGACCGAGCAAGCAGCGGTCATGACATGCGACGCGCTGACGGCCCTGCGCGGCCTGGACGACATCCTGGGTGTGAGGCAGGGCGAGACGCTGATGATCTTCGGCGCCGGCGGTGGCATCGGCCACCTGGCCGTACAGCTCGCCAAACGGATGGGCGCTCGCGTGCTGGCGGTGGCCTCGGGCGACGACGGCGTAGCGTTGGCGCGGCGGCTGGGCGCCGACGCCGTGGTCAACGGTCGCAAGGACGACGTAACGCCCGCCGCCCGCCAATTTGCGCCCGGCGGACTCGATGCCGCCCTGATAACTGCCGGCGGCGAGGCGGCCAATCGAGTTCTGACTGCGATGCGCGAGGGCGGCCGCGTCGCCTATCCCAACGGCGTCATGCCCGAGCCCAAGTTGCGCGCCGGCGTCAGTCTTAACAGCTATGACGTCATCGTCGATCAAGCAGCCATTGACAAGCTCAACCGCCTGATCGAAGCGGGCCCATTCGAGGTGAATATCGCGCGCACCTTCCGGCTGGACCAGGCCGTCGAGGCACACCGGGCGCTTGAGGAACACTACCTCGGCAAACTGGCGTTGCGCCTGAGTTGAACTGCGTTTGAATATTCCGTCGCTGATGCCTCGAATATTCCGTCGCTGATGCCTCGGAAGACCTTGGACACCACCCACTTACGAAATCTTGTGATGCCGACTATGCGCTGCGTGCAAGTTTCCCGTCCCGGCGGTCCTCTCGAACTCATTGAGCGGCCAATTCCCGAACCGGGGCCGGGGTCCGTGCGAATCAAGGTGCAGGCCTGCGGCATCTGCCACAGCGACGCGATGACCAAGGAGGGCCTGTGGCCCGGCATCAGCTACCCGCGTGTCCCAGGGCATGAGGTCATCGGCGTGATCGATGCGCTGGGCAAAGAGGCGCCGCCGCGCTGGCAGGCCGGCCAACGCGTCGGCGTCGGCTGGCATGCCTGGCACTGCGGCTCCTGCGATCCCTTCCGCCGCGCCGATTTCTTCGCCTGCCAGACCGGCGTGCAGGTGACCGGAATCTCGTTCGATGGCGGCTACGCCTATGACCGCATGATGAGCGGCAAGGCACGATTCCGGGTCGTGCTCACGACGGGGACGTAGATCATCCCGCTGGATTGGCAGCCTGGAAACGGCGTGGGCGACGGGCTGGCTGCCATCGCGAGAGTAGTGCCATCATGTTGCAAACGAGCATGGAGTTCATCGCTGCCCTGTGCGGTGCACTCTTCGC
Source organism: Gemmataceae bacterium (assembly GCA_022616245.1). Taxonomy (GTDB): domain Bacteria; phylum Planctomycetota; class Planctomycetia; order Gemmatales; family Gemmataceae; genus JAKEFD01. The sequence continues at coordinate 28,242 of JAKEFD010000195.1, forward strand.
GGGCGCTGCCCTTTACATCAACGCCGTCGAGCACCCTGCGCGCATGTCCTGCGGGGTTCAAGCTGCAGTTACCGAATGGACGCCAAGTTACAAGCGCGCGACCTGGATGCAGGCGCCATTGGCCGTAGTTGGCTGCGCGTGCGTGGTGATCGCCTGGCTCGCGGGATCGAGCGTCTGGTGGCTGATCGGCGGCGTGTCGCTCGGACTCGTCGTCCCTTTTACGCATTTGGTCATCATGCCCACCAATCGACAACTTCTCACGGTCTGAGCGAGAACGCCGAAGAAACGCGCGGATTGTTAGACCGGTGGAGCCGGCTCCATGCCGTACGGACGGTGCTGGGTCTCGTCTCGCTGGTCATCTTCCTGGCGGCGCCGTGAATTGTGAAGTTCACATGCCGGATGCAGGAGAAGAGGGGCGTGGCACATCATTTGCGGCGTCAACAGTATGCCGAAATGAAAGCAGTGCATCGATGAAGACCGTGGCGCCGGAAAAATGGATCGAAGCGGGTGTTGCGGACGAGCGCACGATGGACGTTGCCGTGCGTACGCTGGCTTCGGCTGGTCGTGCAACCTATTGTCCTCGGTGGGGGAAAGGCGCTGTTCAAGGATGTAAAGCAGCGCTACGCCTTGAAGTTTCTTGGTGCCAAGCCATTGGAATCGGGCTTGGTCCGACTGACCTATAGCACGTGACTTGCAATTCCGCGGAAGGAGGAACACGATGAGTACAAACATGAAGACAGCAGCTTTTATCCTGACGATGCTCCATTCGGCTGTCGCATCGGCGCAGCAAAAACCAACTACGGGCTACGCGCCGGTGAACGGACTCAAAATGTACTACGAAGTCCACGGATTCGGCGATCCTGTGGTGTTGCTCCACCGGTCGTTTATGACAATTACAAACAACTGGACCGGGTGGATCGGCGAACTTTCCAAAACGCGGAACGTGATTGCCCTCGAAATGCAGGGCCACGGGCGCACGGCCGAAACATTCAAAGGCTCGCCGATCGAAGCCGAGTACAAGAAATTGAGCCCCACGCCGGACGAGTTCCCGAACTTCGTCAAGCGCGTCGTCGCGATGGCTTTGAAACCGTACGACTTCGGCGCCGACAAACTCAAGGCCGCCAATGCGCCGATGTTTTACATCCACGGCGATGCTGACGGCGTACGGCTCGAGCACATCTCGGAAATGTTCCGCCTCAAGGGCGACGAGATTCACGGCGACCTGCGGCCGCGCTCAACATCGAGATTGGCCGTATTGGCCAACACGACGCACGTCACACTGATGGAGCGCATGCCCGTCATCGTCCCGATGGTGAACGACTTTTTCGATGCCAAGCCGCACAGGCAATAAAAGAAGCCCGGCGTTGTGGTTTGACTCCCTTAAGGCGGTCGTGGGGTTCGCCGGCGACGATTACGAAGTTGCCGTGGTGCCGCCAGCGGCCCAAGTGTCTGCATAAGGAACCAAGACGGCGCTACCCGACTGCGGCGGCGCTCGCGGAGGACCTCGACAGGTTCCAAAGGGGCGAACCGATCGTGGCGCGTCCGGCTGGCTTTTTGGAACGGGCCGTCAAGCGAGCCCGCCGGCGACCAACAGCCGCGGCATTGATTGGCGTCGGCGTGCTTGCCCTCGTCGGCCTCGCCGTCGGGCCGGTCCTCTACAACCGGCAACTCGAAGAAACGCGGCAGGCGACCTGCGCCGCCACACTGGTGCAAGCGCTGGCTGTCGCGGACTCCGCCGGTGTGCCACCCATCCTCGAAGACCTGGAACCCTACCGACGTCATGTCGATCCTCTGCTGGCGCGGATGCTGGCCGAAGCGCCGGCGGATTCCAAGGCCCGACTTCACGCCAGCCTGGCCTTCCTGCCGGCGGACGATGCCCAGGTGCCTTATTTTGTCGACCGCTTGCTCATCGCCTCACCGCAAGAGTTGCAGGTTATTCGCGCTGGGCTTGTGCCTTACACGGACCTGGTGAAAGACCGGCTGTGGAGCTGTGCCCACGATGACAAGGCGACTGCTGTCCGGCGTTTCCGGGCAGCCTGTGGCCTGGCCGCGCTTGATCCGGATAGTTCGCGCTGGGTCAAGATCGCGCCAAACGTTGTTGACAAGCTGGTTGCCGAGAACCCGCTGCTGGTTGGGGCATGGACGGACCTGCTGCGGCCCGCGCGCATTAGCTTGCTGGCCCCATTGACTGACATTGCTTTGCGCCAGGCAACACAAGAGCAGCGCGACGCCGATCCGGAACTCCGCCTCGCCGAGTTTCAGCGCAGCGCCGTCGCGGTCAGCATTCTTGCGGACTATGCCAGCGACCAGCCCAAGGTCCTGGCCGATTTGCTCGTCGAAGTCGGCCCGAAATCGTTCGAGGTGTTGTTTCCGAAATTGGCGGCATACGGTGAACAAGCCGCGGACCTGCTGATTCCAGTTATCGAGCGAACGTTACCGGCTGACGCCGCCGACGCCGATCACGACCGCCTCGCGCGGCGTCAGGCCAACGCCGCCGTCGCCCTATTGCGGCTCGATTGCACCGACAGCGTCTGGCCGCTGCTCAAACATCGGCCCGATCCGGGCGCGCGGACAAGAACATTCGAAATGACAAATGATGCGCCCGTCGCGCACCGGAGTAACCGCAACCACGAATCCTTCTGCTGGCATTTGCTTGGCTTGGCCAGTCCGCAAGAAGCCAGCTGGGAGCATCCACGCTGGTCCTACATTCCAACGAAGTTTTTTTACCCGCGGACATGCCATTGAATCATAGTTCGGTTGCAGTTGTTAGTGCCACTTGATTCCATCCTGTGGTTTGCGAGGAGATTTCGCTCGCGGATCTGCGCATGCTTCTTGGCGGTAATGACAATGGCTGCGCTTGCAGGCGCCCTACCGACTTCGGCATCAAAGTAATCGCTACTGCTTCTCCACGCCCAGCAGCGTTAGCACAAACGCATACACAAACGCCTGTTCGCGCAACAGGTCGTAGCGGCCCGAGGCGCCGCCGTGGCCGGCGGTCATGTTGCACTTGAACAGCAGCGGGTTGGAGTCCTTCTTGAGCGAGCGCAGCTTGGCGACGTACTTGGCCGGCTCCCAGTACATCACCTGGCTGTCGTGAAACGCCGTCATGACGAGCATGGCCGGATAGTCGATTGCCGAGAGATTGGTGTAGGGGCAGTACGACCGCATGTACGGGTAGTGCTTGGGGTTCTTGGGATTGCCCCACTCGAGGAACTCGGGCACGGTCAGGGGCAGCGTCTCGTCGAGCATGGTGTTGATCACTTCCAGAAACGGTACTTCGAGAATCGCGACGCGCGGTAGATCGGGGCGCAACGTCAGCACGCCGCCCATGAGCAGGCCGCCGGCGCTGCGGCCCTGGATCGCCAGCTTGTCGCGGCTGGTGTACTTCTGGGCGATCAGGTGCTCGGCGCAGGCGATGAAGTCGGTGAAGCTGTTCTTTTTCTTCATCATCTTGCCGTCGTCGTGCCAGGGCTCGCCCATCTCGCCGCCGCCGCGGATGTGAGCGATCGCGAAGATCACGCCGCGGTCGAGCAGGCTGAACCGGGTCTCGGCAAAGGTCGCCGGGCTCGGGTAGCCGTAGGCGCCGTAGCCGTAGAGCAGCAACGGCGCCGTGCCGTCGCGCTGGACGCCGCGCTTCATGACGATGCTGATCGGCACCTTGACGCCGTCGGCCGCCGTGGCCCAGATGCGCTCGCTCTGGTAGTGCCGCGCGTCGTAACCGCCGAGCACTTCGGTGGCCTTGAGCAGCTTGCGCTGGCCGGTGGCGACGTCATACTCGAAGACGGATTTCGGCGTCGTGAACGACTGATACTCGTAGCGGAACTCCTGGGCGTCGAAGCGCGGGTTGGCGCTGCCGGCCAACGCGTAGGTTGGTTCGTCGAAGGCAACTCCGGTGCGTTTCCACCCTCCCTGCCCCCCCTTGTCAAGTGGGGGAGAGGGGTGGAAGATCACGATGCGGTCCAAGCCGTTGCGGCGTTCCTTGAGCACCAGATGCTTGGCGAACACGTTGACATTGTCGAGCAGCACGTCGGGCCGATGCGACAACAATTCGTGCCAGTGCTTCGGCTGCGGCGTGGCGACCGGCGCCGTCACCAGTCGGAAGTTCTTCGCTTCCTTGTTGGTGCGGATGTAGAACAGGCCGTCGCGGTGATCCACGTCGTAACGATGATCCTCCTCGCGCGGCAGGACGACCCGAAGCGCGTCGGCAGGCCGGCCCCGCTCGAGATAGTGCACCTCCGTCGTGGTCGAACTGACGATCTCGAACAGCAGATACTTGCGATCCCGGCTCTGCGTCACGCCGACGTCGGTGTGGGCGTGTGTAAAACTTGCACGCGCAGGCAACCCATTGCCCGTCTCTTGACCACTGACAACGTGGCGGCGATACGTGAGGGGTGTGAGAGATTTGCACAGCAACTTGCACAGAAAGTCGGAAGTTGATTAGCACGAGCAGGCTGCGCTCCGCGCTCGTTCAACAATGCCATGTTCACCAAGAATCGCGGTAAATGGCATGGGTCGGATGCTCAGCGGTACGTCTTCGTTGTCCGGTTTTGCCCAAAACAGGCGACATGAACGATGGCGGCATTGACCGCGTCAATCCATGCGCAGCGGCTTGAGCCCGAGATTGGCCCGAAGATGTTGAACTTCCTCCCAGACTTTTGGCTCCGTTTGCAGAAATTCGACGACGTTGCCTGTGGTCAAGCCGAGGGCTTGCGCCGCGGCGCTTACCCGGCCAGCCACGGCTTCGAGCACGTCGAGCACCAGGCCGGCGGCGGGCCAAAAGCGCACATCCTTGCGGCCTACGTCCAGACGGCCTGCACCATTCTTCGCCTGGGTGAGTTCCGGTCGCTCTGGTAATGCGTCGTCCACAGTAATGGATTCACGCAGCTTGAGATAATGTGCTTGGCGAAGTCGCTTCAGGGCCTTCGCCTTGTTCTCGTGTTGCGATCGGCTTTCTTCAGCGATGACCAAAAGACCGCTGGGTGGATGGCGCAGCCTGACCGCGGAGCTGGTTTTGTTGCGCTTTTGCCCGCCCGGTCCACTGGCACGATAGGTGTCCACCTCGCATTGCGCGAGTAGCTGTGCGTCGGAAAGATCGGTCCAAATCTTGCGAGAAATGTTGGTCATTTGAGAGAATCTGATTCAGCGCTTCGCGCTCGGAGACTCCAGCTCACAGCACGGTAGGCGCGAGCGCGAAACGATGAATCTATGCCCACCCTGCTACGTCGTTAGCCGCCACGGCTCGCGGTAGGGCCGGCCCAGGTGGCGGTTGGCTTCTTCGGCGCGGTCGCCGGTGAAGCGTTCCTCCTGCGGGTTCCAGGTCAGCCGTTGACCGGTGAAGAAGCGAGTCGCGATGTTGCCCAGATGGCAGACGCTGCACGAGCGATGGCCGACGCCGACGTGGCAGATCGGTTGCCGCCGATTGCGGACGCCTTGCATGAAGTTGCCCATGTGATTGGCGGAGACTTCCAGCCGGGTCGCGTTTTGGGCCAACGGCTCCGTGAGTATGCGGCTCTCGCGGGCGTTGCCGTCGCTGGCCGTGATCGTGCCGCGATTGACGAAGATCCACTTGTTGTCTTCGCCCTCAAAGAGGACGCCGTTGTTGGGGTGCCGCCAGCCTTCAGCCGGGACCGCACGGCAGACTAGGCGCGTCCCTTCGCGGCCGTTGCCGCCGTTCGCATAGGTGTAGGTGACTTCGAAGCGCGGATGGCAATTGAACGAACGGTCGCCCGTGGCCGGCGCGGTGCCCGTGCCTTGCACCGAAACCGGTCCGCTTTCGTCCATGCCCAGGGCCCACTGCGCGATGTCGTTGTGGTGCGCGCCCCAGTCGGTCATCTTGCCGCCCGAGTAATCGTACCACCAGCGGAAATCGTAGTGGCAGCGCTGGCGGATGTAATCGACGCGCGGCGTCGGCCCCAGCCAGAAGTTCCAATCCAAGCCTTCCGGCGGTTGCTCCACGTTGAACGGTCCTCCCACCGGATTATCGCCAATCAGCGTCGTGATCTGCCGAATGTGGCCGATGCGATTGTTGCGCACCAATTCGCAGGCCAGCCGGAAGCGGGCATCGGAGCGCTGCTGGCTGCCGGTTTGCAGAATCCGGTTGGTCTCACGGGCCACGCGCACCATGGCCTTGCCTTCTTCGACCGTCAAGGTGAGCGGCTTTTCGCAATAGACGTGCTTGCCGGCACGCATCGCGGCGATGGCGACAAGCGCGTGCCAGTGATCCGGCGTGCCGATGGTCACGGCGTCAATTGTGCGGTTTTGCAGTAGCTCGCGGAAATCGGTGTAGACGCGGCAGTCGTTCGTGCTGTAACGGCGGTTGACGACGCCGGCGGCAAACTCCGCGTTCGGCCGGTCTACGTCACAGACCGCGATCATCTGCACGCCCTGCTGGTCCATGGCGTCGTTCATGATTTGGACGCCGCGCTCGCCGTGCAACTGCTGATTGCCGCTGCGGCGTGTCCGGTTAGTGCCGGTGCCGATGGCGGCCATGACCAGCCGGCCGTTGGCGCCGCCGTTGTCCTTTTGCTTTTTTTCCTGAGCGTCGGCGACCATTTCCTTGGCGTACCACAGCGGCAGACCGGCGCCGACGGCGGTCGCGACCGACCGGGCCAGGAACCCGCGCCGCGACAGATTGCCCTTGTTCATAAATCCTCCGGAGTGAGAATACGAGTGATTTGGATATGATCGTAGACTCCCGAACACGAAAACTCAAAGGAAAAAACCGGCAAGGGCCTGGAAAGTCCGCCGATGCAATCCGTACAAGCGTTGCTAATGGGACACGATTTCTCGGAAGTGCCAATCCTCGCCCGGGACCTCTTTCTACCAACGTAGGCCCCTGCTCCGCGTGGGTTCAATCCGAATGGTGGACGATTCCCACTTGGCAATCATTCCTACTCAGGCTAATATTACAACATTCCCACTGGAGCGACTCATGCCCATTCAAACCCGTACGACCGATGCGAAGGGGCGCGTCAGCCTGCCCAAGTCATTCGCCAACGCCACGGTCTTGGTCGAACAAGTCAGCGACACGGAAGTTCGCATCCGCAAGGCTCGCGTGGTCGCCGAAGACGACGTGGTGTTTGCAGAGGAGAATCGCAAGCCGCTTTCCGATCGTGACCGCGATCTGTTCTTGAAGCTGTTGGAGAGTCCTCCCAATCCGAATGCGGCCCTTCGTCGGGCAGTGCGCAGCTACCAGGCCGGCCATGGCTAATTGGATTGTCGAGCCTTTGAATCGGAATGATCACGAACGCAGCATTTTCACATGTGGCAAAGCCGCCCTCGACGAATTCCTGCATAAGCTAGTGTCGCAATATGAAAAGCGCCGGTTGGGCCGCACGTTTGTTGCCGTCGAACCGGGCCAGAAAAGAGTCCTTGGCTATTACACTTTGGCCAGCGGCGCCGTCGCTTACGAACACCTACCGCCCAAGTCCGCCCGAAAGCTGCCCAAACACTCGGTCCCTGTCATCCTGCTGGCACGTCTCGCCGTGGATAGCACTGCGCAAGGTCAAGGTCTGGGCGGCTTCCTCTTGATCGATGCACTGAAGCGCTCAGGCGAGCTGTCGAAAAGTCTGGGCGTTCACGCGGTTGAAGTCGAAGCGATCGACGATGAGGCAGTTCGTTTCTATCAGCGATTTGGGTTCGTGGCTTTGAAGGACAGCCCATTGCATCTGTTTTTGCCGTTGTCAGTTGTCGATTCGGCGTTCTAATACGACTAAGGGCCATCGCGATCGCCATCCCGTTTGCCATCGTGAATCGCCTCCACCTTGACACTGACGCAAAATCACGAGTATAAAACACGGCCCCGGCGCTGTGTAACCTGCAGGGACGCCACTCCTCTCAAGGACGAGACCATGGCCAGCCAAGCGACCGATCTTTCCCAGATTCCCCTGCCCATCACGCGCCCTTCCTTTAACCACGAAGAAATCCAAGCGGTTCAGCAAGTGTTCGATTCGGGCTGGGTAACGCAAGGCCCCATGACGGCGGCGTTCGAAAAAGCCTTTGCCGAGCGGCATCAAGTGAGCCACACGTTGGCCACCACGTCTTGCACCGCGGCGCTGCACATGAGCGTTCTGGCCTTGGGGATCGGGCCCGGCGACGAAGTAATCGTGCCGTCCTTTACGTGGGTGACGTCGGCGCATTGTGCCGAATACGCCGGCGCCAAGGCTGTGTTTTGCGACATCGATCCCGCGACATTCAACATGAACCCGGACGCCGTGGCCGCCGCTGTCACTCCTCGGACCAAGGCCATCGTCGCGGTGCACCTGTTCGGTCTCGCGGCGGATTTGTATGCACTCAAGCACATTGCCCAGCGGCACGGGCTGGCGATCATTGAAGACGCTGCCTGCGCCGTTGGCTCCACCTACTTCGGCAAACCCGTCGGCAGCTTCGGCGACCTCGGCTGCTTTTCGTTTCATCCGCGCAAAGTCATCACCACGGGCGAAGGCGGCATGGTCACATCCGAAAACAAAGACCTGGCCGACCGCGTCGCCGCTCTGCGCAACCACGGATCGAACCGCCTTAAGTCGCCGCTCGCGCCCAAGCCGCACCAAATGGGCGCTTTCGAGTTTCTGGGATTCAATCTGCGCCTCTCAGACATCCAGGCCGCGGTCGGCTTGGCGCAGATGAAAAAACTGGACGGCTTGCTGGAACACCGTTGGGCCTGCGCCCTGGGTTACAACCAGCTCCTGAAAGACGTCGAATGGCTGCGGCTGCCGGCGGAGCCGGAAGGGTATCGGCACACCTACCAGTCGTATGTCGTCTGGGTCAAGCCGGACGCGACGCTGCCGCGCAATCACATCATGGAGCACCTCGCCGCGCATGGCATTCAGACGCGGCCCGGTACGATGGCCGTGCACTTGACGCCCTACTACCGCGACAAATACGCCATCGCCGCCGATGCGTTCCCCTGGTCCAAGGCCGCCGAGGAAAGCACGATCACGTTGCCGATTTTCCCCGGAATGCAGGAGCGCGACCTGGAACGAGTAGCCGGCGCGCTGCGCGGCGTCGAGCAATCGGCGCGGACGCTGCGAAAGGCGGGATAACCGAAATCCGAAACTCGAAATCCGAAAACCGAAACAAAACCGAAATCCGAAATCTGAAATGTAAGGCAGTCGTTTGGAGCTTTGTTTTTTGAGATTTGAATTTGTTTCGGATTTCGGAATTCGGATTTCGGGTTTTGTAGCGCTTTGTGAGGTCAGCCATGTGCGGAATTGTCGGGGTGGCCAATCGGAAGGGCAACTCCGTTTCGGCGAATCTCTTGAAACGGATGACCGACCTCATTGCGCATCGGGGGCCGGACAGTGAAGGGCACTATACGGACGGGCCCGTTGGCCTGGGGCATCGGCGGCTGTCGATCATCGACCTGTCGCCCCTGGGCCATCAGCCGATGTCGAACGAGACCGGCGACGTCCTCATCACCTTTAACGGCGAGATTTACAACTTCCAAAGACTGCGTATCGAGCTGGAAGCCCGCGGACATCATTTCCATTCGCAGACGGACACGGAAGCCATCGTCCACGCCTATGAGGAATGGGGCGACGATTGCGTGCGCCGCTTCAACGGCATGTTCGCTTTCGCGATCTGGGACAAACCGAAAAAGCGGCTTTTCCTGGCCCGCGACCGCTACGGCGTCAAGCCGCTCTATTGGTACTTCAAGGATGAAGTCTTCTTATTTGGCTCGGAGATCAAGGCGATTCTCGAGCACCCGGCAGTGTCGCGCGCGGTCTGCTTTCCGGCCTTGAATGAGTACTTCTCTTTCCAAAACATCTTTACTGATCTGACGTTGTTCGAAGGCGTGCGCTTGCTGCCGCCGGCGAGCACGTTGGTCTTTGAATTGGACGGCACGGACCCGCCCAAGCAGCGGTGCTATTGGGATTATCCGTTTCCGCGCGAATCGTGGCGGCTGGGTGAGGACGAATGCGTCGAGCACGTCTATCACCTATTCGAGCAAGCGGTCACTCGGCAGCTCATCAGCGACGTGCCCGTGGGCGCGTATCTCTCCGGCGGCATGGACTCCGGCTCGATCACGGCAGTCGCCGCCCGCAATGTCGAACGGCTGACCACTTTTACCGGCGGCTTCGACCTGTCTTCCGCGAGCGGTCTGGAGATGGGCTTCGACGAACGCCGCTCCGCCGAGGTGATGGCCAACCTGCTCAAGACCGAGCATTACGAAGTGGTCATGCACGCAGGCGACATGGAATGGGTGCTGCCCAAGCTGATCTGGCATCTGGAAGACCTGCGTGTCGGCCAGTGCTATCCCAACTACTATGTGGCGCGGCTGGCCGGCAAGTTCGTCAAGGTCGTGCTGTCCGGCGCGGGCGGCGACGAGCTTTTTGGCGGCTATCCCTGGCGCTACTATCGCGGCCTCGGCGCCGCCAACAGCCAAGACTATTTCCGCCGTTATTATCAATTCTGGCAGCGACTGGTACCGGATGAGGACAAACGCCACTTATTTCAGCGCGACACCCAAAAAGCACTTGGCGCGCACTCCACGTTCGACATTTTCAAAGACGTGTTCAAAGGCTACATGGGCTCGCTCCACTCGAACGAGGACTACGTCAACGCCTCTCTTTATTTCGAGCTGAAGACATTTTTGCACGGCCTGCTCGTGGTGGAAGACAAGGTCAGCATGGCGCATTCACTGGAGACGCGCGTGCCGTTCCTGGACGATGACCTGGTGGAATTCGCCGTGCGCGTGCCGGTCTTGCATAAGTTGCGCAGCCTGGAGCAAACGGCGCGCGTGGACGAGAACCAGCCGGGCAAACGGCAGATGTTCGACTTCGAAACCAGTGACGGTAAACAGGTGCTGCGCAAGGCGATGGGCCGCTTCATCCCGGCGCACATCACCGATCGCACGAAGCAGGGGTTCAGCGCGCCGGATGCAAGCTGGTTTCGCGGCGACAGCATCGA
>JAKEFD010000196.1 GCA_022616245.1 Gemmataceae bacterium
GCCTCGTCCAGGTCTTTCGGCAAAGTCATTATCCAATCGATTAGGCGAAACAACTCGCGCACGTCGTCCTTAGACCAATTGCCCCGATACAGCCCTTTTATGATGCGGCGTTTCCATTGTTGCCGGGACACCCAGTCGCCGTGCGTCTTGAGCGCTTGCAAATGCGCCAGCACGATCGCCGCGAAGGGGTTGCTGCTCGCCTCCAATTCCTCAACCTTGTCGGCGTAGTCGAGCAGTTTCGCGACCCGGAACGACAATTCCATCTTACAGTCCCAGTGGCCGTAGGTGAACGTGTTTGGCCGCCAATCGGGACGGTCGTCGCACAGCAACGCCATACTGACGACCGACTCGCCGTACAGTTGCCAAGCGGCCACGTTGTAGTCGAACATGCGCCGCTCGAAGTCCTTCTCGAAAGCGCCTTGAATCTCAATGTGTACGAGCAGCCAGCGCTCGGCGCCGTCCTTGAGCCAGATCTTGAAGAGCTTGTCCGCCAGTCGCTTGCCGGTCTTAGCGCGGCGGATGATCTGCTGAAACTCTTTGTCGAGTGAATCACCAGATGCGGGTGATCCCATAAGCGTCGAGCTGAGGATCGGCACTGATGACCTGGATTCCTTCTACAGCGGCCTGGGCCACGATCAGGCGGTCGAACGGGTCGCGGTGATGGTGCGGCAGTCCAGCCTGAACGTCTGCATAATCCACCGTGATCGGCAAGATCGACAAGCCCAGGTCGGCAATCGCCTTCGCCATCCACTGACGGTACGGCAGCGACAATGTCAACTTCTTCAAGCCGACTTTGATAGCGATCTCCCATACCGATGCGGCGCTGAGGAGCAAATCGTTCGCCGGGTTCGTAATCACCGCGTGAGCCGTCGGGCTGAGAAGCTGATCCTGATCGACGTACCAGATAACCGACTGCGTGTCGATCAGGTGCTTCATTCCATGTACTCCTTAAAGTCCTCCAGCGGCGCGTCGAAGTCAGGGGCCATGTAAAGCACGGTCCCCCGTAGAGTTCCCGGTTGACGCGGCTTTCGTTGAACTGGGGGCGTGGCAACCAGCTTCGCCACCGGTTGCTGGTTGTCAGTGATGATGACTTCTTCACCCGGTGCCAGCTGGCCGATCAGTTCTTTGAGTTTGGATTGGGCCGCTTCTACAGTGATGGACGTGGACATGCGGAGTCCTCGAGGCTTCGTGTCAATGCTCTCAACTGATTCTACACCAAGCATGCCGGTGCAGGCCGATTTCTTGCGACTTATTCGGTCAGCAAGGAACAAGCGTGATCGCGGTTCATGGTCTTCGTTATACGCAAACCATAAAAAAGACGCGCTATGACTTCCGATGCCGACAAATCGCCGGGATTTTTCCGACGCCGACCGTTGCGGCGCGCCTTGAAGAATTGGCTGAAGCGGCACCGGCACCCGTTCAACTTCTGGATTCACCTAGTCGGCATTCCGCTCGCGGTGGCGGGCGTCGTGCTTTTCTTCGCCCTGCCCTGGTCGCAGTGGTATTGGGGCGTTGCGGCCTTTGTCGGCGGCTATATCTTGCAGTACATCGGCCATTGCGTCGAAGGCAATGACCTGGGCGAATGGGCCGGCATCAAACGGCTTCTCGGCCTGCCGTATGTCGGCGTCGCACCGCGCTGGAGCGCGGAGAGTGAAGCGCGGAGCGCGGAGGGTGGAGCGCGGAGCGCGGAGCGCGAAGAGTGAAGCGCGGTGGCGCTCTGCGCTTTACTCTCCGCGCTCTACGCCCCGCGCCACGTCATTTCGGCTTCGTCTTGGGCGGCATCGTCGCAGGGGGCAATTGGCCCGGCGGAATGAGCCGCCGCCACTCGCGCTCGGCGGCGGAGCGGACGGCGGAGTCGGTGGCCGAATACGGAATGTTGCGGCCGGCGGGTACCAGCGCATATAAGTGCCAACGGCCCAGTTCACGGATCACCAGGTTTGGATTGACCAGATAATCGATCAACAACTCGTAGCGCTCGGGGCGTTTGATTTCCTCCTCGGAGAGACCGTGCAACAACTCCATGATGATTTCTGCTTCCTTGTGCTTGTATTTCTCCTTCAATAGCTCAAAAAGGACGTAATCGTTATCACGCGTCCGCCCGATCCAGTTCCGCAAGACTCCGCCTGCGGCTAAGCGCACGTCGGCTAGCTTCGGTTGGTCGAGCGCTTCGAGCACCGTGGACAAGTCGTCCAGAGCCGCCAGGCAGCGGACGGCGTGATACCTTGCCATGGGATCAGAGCCATACAGCATCTCTTCCAGCGCCACATGGATGTTGGCCACTTCTTTGGAGTCGAGGCGGGAGGCCAAGTAATCACGGGCCCTCAGCATGTCTTTGCGCAGCTTCGGATCCATTCCCTGCGGAAAGGGGGGATTGGCGGTCAAGATGTCGGGCACGGATTTGATCGCGCTGGGCCCGGAAACACGGGTGCGGCTGTCCCATAAGAGGAGGGCCGGACCCGGAGGCGCGGACATCGTGAACGACAGGTCGCCGCTCTTGATGACGACATTGCCATGCATAACGATGGCGACCACTTGTGCGATTGGGCCGATGCGATCGGTGTGCTTAGGATCTAGGAAAAACGGCTCGGACTGGGCGAATTTGCTCCAGCGCTCGACCAAGATGGAGGCGCCTTTCTCCTTCAGAGTGATGTCGAAGAACTCCTGGTCTTTGGGCTGCTGAGGGTTCTCAAAACGCAAACGCACCGTTACGGGCTTGGTAGTGCGCGTAGAGGTTAGCACCACCCGGCCGCGGTGCAGGATCATATCCAAATCCAGTTGATCGTGGGCAAATAGCTCTGCCGCGCTTTCATGCAAGGGTGGGAAGGAAACAAACTCGGGAGCACTGCCCCACAGCGTCAACTTGATGCCGCTAAAGATCTGCATCGTACTTCGGCACGCGGGCAAACTGACGAGGGGCCGGGCGGAGTAGACGTCCGGCTGCTTGGTATTAATGCGCCGCCAGTCGCTCTTGCCGTCAGGGCCCGTTTGCAGCAACACGGTGGGGGACTTATCTTCCGTCTCGAATTTGCCGATCGGCGCCTGCCGCTTGTTGGGCGGGCCAATGGAGATTTCCGGTCCGCCTGCGGTTTTCTTGCCGGTGTCCTTGCCGTTGCCTTTGGTGCTGTTGTCTTTCTCCTTGTTGTCCTTGATTTCCGTGTCCTTTTTTTCCACCGCGCCTTTCTTGACGTCTTCGCTGCCTTTTTTTTCGTCGCCTTTTTGGACCTTGTTGGGATCGGCCCCGGCGAAGTTGCCCGCCGGTTCCTTTTCGGTCGTGGGCAGCGCTTGCCAAATGGCGACGCCAAGCAAGACGCAGGCGGCCAGCGCGACTCCCACGAGCAGGAGCGGATTGCGCCAGCCGTCTTTGCTTTGCAGGGCCGGCACGCCCATGCGCAGGGTTTCATCCTCATCGCGGCCGGAGCTATGCGAATCCGTTTCCGAGACGGCCGAAGCAGGCGGCCTGCGGAAGGGAATCGCGGCCGGGCCCTTCACGAGGCCGTACATCCGCTGGTACGATTCGCCGGCCACCGACGCCGGCTCGCCCAGGATCAGCGTCAGGATTTGATGGCACGCGGCCACCTCTGCCAGATGCACGTCGGAGGACAAGCAGATTTGCTCGACTTCGGCGGATTGCTCCGAAGTCACCGCGTTGTCCAGATAGTCGGCGATGGTGTTGGGGTCGATGCTGCCAGCGGGAGGCGTGGTCAGGCGGCGGCGACGGGTAACTTGCCTGATTTTCTCAATGAGTTCCTGTGCGGATTCACTTTCCGCCACCTTTTGACCAATAACTTTCGCTTGTGCAGGCTCTAACGTGTCGTCAATGTAGGCCAACAAGGTTCGCAGTGTTAGTCGCACGTCTTTGCTCCTTTTCGCTAGGCTATCTAAAATAGTGGCGCGCGCCAGCGATTTTCGTTCACTTGAAGGCAGAGTCCAGAAGTAGGACGGGTCTGCCGGCCCGTCCGGACGGCCCTGGAGAGCCGTCCTACAAATGGGTGACGGCGGTCCGGGCGAGAGTATGTGCAAATGTCTGTGCAATTCGCTCACACCCCCCCAACACACCAGGCTTTTTAACCGTAAGTTATCCAATATTAATAATTTACATCAAATTCAACGATTCTAATCGGGACACTTTCTCAAACTTCCAGTGATTCCGAAGGCAATCAGGGACACTTGAAGCTGAACAGCTTGTTAGCATGTCCTAATAACGGGAGGGGTATGCCTATGCACGAGTTGGCAAGTTGGCAAGGACGAGTGGTTTCTGGTTTGGCAAGCTGTTTTGCATAAATACTTTATGACAATTCTCTCGTGCTTGCCAACTGGCTCAGAAATGTGGCAAGCACGAGCCGTGCTTGCCACATGCAACATCCTCAAAAGAGTCAGTCTGTCCGCCTCGACCAACAGGGTTGGGAAAGTGCTTCTAATTGGCGACCCGGCTTGATATATTTGAGTCGGCTAGGACTTGCTAACCATTCAGGCTGAGCTATTGAAGTCGTTGGATGTCCGTTTGGCGGGCTTCGTCGATTTCTTCGGGATCAAACCAGGAAAGTGTCAAAGTCAGTAGCTCGCCTAGCGCCAGGCCAAGCTGCTCGGCGGCAAGGTTCGTGTCGCGGCGCAATCGCAACAGTTCTTTCACAAGGCTCGGCCGTCTGGCAACGGATTTGAGCATCCGCCAACAGGAAACCCGGCCGCCATCGACCATAGACAAGAGTTCCGGCGACAACCGGACGTCCACTTCGTCGGTTATGACGCGCACAGAGCCAAAGGGCACATCGCGATGCCGGCACCAGCGGGCCAGCGCGGCCGATTCCATGTCCACTGCCAGCGCCTCGTGCGCTGAGCCCAAACGCCGCTTTTCCTCCGGTTCACCCACCAATCGCGGCAGCGACAGAATGCGTCCACGTTTGAGCGGTGGATACCAATGGCCCTGCAACTCGCAGGGCCAGGTTGTCGGCGCGACAAGTCCACCTTCATCAGCGATTTCCGTGGCCAGCACAAGGTCGCCCACGCGCAAGCCTTCGTGCAAAGAGCCGGCAAAACCGGCGCTCAGGATCAGTTTTGGCTTGTAGGCAACGTCGTCGAAATTCGGCTCGGTTTCAAGCCATTCGAGGGCGCGTTGGGTCGCGGATTGGCCGACGCCCGTTTCCAATGCGAGAACTGTGAGCCAGGACGGCCCGCAGAAATGCGACCGGCAAGGAGCGCCCGGGAAACGCTGAGTCGGCGGGAATGTGCGCAGAAAGGGACCGCTTTCCCGGCCCAATGCGAACAAGAGACATGGATCGTCGAATCGCAGCTCAAACACTTGGCACACTCGCAAAATACGTTACGCTGGACGGCGTCACTAACGTAGACTCCACACTCTGCGTGGTTGACTTCAACCCCACGCGGAGCGTGGGGCCTACATTCCCCCTAAGAAAAGTGTGCCATGGTAAGCCGCGTCGCGAAAGTGCTTTTTTGGATTTGCTTATATGGGGCAGACATTCTTGTCTGCCTGGCAGGCTGGAAAGCCTGCCCCACAAGCCTCCTTGTCTGTCTACCAAGCACGAGCGCACGGCAGGCAGCCATTCCCGCCGCACAGGGATTCCGCCTGCCCGATGGTTTCGAAATCACCGAGTTTGCCGGCAGCGATTTGGCTAATGACATCTATTGCATGAGCGTCGATCCCAAGGGGCGGCTGGTCGTGTCGGGGCGCGGCTACATTCGCATCTTGCTGGACGACAATCAGGATGGCCGTGCCGATCGTGCGTTGGACTTCGCGGACAACCCGAAAGACGGCGCGATGGGGATATTGTGGGAAGGGCCGGCGCTCTATGTCACGGGCGACGGCGGCCTTCGGCGCTTTTGGGACAAGGACGGCGATGGCCGCGCCGACGGTCCAGCCGAACTTCTTCGCAAGATGAAAACCGGCGCCGAGCACGCCGCGCACGCCATTCGCCGCGGGCCCGACGGCTGGCTCTATGTCCTGTGCGGCAACAACACTGGCATCGACGCATCCTTCGCACAATTGCCGACGTCGCCCGTCAGGGAACCGATTGCCGGCTGCGTGCTTCGTTTCACGCCCGACGTCAAGGAAAGTGAAATCGTCGCCCACGGTTTCCGCAATCCTTATGCAATGGACTTCAATGCGGACGGCGAGCTTTTTACTTACGACTCGGACAACGAGCGCTGCGTTTCTTTGCCGTGGTATGAGCCGACGCGTTTCTATCAAGTCGTGGACGGCGGCTTCTACGGTTGGCTGTCGCCGCAACGCGCCAGCTCTTGGCGCATGCCGCCGTATTTCGTGGACGTCATGCCGCCCTTGACGTATTTGGGCCGCGGCTCGCCCACTGGTGTCGCGTGTTACCGCGCCGGGAGTTTCCCGAGGGAATATCGCGGCGGTATGTTCCTGGCGGATTGGACGTTTGGCCGTGTCTATTACGCTTCATTGGAAAAGAAAGGCACGAGCTATGTCAGCGAGGCCAAGGTGTTTCTCGAATCGACCGGCGACAACGGTTTCGCCCCCACTGCCTTGGTCGTGCATCCCCAGACGGGCGACTTGTACGTTTCCATCGGCGGCAGAGGCACACGTGGCGCGGTCTATCGCGTGCGCTATAAGGCCGGCGGCCCGATCGCGAAAGACGCGCCCATGCCTGCAAAAGAACTGGATTGGACCCTTGGGCGACAGCGCCAGGCCGTTGGCCAGTTCGCGTCGGACGACCGCGAACAACGTTGGCGCGCGCTGCAATTCATCCGGCGTTTCGCGGACAGGAGCGCCGACCGCACTCTGCAAGAAGCCATCGAAGCCAACTGGGAGGACGAAGACCGCCTGGTGCATATGTCCTGCGTCGACTTGGTTCGCGCGCTACGAAACCGCAAGGGCGAGGAGCACATTATTGCACTGGAAAAGAACGCCCAGACACCCCGGCAAAAGCTCACCTTTCACCATGCGCTGGCGGCCACCGACCCCGATCACGTGCTGCCGGCCCTCATTCCACTTCTAAGGGACGAGGAGATTTCCGAAAAGACGCGGCTCGATCTCTTGCGCGTCGTGCAAATCGCGCTCGGCGACATTGGCGACCGCAAGACACTTGGCACGCTGTGGGAGGGTTACTCGCTTCGAAAGGACAAGCTGCCGATCGTGCTCGAGTCGAATCGCCTGTATGAGCGTTTGATCAAGGCGGTGGAAAAGGAGAAGTTTCAATCGACGCACGAGCTCTGGCGTGAAGGCTTGCGCACCTTGGCTCTTTTGACGCCGGACGTGAACTATGCCTACACCGACCTGGAGCGTCTGCCCAACCCGAAGCTGCCCGCCGATTGGATTCACCACCTGGCTGTCTACGCGCGCCTGCCAGGACAACGGCCCGACGAAGAGCGTGAAGCGATTGCCAAGGGGCTGCTTAATCTCGATCGGCTCGCCCAGGAGGGCAAGCACAATCGCGACTCGCATTGGCCGCCGCGGATCGCGGAGCTTTACGCGGGACTGGCTCAGAAAGACCCCGAGCTGAGCGAAGTGATCTTGCAAAACAAGGAATTTGGCCGGCCCGACCACGCGCTCTTCGCCCAGGCGCGCGGATTCGAGCGCGGCAAGGCGGCGCTGGTATTCCTGGCCCGGCTGCAAAAGGATGCGGATTATGCTCTGACGGAAAACATCGTCCATTTGCTGGAGGAGTTGCCCCTCGAGAAAACTCTGCCGGTTGTGCGGAAACGCATCGGGCACAGCGGCCTGGACGCAGTGTTGCTGCCGCTCTTGGCCCGCGCTCCCATTCCCAATGATCGCGGCACGTTTCTGGCGGGACTCGCCTCACCCCAAGCCAATACCATGCGCGTTTCTTTGGCTGCGCTCGATCGGCTCTCGGGGCAAGATGACGGCGACGAGTCCTTGGCCCTTATTCGCGCTCTGGGAAACCTACCGGAAAAGAACGGCGCGCAGCGGCAACCACTTTTAGACCGACTGTACAAGCTAACGGGCCAGGATTTTGGCTCGAACAAAAGCGCCTGGACCAATTGGTTCGCCAAGCAGTATCCGGACAAGTCGGCCAAGCTGCACAACCCGGACGGCGTCGATGTCGCGGCCTGGGAAAAGCGCTTGGCGAAGCTCGATTGGCCGCAGGGGGACGCGGCGCGCGGCAAGGCCGTTTACGTCAAGGCGAGCTGCGTGCATTGCCATTCGGGGAATCAGGCGCTGGGTCCCGATCTGGCCGGCATCACCGGGCGCTTCTCGAAAGAGGACTTGTTCACGGCGCTGTTGCAGCCCAGCCGCGAAGTGCCGCCGCGCTACCAAAACACGCTCGTCGAAACGCGCGACGGCAAACTCTATGCCGGCCTGGTTATCTACGACGCGGTCGACAGCCTGATCCTGCAAACCGGCGCTACCGCGACCGTGCGCCTGCCGGGCGAGCAAGTCGTCACGCGCCGGCCCAGTCCATTGTCCCTCATGCCAGCTGGGTTGCTGGATCGACTCGACGACCGCGACATTGCCGATCTTTACGCCTATCTCAAATCTTTACGCCTATCTCAAAACGCTCGGCAATAGGTAGCAACTTTGGCCGCACCTTTGTAGGATGGACAATCTTGTCCGTCACTGTTGCCCCTCGCCCTGAGGGAGAGGGGTTGGGGTGAGGGGGACAGGAGCGGAATCCTATCCTACGAAATCACGAAGTGGAGTCGTCCATGCTGTCCAAACGAGGCTTGCTGATTGGATTGGTCTTTGTCCTGGGCATCGCTGTCGGCGGGACCTGGCCTGCGAGCTGGGCGCAGCGGCGCGACGACATCGCGCGCACGCCTTCCGTTCACGACCGCGTACGGATTCAAGAGATCAGTCCGAATCGTTATGAAGCGAAAGTGGATTTCCCCAATAGCGATCATCCCAAGCGAACCTCGTGGCGCATCCGCTATTCCCTGGGCCGCACTCCCTCAAAGAATGGCACGGTCGAAAACCTCGTTTTGAATCAGGTTTATTTTCGCCCCAATTCTGGGGCGGAAGAACTGCAGATCTTGGAGCAGGCGCACATGGCCGAAACGCTGGTCGCCTATTCCAAAGGCACGCGCTTTTACGATGTCGCCGACCATGGCCAGGGTTTGCTCAAGACGGAGGCCGGCGACCTGGGCGCGCACGGCGTGCACCTCAACAAAGACGGCAAGATTGTCGGCGAGCTGCGCGACCGCGGCATCCTTTGGAAGTACGGGCACGGCGAGCATCATGCCATGCGCGGCGAGGCCTTCGTGCTCTGGTCCGTCTTCAAGGCCGGCAATTACCTCTACATCATTCAGTTCGGCTTCCAGGACGACGGCGTCATCGCCTTTCGCATGGGTTCCACCGGCTCCAATTTCACCGCCGACCGCACGCATAGCCACATGCATAATGCGCTCTGGCGTCTCGACGTCGATCTGGGCGGGAGCACGCCCAACTCCGTCTATCTCGTCAGGCACCGCGAGCCCATGGGAATGCCCGGCCACGGCAAGGAGGACGTAGAACTTTTCAACGGCGGACTCGAGGGTTTTGCCGACTGGAACGACCGTGAATTCACCAGTCTGCGCATCGCCAATCACACCAAGACCAATTCGTTCGGCCATTTCCAATGTTATGACCTGGTGGCGCTGCGACAGGGATCGGCCCGGCATTTCGGTCCGGAGAAAGGCTCGAAAGCTCCCGATGAGGAATTCACGCGCCACGATTTCTGGGTTTTGCCTTTCGCCGCCTCGAAGGACAAGGTAACGAATGAACTGGATTGCACGAAGCTGCCGACTTATGTTCGGCAAGGGCGCAAGATCGAAAACAGTGATGTCGTCATCTGGTACAACTCCTCGGCTCACCACATTCCACGCGACGAGGATTTAGCCGGGCCCAAGGACGCGCGCCGTCCCGGCGCTACCACGGTCGTCTGGTCCGGCTTCGACCTCAGGCCGCGCGACGTGTTCGACTCCACGCCGTTCTTCACCTTGCCGGAAAAGAAGAAGAAGTAGGTGGAGCGTGGAGAGTAGAGAGTAGAGCGCGGAGAGTGGGGGAGCGCGGACTGGGGCTGCGCTGTATGCGTTTCGCGCGCACTCGCCGCGCTCCACTCTTCGCGCTCAGCGCTTCGCGCTCTACACTGCAAGCATGCGTGCGGTCATCGTCGGCGCCGGAATCTCCGGCTTGAGCGTCGCCTTTCGATTGCAACAGCTTGTCCCCCAAGCACAGATCACCATTCTGGAAAGCGACTCGCGCCCGGGGGGCACGGCGTGGACGCTGCGCGAAGACGGCTTCACTCTCGAAATTGGGCCAAACGGCTTTCTGGACTCCAAGGCGTTCACCTTGCAGCTTGCCAAGGAGGTCGGACTGGAAAGCCGGCTCCAGGCCGCTAGCGAAGCAGCGAGCAAGAATCGTTTTCTCTTTCATCGAAACAAACTGCAGGTATTGCCAAGTGGCTTGGCATCGTTGCTGTTCTCGCCGCTATTGTCCTGGCGCGGCAAGTTGAGTCTCTTCCTCGAACGCTTTCGCGGCAAAAACCCGCTTCCTGACGGGCGTGACTCGGACGGCGAGATCGATGAGTCCATCGATGCTTTTACTCGGCGGCACACCAGCTCGGAATTCGCGGAGGTATTTGCTGATGCACTTGTGACCGGGATTTTCGCCGGCGATCCGAAACGGCTCAGTCTGCGCTCCTGCTTTCCCCGACTTGCCGAATTGGAGCGGACGCACGGCAGCGTCCTTAAAGGCTTGGCGCAAGCCGCCAAGGAACGCCGGCAACAGGCCAAGGAGCGCGGCGAAAGGCCGCGCCGCGGTTCACAACTATGGTCCGTTCGCGATGGATTGCGGACCTTGGTCGAAACCTTGTCGGAGCAGCTCCGCAATCCACCCGTGTTCGGTGTTGGAGTGCGCCGCATCGAAAAAACAGAGTCGGAATGGTTCGTCCTTGGCGACGGCGCCAAAACCTGGCCAGCTGATGTGGTCGTGCTCACCTGTCCCGCCCACCGCCAGGCCGCGATGGTCGGCGATCTGGATCAGTCCCTGGCGGACGAAATCGCGGCCATCCCCTACAACCGCGTCGTCGTCGTCGGCTTAGGCTATCGGCAACAGGACTTGTCTAGACCGCTCGACGGTTTTGGCTACATCGCTTCCCAGAGCACGCGGCGCGATCTATTAGGCGCGCAATGGTGTTCGTCGATCTTTCCCAACCGCGCGCCGCCGGGAGCGGCGCTCATTCGCGCATTGGCCGGTGGCTGGCAGCGGCCGGAAATCGCCGACTGGGACGACGAAGAGCTGTTGCAAGCGGCCCGAGTGGAACTGCGGCAGACGATGGGCATCGCGGCAGCACCGATCTATCAGCGCATCATTCGTTGGCCACGCGCCATCCCGCAATATCACGTCGGCCATTTGGCGCGTTTGCAACATATTGAGCGACACCTTGAAAAGCAGCCGGGTTTATACCTGGGCGGCAACGCTTATCGCGGCGTCGCGCTCAATGACTGCACGGAACAGGGCATGTTGCTGGCGCGCAGGATCGCGGACGAATGTGTTCGCAGGAAACAGTGACCGTGGGGCAAACATTCCTGTTTGGCAAATACCGAATTTGTAACAGGATGCCGTTCCTGTTGGTAGAATAACACACGCCCTTCTTATTCCAAACAAAGTGGTTCCTCTTCCTGGCAAGCGAGGTGTAGCATGTCCAGCGCCACGAATCGCCGAGCGTTTCTGCAAACCAGCCTGTCCGCGGGGGCCGTCGCCTGCGTTGGGGATTTCGGCTTTTTGTCCAAACTGCCCGCTCTGTCCGCACAGGAAGTGCGCGGCACCGACCGGGCCATGGTGCAATTGGCGCCGGACATCGAGCCTCTGGTGCGCTTCATCGAGGACACCGACCGCGACCGGCTCCTGGAAGGGGTTGCCGAGCGTGTTCGCCAGGGTGTTTCCTATCAGCAATGGTTGACGGCGCTCATGCTCGCGGGCGTGCGCGGCATTCAACCAAGGCCCGTCGGTTTCAAGTTTCATGCCGTACTGGTGGTGAACTCCGCGCATCTGGCCAGCCTCGCCGCGACAGATCAAGACCGCTGGTTGCCGTTGTTCTGGTCGCTCGACAATTACAAGAGCTCTCAGGCGCGCAACCGCCAGGAAGGCAACTGGTCGATGGCGCCGGTGAATGAGGCGCAGCTACCGGACGCCGCCCAGGCCGCGCGCCGATTCCGCGACGCGATGGACAACTGGGACACGGAGGGTGCCGACCGCTCTGTCGCCGCCTTGGCACGCACCGCAGGCGCCAACGACGTTTACGAAATGTTCTGGCGTTACGGGGCCCGCGATTTCCGCGACATCGGGCACAAAGCGATCTTTGTCGCCAACTCCTATCGCACGCTGCAAACCATCGGCTGGCGGCACGCGGAGCCGATCCTGCGTTCGCTGGCCTACGCCCTGCTTGAACACGAAGGCGGCAATCCGGCCCAGCGCGACGATTCCCGCGACCGGCCGTGGCGCGACAATCTGCGCCGCGTGACGCGCATTCGCGCCGACTGGCAGCGCGGCCAGGTGCGCCGCGAGGCTGCCGCCGATTTGCTGGCCACCTTGCGCACCGCCAATCCCGAACAAGCCAGCGACTGCGTGGTCCGGCTGCTGAACGACAACGACGACCCAAGCTGCATCTGGGACGGCTTGCTCATGACTTCGGGCGAACTGCTCATGCGGCAGCCCGGCATCGTCGGCCTGCACACGGTAACGACGATGAACGCTCTGTACTTCGCGTATCAGAATAGCGCGAACGACGAAACCCGCCGCCTGATGATGCTGCAAGCCGCCGCGTTCTTGACGCTGTTCCGCGAGAACATGCGCGGCCGGGGCCAGGTGCGTGAGCTGCGGCTGGACACCTTGGAGCCGGCACAAGTCAACGGACAACCGGCGCAGGCGATCGAAGACGTGTTCCAGGAGATCAACCGCGACCGCATGAGCGCCGCCCGCAAGGCGCTCGGGTTGTTGCAAGCGCATCCGAACCAGGCGCAAGCGATGCTGGCGGCCGCGCGGCGTTTGATCTTTTCAAAGGGGTCAGATTCGCACGACTACAAGTTCAGCAGCGCGATCCTCGAGGACTTCTTCCACTCGACGTCGCAATGGCGCGACCGCTTCCTGGCCAGCGGCATGTTCTACCTGCGCGGCGCCGGCGGACAGGACACAGGCGTCTATCGCCGGACGCGGGCGGCGCTAGGGAACGCCTAACTTGTCGATTTTGTCTTCTGACACGGCAAGTCGGAGGTGCTCTCGCAGTCCGCCGGCAATTCGGCTTCTTCGACGATCAGCACGGGGAAGCCGTCTTTGATGGGAAACCGCAGCCGGCATTGCGCGCACGTCAAATGTTCGCCTTCCAAGACAAGCCGCGCCTGGCTTGGGTTGAGCGGACAGCGCAAGATCGAGAGCAAGTCCTCGTTAATCATGGCAACTCTTGCCGCTCACAGTGTGCGCGGCCCTAGATTCAATCCTCATCGTCCTCGTCGTCGTCTTCGCGCCGCCGACGTCGGCGCGGCCGCCGGTCCTCTTCGTCCTCATCTTCTTCTTCGTCGTCCTCATCGTCCTCGTCCTCCTCTTCGTCCTCCTCCTCTTCTTCAACCTCGTCCTCTTCGTCTTCTTCCAATTCTTCTTCCGCGTCCTCGACACGCTTTTTGACCTTGCCCATTTCCTCTTCCTCGGCCGAAATGGCCAGGTAGTTGTCGAGGACGATTCGCGCGAAGTTCAATCCAAACGCGAGGCGCAGGATCAGCAACACGAAGAACAAGAGCCACAAGCAATAGATCGACCGGAAGACCCAGATCATGACGTTCGACGCGCCGGTCAGGCCGAGCATGAACAAGCACAGATGCGTAAACGCCACGCCGAAGGTGAGGTTAATGATGCCGCGGCCGCGCTCGGCAACCGGTTCTTCCTTGAGCGACAGGCCCACGGACCAGACGAATGAGCCGATGAGGACCGGCTCCGCATAAAAGCTCATCATCACGAACAGAAACAGGATCGATTCCCAAAAAGGCGCCCTGCTCCAAAAGACAACCATGGGATGTGCACGGTCCATGGCCGCGCTGATCAAATTGATCTCCTGTATGACGAATGGGATGAGAACATAGCTCATGGCGCCTACGAGCGGCAATAGCCTGAGCACGCCGTTGGTGATGAAGTTGACGATGCTGACCGAAATCAGGCCCCAAAGCTGTCCCTTGGTGGAGAACTTATTGGGAATCGGCAAGGCGATGACATAGCCGGTGATGCACACGAGGTTTTGCAAGAGCAGGCAGACAGATCCAAGGATCAGCAAGACCTTGCCGACGCCGACGTAATCGCCGCCCGCGACGATACCGACGAAGAAGTCGACGAAGTTCATCGGCTCCATTTGGCCGGGAATCGCTTGGGGAACGCCGCCCTGGAAGAGATGACGGTTGGCGACGGTGGCGTAGTAAGGGCCGGAGAGGATTCCTAACAGCCAAATGACGGCGATAAACAAGATCGGCCCGGCCCAGAGCACGACGCCCCACATCATCACCACGAGGCCGGTGCGGACTTTTTGCCAATTTTCTGGCTCTTGCAGGCTCTTGCGCTTGGCCTTGGCCACGCGCTGACGTTCCACTTTGGCCTTCTTGGTTGTCTTTTGGGATTCCGCGAACCGCTTTTGCCGCGCTGCTTCTTCATCCTTGTCAATGACGATGCCGTAGCCGCCGCCGTCATCTTCGGCGGCGCCGGCCGTAGCCGCAGCGCCGGACTTCGGCACGACTTGCTCGGTGGCGCATTTGGGACACTTGATTCGCTTCCCGATTTTGTCCGCGCTTAGCTTCAACGCTTGCTTGCAAGAGGTGCAACGAAAGGAAACCGATTCCATCGACCCACCCGAAAAGGAACGTCCGCGGCGTCAAGCCGCGTCAGAAGTAGACTAGTCGCCGGGCGGAAGGGTGTCAACGGAATGGTTAGACCCCTATCTCTCAAAGTCGCTGTCACGGAATCCGACGTTGAAGCGCAGATCGACAAAGCTGTACGATTCGATCAGATCGCCGCCGGGATTGCCGCCCGGTCGGGGCCAATCGTAGTTCTCCGTGCGAATCGGCAGCTTGGAGTCCTTGTCCAGAAAGAGAACGCTGCGATAGCAATAGTAGTCGGAATGGCGCTCGGGCCGCGTGAATTCGATGCGCAGGCAGCGGCGATTGTTGTACGTGTATTCGCCGACTTTCACCTGGGTCTTGTTGAGCAGTTTTTCTTTTTCCCAGAGCTTGATGGTTTGCTCAATCAAGTTGCCGATGCCCGCTTCGAGAATGGTGTGCCGGCTGTGTTCCAGCACGCGCGGGTCATTGACGTCGATGGATTGAAAGCCGACCACTTTGAGAAGTCCCTTGGACTGTACGCGCATCTTATTGCGGTTCCTGCCGGCGACGAAGGCGACTTCCTGGCCGCCGATGTGGCCGGGCGCGAGCCAGCGCATGTATACACTGAAAGGCTGGTCGCGAAACTTGAAGGAAATGACATGATCTTCTGAGAGCGCGCCTTTGACGCGCTCTTTCTTGATCAGCGTGCAGGAGTAGTCCTTGACCGCCGTGTAATTGCGGCGCGCCTCGAGCATCCAGGCCATTGGTTCGTCGAGCGGCCCGGAACCGGCAGACGTCTCTTTGGGCATGGGCGGCTGACCCTGCCCCGAAGATTGTTGTTCGATCCAAAAGAGACTTGTACAGGCCATTAGCGCCAACCCGCAAACACGCCACGAAACAGCAAGATAACGAGGTGCCATGATTCCTCCGCAAGAAGCCATCACATTCCAGGCAAGCAACGTACCAAAATCCAACTTTGTGAAAAATGCGTCTTGGAAGCGCGCCGAGCGCAAGGATCAGCAAGGAGTTGGAATAAACGTCATTTGGCGACACAGACGACGAGGTGAAACAGAGAAGTTGTATAATTTACAAAGCTCAACGCATGGCACCGGGGGAACAGCAGTCTATGCCGGCCAAGCTGCAAGTCCAAACCGTCGTGTCGCTGCCGTTCGAGGAAAATACTTACGTCGTGTGGCAGCAAGGACAAGGCGAATGCCTGGTCTTCGATCCTGGGCTCGAACCGGATCTCATACTTCAATTCCTTCAAGAGAACGAATTGCGCCCGGCGGCCATCCTCAATACCCACGGCCATGCCGACCACATCGGCGGCAATGAAGCGCTCAAGCAGTGCTTTCCCAGCGCTCCGCTCATCATCGGCGCCGGCGACGCGGCCTTGCTCACTGACGCGAATCTCAATCTGAGCGCTCCGTTTGGCATGCCTGTGGTAAGTCCATGCGCCGATCGCACCGTCCGCGAGGGCGACACGTTCGAACTGGGCGGCGTACGCCTGGAGGTGTTTGAGATACCGGGCCATTCTGTGGGCCACGTGGTGTACCTTTGTCGCGGGCACCCCAGCATTGTCTTCGGCGGCGACGTTCTCTTTCGCGGCAGCGTGGGCCGCACCGATTTCCCCGGCGGCAGTTTCGAAGCGCTGGCGCAGGGCATCCAAACCAAACTCTTCACATTGCCCGATGACACCGTCATCTATCCAGGCCACGGCCCGGCGACAAATGTGGGCCACGAAAGACACACCAATCCATTTGTTGGTCAAGCGAAGGATTGATTCCGGACTGTTTCTTGCAATCCACAAACGGCCCATCTTCTCTCTTCTTCCCAAACCGCAGGCCCCATAAATCGCTTGCCGCCCTCAAAGCCTGCGGCCAGGTAATCTTCACAAAAGGCGTTGGGGGTGTTGGATGAGGGAAAACCCATCCGATAAAGGAGGATGAACGGGTTGAGGGCGTTCCGCGATGAGGGTCAAGGAACGCAGTTTCACAAAGGGAGTCAAACGGGGTCAAGCCCGCACCCATCTCGGCAAACGACCGGGAACGGGCCCTGCAGCTATTCAGGAGGCTTTGTCATGAGGATGCGCAAGGTAGCGCTGCTGGTGGTCGCCCTGGCCGGCCTGTGGGCCGTCCAGCCGGTGTCCGCGTCGCACTGCGGCGCCGCCAGGTTCTCGATTTTCGGCGGTTCGAACGTCGTCGACGCACAATGCTGTGTCTCCGGCCATCAAAACCAAGCTTGCCACAAGATCGTGTACGACACCGTCACCGAAAAGCGGTGGACCACGAACTACAAGACCGTCCGCGAAACCGTCATGCGGCCGGTCACCAAAACTTGCTTCAGGGAAGAAGTCAAGACCGTGCAACGGCCGGTCACCCGGACGCACTATACGAATGTCATGGAAGAAGTGGTCCGCCCGGTGCACAAGTGCGTGATGCAGCAAGAAACCGTCACGGTGCAAAAGCCCGTAACGGAGACGCACTACAAACAAGTCGAGGTCATGGTCTGCAAGCGCATTCCACGCGTGGTCGAGAAGGACGCCGTGGAAACGGTTTGCCGTCCGGTCCAGGAACAGCAGACCCATGTCACGCACCAACAGGTCACCCGGCAAGTCTGCGAACAGCAAGTGCGTGAGACAGGCCGGACCGTGTGCAAACCGGTCACCGAAACGCACTATCGCGATATCTGCGCCCAAGTGACCAAGTGCGTGCAGGAACAGCACGTGCGCGAAGTCTGCCGTCGGCTGACCCGCGACGTTTGCGAAACGGTCATGCAGAACGTGTGTCGGCGCGTCTGCAAGCCCGTGACAACGACACGAATGGTGAGCAAGCACTGCGGCGGCGAGTGGGTCACCGAGCAAGTTACGCGGCCGGGCCGCTGCTACACCACCTGGCAAACGGTCAACGGCGGCGGCCACGGCGGCCACGGCGCGAATGGCTGCAACGACGGGTGTGGAAACGACTGCTGCAAGCGCGTACGCGTGACCTGCCGCACTCCCGATCAGGTTGTTTGCCGCAAGGTTTGGAAACCCAAGATCGTGCAAGAACCAGTGACCTGCACGACCAATATCTGTGAAAATGTCGTCGAGAGAGTGCCGGTTACAGTTCGCAGGCGCGTCACCGAAAACGTGGTCGAGAAGATCCCGTACACGGTTAACCGCCAGGTGCGCGGCGCTTACGTTGATGAAAAAGGCGAAGCGCACGAAACGGCCGGTCCGGGCCGCGAGTTCAAGGAAGGCGCCGTGGTCCGCAAGAAGTGCCCGTACACCACGACGCGCATGGTCACCGAAGCGGTCAAGGAAACCGTCACCGTCAACCGTTGCCAAAAGGGCGCGTGGGTCGATGAAAAAGGCGCTGCTCACGCCACCGAGGCGCCCGGCCGCACCTTCAAGGAAGGCGCCGTGATCAAGGGCACGCATACCACCACGGTCTGCCGCATGGTGCAGGAACAACGGCCGACGAAAATAAAGCACACCGTGTACGAAACGGTGCAGGAAAAGGTCGTCCAGAATATCCCGCACCAGGTGTGCAAGACGGTGCCGACGCAAGTGACGCGCATGGTGCCGCACATGGTTTGCGAAATGCAAAAACAAACAGTGTGCAGGAAAGTGGCCCACACGACGACGCAGATGGAAACCCAAACCATCCGCTGCCGAATCCCGTACACGGTGACTGAAAACGTTCCGACCGTCGTGTGCAACGTAGTGTGCGAGCGCGTTCCGGTGGACGTGCAAGTGAAGGTGGCCCGCACGGTACCGGCCCCGTGCCCAGCGCCGCAGCACCAACCGGCGTGCGCTCCGTCCGGCCACAACGGCTGCCGCGACCACTGCTTGCTCAGTCGCTTCCGCGAGCACTGCCGCAACCTGTGCGCCCCGTCGTGCGAGCCCGCTTGCAAGACGAGCTGCGGCCATGGCTGCCGTGAAGGCCTGTTGCAACGGCTGTGCGGCAGTCGGCTGGGCTGCAACCCATGCGACGCCGGCTGCTCTTCGCATGGCGGCGCTTCACATGGCGGCGCCACGCACAGCAGCACATCGAACGCCGCGCCGCGTTCGTCCGCCTCCGAGCCGATCGCGCTGCCCGCAGCGCGGCCGACGGCAGCGGAGCCGGTCACATTGCCGAAGAACTGATGGCCCCGCCGGATCGGGGGACGGGTTCGCCCGGCCCCGGTTCGGAACTCAAACGCCGCAGGCCAGGGCGCCCACCCTGGCTTGCGGCGTTTTGAGTCTTGCCAGCCCCTAGGCAAGGCTGCCCCGTGTTGGACATTCAACCATCAGTTTTCCACACCGTTCTGCACAGAAACGAGGCTTCTGGCCGTAACTCCTTGGGCGACAACGACTCGCATTTCTGTGCAATTTGTGTGCAAATCCGTGACACCCCCCCCCTCGCACTACGCTCGCCTGACTGTTGCCTCAAGCCGCCCGCTTGTGAACCATGCCCGGAGCGACAAGCGACACACAGGCACCCCCCCACCTGTCATCAAATTGACGACATTTCAAAGCGTGTATCTGTCTCAAAAACAGCTTGATCGCGGCCGTTACAAGATTCCCGCGGCGGCAGCGGCTTCGGGGTCGATAAGGAGCAGTGCGGCGGCAGCGGCTTGCCGCAGCGCCGGCGATTCGGGGTCGTCTAGAAATTGGAGCAGGCTGGGCACGGCCGGCGCGGCAGCTTCGTCGAATTTAGCGAGCGCGGCGGCGCAAGCGATGCGTACCTGCACATCTTGAATGCGCAGCGCGGCAACAAGCTTGGGGACGATCGCGCGGGCATTGGTGTACGTTTTTCCCAATGCCTCGGCCGCCAGCACGCGGTGTTTGGGATCACTTTCGAGAATCGACAATAGCGCCGGCTCGGCGGCTTGCGCCGGCTTGCCGATGTGCGCCAGCGCCCGCAGACAACCCTCGCAAAGCTCGGGCTGTTTCAATCCCTCTTGCAGAAAAGTCAGCGCCTTGGGCGCGCGCTCCATCCGCCACAAGGCCAGTGCGGCCGCCACACCGAGCCGATCTTTGTTGAGCAACTTCCCAAGCGCCGGAGCAGTTTCGACTGCTTGCATCCTCCCCAAAGCATCGATGATCTGGACTCCGTGCGGCTCGTCGCCCATTTCGAGCAGCGACTGCAGCCACGACGCCGCGGCGCGTGCGTTCGGGCCCATCTGACCCAGCGCCACGATGCACGCGCCGCGCAGTTCCATGGACTGCGTCTCCTTGGCCATCCGCAACAAATCGCCAAGGGCCGGCTTGGAATCAGGGCCAATCATCCCCAGGCCCACGACCGCCGCCAGCCTTACTGCCTCGGAATCGTCCTTCAAACACGCCGTCAAATTCGCCGCCGCCAGTGACTGCGCCGGCCGTTGCATGGCGATCGCCCGGGCGGCGGCAAGACGCACTTCCGGCGACGGGTCCTTCAAGCATTTCAGCGCGATCGGCAAGCTCAACTCCTTGGTCAAGCCGATGCGGCCCAGAGCAGATACGGCGGCCGCGCGCAGCGCCGGATCGTTGCCCGCGGCGCTTTCACAAAGGAGCGGCGTCGCGGCCTTGGCCTCGGCGCCATGCATCCCAAGATGCGTGATGCAGTCAAGCGCCTGGCCGTTTTTCTTGAGCGCATCCAAAAGCACCGGCACCGCTTCCTTGGGATGCATGCCGGCGGCCGCCAAAGCATGCACCGCTTCGAGTTGCACGGCCGGCACCGGATTCTCTTCTCTGAGCGCGGTCAAGAGCAGCCGCGCGCTGGGACGTGCTTCCGGTCCCAGCGTCGCCAGGAGGCGCGCCCCTTCGATGCGCATTTCGTCCTCCTTGGCGGACAAGAGCGCATCGAATTCCGGCCGTGCGTTCTTGCCGTGGCTGCGCAGGGTTTCGCGCGCCGCCGCGACGACTTGCTTGTCCATGTCCTTGAGTAGTTCGCGCAACTGCGGCAAGACTTTACGCAGATCGTTCGCGCTAAGGGCAAAGTCTTTCGGACGCAAGAGAGTTGCCGCCGGGGCACGAATGGCCGCGTCATCGTGTTGCAGCGCTTCCAGCAAGGGCTCCAGCGCGAGACCCTTGAATTGCTTCAAGAAGTGAGCGGCCGCGGCAGACTCTTTGGGCATGGCCAGCATCTCAACCAGGTTCGGAATGGCCACTGGCCCGATAGCCTGGATCGGCGCTTTTTCGCCATAAACGCTCACCAGTGCAGGCACGGCGGGTTTGGCATCCGGTCCGATGTTGGCGAGCGCGTCCATGGCGGCCGCGCTGACCTTGTCTTTGGCCGGCAAGAGCGGAATCAAATCCGGCACGGCTTTGCGCGCCGCCGGTCCAATGGCAGCCAGGGCACGGCACGCTTCGAGGTTCAAATCCGCGCGTGTTTCCTTGAGGCACGCGATGAGCTCGGGTGTCGCGGCCGCGGCGTCTTGCCCAAGATGTGCAAGGGTCCGGACGGCCTCGGCGCGAACTTCCGCTGGCTTGGCTACAGTACGCACTACTTCGATGAGCGGGGCGGCGCTTTCGGGGCCGATCTTGGCAAGCGCGCCGCCTGCCGCCGGCCGTAGCGCGCTTTCGTCCAGGCTGGCGATGAGTAATGGGATGGCGGACTTCGCTTCCGGTCCGATCGCGCCCAACACCAGGACGGCGGAACGCTTGAGTTCCGTGTCGCCGTCCTTCAAGACCCGGGTGAGATCGGGCATGGCTTCATGCGCCGCCGGGCCCATCGATGCGAGGATGCTCAGGACCGCCAGTTTTTCCGCCTTATCCTTCGAATCGTTGAAGAAGCGCACCAGGGGATAGGCCGCGCCCTTCGCCTTGCGGCCGATCTTGCCAAGAACATGCAAGGACGTGACTTTGTCGTCCGGCTGGCCGAGTGATTTGGCCAGCGCGGGCGCGGCTTTGTCGCCCAACTCAACCAAAAGCGCAGTGGACTTGGCGTACAGGTCGTCGTCGCCGGCGCGGGCTAATTCCAGGAGCATTGGAATCGCATCGACGCCGCCGCGCTTGAGCTGGTCCAGCGCGGCGCTGCTGTCCTCACCTTTTAGGTCGTCACGCCACGCGGAGTACGGGCGGCCGTCGAAAAACGATTCGCCGCCGAGGAATCCCAGGACTTTCACCCGGAGCGCGGGGACAGCAAAGGCAATGCCCGCCGCCAAAAGCAATACCAACAATAACCCTAGCAGTACGCGTTTGATTCGAGACATGGTCGTCCTTTGGGATTCATTGCGGCAGATTAAAGTTGTTATGACCCCGTTAGGATAGACGGACTCACACCTAGCATCCAACCCAAGGAGTCCATAATGCGTTTTTGACATCGTCCGCACCGGGCGGCGTGCTGGACCGGCCTGGCTGTCAAAGGAAACTGGCGGCCTTTCGAGAGAATGAAACACTCGCGCAAAGGCGCTAAGGCGCAAAGAAAGGCGTCCACCTCGGTCCCAAACTCCCGTTTGGGACCGCACATCCGCGAAACTCCGTTTCGAACATCTCGGCGAAACAGAGTTTCGCGGAAGTGGGTTTCCAAACAGAGTTTGGGAACCAGTTGAAGATCAGCTTGCGGCTTTGCGAGAGTCGATCAAGGAGCTTTCTCTTTCCTTAGCTCCTTGCCGATGCCGTATTCGAACCGGCCGGAGGCATCCGCAGCGCCGCGGGCCATGCCGGCGGTGTTGTACGGCATGGCGATTTCGCCTTTCGCGGAAACGGCGATGACGCCGCCATTGCCTTTGTTGAGAACACTGTGGATCACTTCGTCAGCCGCCTTTTCCAGGCCTAGGTTCTTGTATTCCATCAGCACCGAAATTCGGTAAGCGACATTGTGGCGGATGAACTGCTCGCCCGTCCCGGTACCGGAGACGGCGCAGGTTTTATTGTTGGCGTAGGTGCCCGCGCCGGCGATCGGCGTATCGCCGACCCTGCCGGCCATGACCCCGCTCATTCCACCAGTTGAAGTCGCCGCAGCAAGGTTGCCGTGCCGATCCAGACAGACACAGCCGACGGTGCCGCCGCCCTCGGTTTCCGTATTGTCTTTCTTGTCGTCCGGAGTTTTCTTGCGTTTGGGCGTGTCAAAATAGCTGTTCGGCACAATCTCCAATCGCAACTTCTGTGCGAATTCCTCGGCCCCATCGCGGATCAAGAGAACGTGTTTGGTCTTTTCCATCACCATTCGGGCCAACGTGATCGGATTCTTAACCGTGCGCACGCCGGCAACCGCGCCGATGCGAAGGTTGGCCCCTTCCATGATCGAGGCGTCGAGCGAGTGTTTTCCTTCGGCGGTATAGACCGCGCCTTTGCCGGCATTGAACAAGGGGTCGTCCTCGAAGGCGCGGACGACGGTTTCGCAGGTGTCCAGAGCCGAACAACCCTTGGCCAGCATCTCGCGACCGAGGTTCAAATGGGCGCGCAGCGCTACCTCGCGCGGACTGGTCTTGCCGGCGGCGGGCGGTGCGCCGCCTGCGCCGCCGTGGACGGCAATGGCCCAGGCCGGTTTCTTTTCCGGCTGCGCCGACTCGACCGGCCCAGAGGGCGTGCCGATGCTTCCGGCCAGCAATGCGGCCACCGCCAACAGAAAAGCACTCAACCACCGGCTCATGATAATGCATCCTTTCTCGTGGTCCGAATAATTAGTGGACCCAGCATTCTTGACCGCCGTGGCAGACGGAGAGTCTGCACCTCGAGTGATTCACGCGGTCGCAGACGATTGTATTGGAAGCAAATCATGTCGTTGACTCAATACGGCATTGCCGTATAATCCATCAATGTTCAGTTTCATCGAAACTAAACTCTTCACGCGTCTCGTCCAAGAATGCCTCTCGGACGACGAGTATCAAGAGCTTCAGACGCTCTTGATCAAACAACCCGACGTAGGCACTATCGTTCCCGGCTCGGGTGGCGTGCGCAAGCTCCGTTGGCGAGCCCCAGGCCGGGGAAAACGCGGTGGTTATCGCGTGATCTACTTTGCCAAGATCGAGCAAGGCGTGATTTGGTTGCTGACCCTGTACCCCAAGAATGTCAAAGACAGCATTTCGGCCAAGGTCTTGCGACAGATTCGCAAAGAGGTGGAAAATGATTAAGAAAACACGTGATGTTGGCTCGGAGATCTTGCAAGGTCTTCGGGAGATCGAACTAGGTGAATTCGGCCGCGTCATCAATGTGCCCGACGTTGCCAAGACGAGAGCCAGAACTGGACTTTCCCAAGCACGTTTTGCCCAACTCTTGGGCGTTTCGATTCGGACTCTGCAAGATTGGGAACAAGGCCGCCGCGCGCCTTCCGGAGCGGCGCGGACACTGCTCATGATCGCCGCCAAGAATCCAAAGGCCTTGCTCGACGTTGCGTAGTGGGCATCGCGATGAGCACCAAAGAAAACTCCGTCCTGACTCGTTTGCCGACCGAGCTCCACTACTTGATCGAGCCGGTGCTGCGCTGCGGGTTTTTCACGGAGAGGGACGCGTTCGATTACTTGGACCGCGCCACTCCACAGCAGATGGAAGAACTTGCAGGCATCGCAGCGCGCGTCTTAGCCAACGACGACTATCCCGTGGTAATGGCATTTGTCGATGAATATCCGCTTACCGAGAATCAGGAAAGCGCAAAGCTGTACTTTTTCTTCGGAGCGCTTGATCACGCTGGCCTGCAGTTTGACCGCGGTCCCGAACTAACGCACCACGAAACCGATGGAGGGCCGGTGCCGAGCACTGGGAACGCGGCAGCAGGCGCTGCCCGGTGGAGAAACATTCATGTCGCCGAATACAACGAAGACGAATTACTTCAATACTACGTGAACCAGTATTGGTCGTCGCATATGACCGACTTTGAAAAGCGCTGTCATCATCTTGGTGCAGGGTATGAGAAGGCCAAAGCGGAGCGTTTCTCGACGCCCTGGGGTCAGCGCGTCTTGGCAGAATGGCGCGCCGCGGATAACCAAATGCACGCCGCCTTGGCAGACGGCCTATCGACCTTTCTTCTTCGCGTGGAGCCGAGAATTCGCGATGCCTTAAGCAGCGGGTCCCTAAAAGTGAACCGTTGTCCGCGCTGCGCAAAAATCTCTAGAACGCCAATGGCGCGCCAGTGTTTCTGGTGCGGCCATGATTGGCACGCACCTTCGGACAATCGGAGCGACAACTAGCCAGAGTCGAGCTTCGAGACAAGTGATCCCTTACTCGTA
This sequence comes from Gemmataceae bacterium, assembly GCA_022616245.1. Lineage (GTDB taxonomy): Bacteria > Planctomycetota > Planctomycetia > Gemmatales > Gemmataceae > JAKEFD01. Next base: position 24,883 of record JAKEFD010000196.1, read on the forward strand.
ACTGAGAACGTGACTTCATGGCCAAATCATGGAACCTCCGTGTCGGTCAAATCAACCTCACTGCCGGCGCCGCCGGCGACCAGCAAGACCTCGATCCGGAAACGCCCTTCCGGATTCTGGTAATGGGAAATTTCAGCGGCCATGGCCGGAGGATGAACGAATCTCACCTGGACGAGCGCAGACCCGTTCTCATCGACCGCGACAACTTTGAGCAAGTGCTGGCCCGATCGAGCGCACAGGTCAGCATGCCGTTGGGCTACAATCCAGCGGAGCGAATGCACATCTCTTTCCGATGCCTGGAGGATTTCGAGCCCGACCAACTGTTTCAGCGTTTGGATGTATTTGAGTCGCTGCGGAATCTGCGGCGTCACCTGCAAGATCCCGCCCAGTTCGCGGCCGCTGCTGCCGAGATCAAAGCCTGGCCTTCAGCAGCCAAGATTCCGGATTCGCCCGCGCCGGCCCCAGTTTCGCATGAAAACCTCTTGGAGCACATTCTCGGCGAAAAAGCAGCGTTTCCAATCGAAACAGTATCCGGCGAAACGGACTGGAATCAGTTCTTGAAGAAGATCGTGCAGCCGCACCTCGCCGCCCGGACTGAGCCGCGTCTTGCGGACTTCGAAGCGCTCGTGGATGAGGCGGTCAGTGCTCAAATGCGGGCGATCTTGCACCATCCGGACTTCCAAGCTCTGGAAGCGGCCTGGCGCGGTTTGGCACTTTTGGTGAGCCGGCTGGAAACCGATGAACGGCTGCAACTGTACACGCTCGATGTGACCAAGGAGGAACTGGCGTACGACCTGGTCGGCGTTGATGATTTGAGCCGGACCGGAGCCTACGAGATTCTGGTCGAGCAAACGGTGGGCACGCCTGGCGCACAACCTTGGGCGGTGACGGTCGGTCTCTACACATTTGTGCCTGACGAAAAAGATGTGGAAATACTCGCCAACCTGGCCAAGATCGCCAGCAAGGCCGGCGCGCCGTTTCTTGCGGCCGCCCACAGCCGGGTGCTGGGATGCTCTTCGCTCTGGAGCAACCCCGACCCGCGCGACTGGCGTGTTGATGCCACCGACCAAGAACTCTGGCAAGAGCTTCGGCAATTGCCGGAGGCCAATTATCTCGGCCTGGCCCTGCCGCGCTTCTTGTTGCGCTTGCCCTACGGCAAAGACTTCGCCGGCACCGAGCAATTCGCCTTCGAAGAGATGGTGCCGGGATCGAACCACGACAGCTACTTGTGGGGCAATCCCGCCGTGGCCTGCGCTTTGCTCTTGGGCCAGTCCTTCAGCCAATTGGGCTGGAGTCTAACGCCCGGCAACACTTTAGACGTCGATCGCCTGCCCTTGCACTACTTCGAGGAAGAGGGCGAACGGCAGGTCAAGCCCTGTGCCGAGGTCTTGCTGAGCAACCGTGCCATGGAGCAGATTCTGGACAGTGGACTCATGCCGTTCGTGTCGCAGAAAGTCCGTGATGCGATCCGCCTGGCCCGATTCCAATCCGTCGCCTTCCCTCCACGGCCACTGGCCGGCCGCCGGCAATAACGCGTTGATTCGCGCACGGAGTAAGCGCTCCCCAGGGGAGTAGCCTCCTGCCTTTCTTCGTGCTACTATAGACACCGAAAACGGCCCAGGATTACAAGGGAGGCGCGAACATGAACGAACGAAAAACTCGCAGGACCGAACGTGACGACAGCGATATCGACGAGTCCCCGATCCGCAAAAAGAAAAAGAAAAAGAAAAAAGAGGCGGCCAAGCCCTGGCCGAAAATCATCGCACTCGGCGGCGGCGGCGCGGTCGCGTTCATTTTGCTTATCATTCTCCTCATCAATTTCATGGGCGGCAGCCCGCCCGCTCAGCCGGTCACCACCTGGGAGAAATTCAGCACGGAAGAAAACGAATTCGGCTTTGAATACCCGGCTGGCTGGAACACCAAGCACTACGGCATTACCGGCAGACGGGAAGTGGATGTCATCGGCAAGAACGGCGCTTCGATCAGCCTCAAGGAGAATCTGGTCGGCTCACTCATCGGCGACATTGCCGGCTCACAGACGGGCGGCAGGCCGGTTCCCGACGAGCTCTCGCCGGTGGGCAGGGCACATGATATGCGCCAGCCCAAGGACACAACCAGTTATAAAGAACATCCGGCCGAAACCGTCATGACCAGGTTCGGCAAGGCGCGACGATCCTTTTACGTCGACGGGGCCAAGCGCGGCTACCGAGTCACCATACTCATGCATAAGACGGCGCTCGATGTTTTCTGCGAATGCCGCGAGTCCGACTGGGGTACGCTGCGGCCGGCGTTCGATCACGTCATCGAGACCATTGGCCGCGGCGGCTGAGCAGGATTACCGACACCGTCACGCTCTGCGTCAAGACGTCCTTTTGGTGGGGCAGACATTCCTGTCTGCCGGCAGACAGGAATGTCTGCCCCACCCCATTACCTCATTCTCAGGTTCCCCATTGGCGTTTCACAGTTTAGCACGTGGATGCCATCCTGCACTGCTCGGATGACTACTTCTTCCCAGTCGGCGTCGTCGGTTCGAAACGCGGCGATGATGCCGCGCGAGCTATTGATGATCGCGCCCAGGCCGTCGGCGCGAAACGCGGCCGCGACGTCTTTGGCGCTGCCACCTTGAGCGCCAAAGCCGGGGACCAGGAAAACGACATCCGGAATGAACTCGCGCAGCCGGGCCAGTTCCGCAGGATGCGTGGCGCCGACGACGGCGCCCACGTCCCCAAAGCGGCATTCACCCGCGTTCTCTTCGGCCCAGGCGCCGACCGCATGGGCCACATGCTCAAAGAGCGGCTTGCCCTCGGCGCGTAGATCCTGAAACTGTCCCGCTCCTTTGTTGCTGGTCCGAACCAACACGAACACGCCGCCCTGCGTCTGCCGGGCGCTTACCAGGAACGGCTCGACACCATCGCGACCCAGATACGGATTGATCGTCAGCGCGTCGGCGGCCCACACTGGATGACGCTGCCCTTCGAATATGACTCCGCTGAAAGCGGCGTCGGCGTATGCCTCGGCAGTGGATGCAATGTCGTTGCGCTTGCTGTCCAGGATGGTGATGAGGCCCAGCTCTCGCGCCCGAAATAACACTTTTTGCAATGCCGCCAAACCTGCCGGACCACTCGCCTCGAAGAACGCACTTTGCGGCTTGACCACAGGTACAAAAGGCGCGACGAGTTCCAGCACGCGCAGGGAAAACTCCTCGAAGGCGCGCGCCATGCCTTCGAGACCATGACGGGCATGCCGCTGCCGCAGCGCTTGCGGCAACTGCTCCCAGCGCGGGTCCAGTCCAACGCACAGCGCGTTGCCCTTCGCACGACATGCTTCAGCCAAGCGATCGGCGAAATGTCGGCTCATTAAGGCAGTTTATGAAAGCCGGCCGTTTCGGGGCTGTTCGTAGATGATCCAAGCGGGGCGTTAGCCTTCGATAATCGTGTTGTTGCCTCCTTGACCGAAGAACTGATCCTTCTCGCCGTCGTCGATGATGCCGCCCAAAGCGGCCAAGGTCTGCTCGAGGTCGCCCGCTTGCCAACTTGCCAAGGCCAGTGCCAGCGCGTCCAAGTCGGTGGCGAAGGCTGCCGAGCCACCGATAAGCAAATCATCGCCGCCGCCGCCAAAGAGCCGGTCCATGCCGGTTCCGCCGATCAGGATGTCGGCACGATCACCCCCCTTGAGGGTATCGTTGCCGGCGCCGCCGTCGAGCAGGTTCGCGCCATTGCCCCCCTGCAGGTAATCGTTACCCGCGCCCCCGAACAGAAACGCGTCGAGGCGCACGGCGCGGTCGATGCGGACGTCGTCGTCGCCCGCGCCGGCATATACGACGATTTTGCCAACTTGAGCAGCATCAAAGAGCGCGACAGAAGCAATGCCAGACAAAGTCATTTCCACTTCGACAAAAGTCCGCGTCTGGCCTTGGTCGTCCAATCTTTGCACCAAATCGACGTGCACTTGGTCGGTGGCATTCGTGCCAATCACGAATAGCGTGCCGTTGCTCAGAGCAGCGCCGGCGGTTACGGCCGTCGTGCTTTGTGAATCCGCGCCGCCATCGTCGTCGGACACAGTTACGGTAATCGTGAACGTTCCGCCGTGAGCATAGTGATGGCTGCCGGCAAACGTATCGGCGTCCTGATCGACAGCGAGTGTTTGCGTGCCCGTGCCGTCGCCCCAATCGACGGTAACCGAGTGCGTATCGAGGCCGCCGGCATCGGTGAATGCACCAGTAACGCTGACGTTGCCGTCGGGCGAAACTTCTTCGAGCGATGGATTGCTGGACGTCACATTCACCAGCACAGGAGCTACATTGTGCACCACAAGGGCAAACGACGTGGACGCCGTGGCGCCGTCGCTGTCTGTAGCGGTGATGACAACCGTTTGCGATTGATCGGGGCCGTCCTGGGCATTGAAAGACCAGGACCAGGTGCCGTCGTCGTGCTTGACGACAGTGCCGACCGAAGCCGACAAGCTGACTTCATCGTCGCCGGGGTCGCTCCAAAAACCGGTAACCGCCGCCGTTTCGCCCTCGTTCAACTCGATTTCGGTGACGGGGGGCGAACTGTGATCCAGATTGGCGATTTGCTGCTCGGTCAAAGCCATGTCGAACAGCAGAATGCGGTCAACCGATCCGCCGACGGCCTCGGTTCCTGCCGTGAGATTATCGTCCTCGAAAAACGTGAGGACGTTGGCCGTGGCCACGGCGGCATCCGACGGCAGGCCGACGTAGGTCTGCTGCAGGACGCCGTTGAGGTAGACTTTGGTTTCACCGGTTTGGCCGTCGCGCACGATCGCCACCTGAAAATCCGTGTTCGCGCTGACCGTGCCTGGACCCGTCCCGCCCGGATATAGCTGCAGACTTGACCCGGAAACATACAAGCCGTAGTCGCTGGTGCGGCTTTGAAAATCGAGCAGCTTCTTGAACTGCGGCGTAAGCGCATCGAACTCCACGACGAATACGATGGTGTAAGTACCGGGGTCAGCCAGGGCGCCCGTCAGCCGCAGACCTTGGTTGGCGCCGAAGACATAACGACCGGCATCCAAGGTGCCGCCGTCGGCCTGCAGACTTGGGCCTCCCAGAGCATCATCCAAGCTGCCGTTGAGTTCATAAATGTGTGACGCGGACACGCCCGAGCCGGTGCCGATCGTTGGGGCGACGTTGTTGACGACGAGGGAAAACGAAGTCGAAGCCGAAGCGCCGAAGTCGTCCGTGGCAGTGATGGTTACCAGTTGCGATTGATCGGGGCCATCGCTGGTCGCGAAAGACCAAGACCAGGCGCCGTTGGCGTGTTGCGTCACAGTGCCCGCAGACGCAACGAGGCTCACTGGGTCGAGGTCCGGGTCGCTCCAGGTGCCGCTATTGGTCGCTGTCTGGCCTTCCGCCGCGCTGACGAGATTGCTGTCAACGGTCAGCATCGGGGGATGGTTCTCGGCGCCGCCGCTGGGATCGAAAGCGCCGTTGTAAATGAGAATGCGATCTACCGATCCTGAAAACGACTCAAAGCCGCCCGAAACGGCATCGTCTTTGAAGAACTTCAAGATGTTGGCGGTGGCAATGGCGACGTTGGAGGCGGTGCCAGTATACACCTGCTGTAACACGCCATTGAGATAGACTTTGGTCTCGCCGGTTTGGCCGTCGCGGGCAAGTGTGACCTCAAAGTCGGTGTTCGATGGAACATTATCGGAACCGGCGTCGCCCGGATAGAGTTGAAAGTGGTTCCCGGCAACGTACAGACCGTCGTCGCTGCTCAGGTTGGAGAAGTCGAGCACCTTCTTAAAGAAGGGTGCGGTCGCCAGGTTCATTTGCATGACCAAAACGACCGAATAGTCGGCGGTGTTGAGCAGTCCTCCGGTCAGGCTGAGTCCCTGATTGGGACCAAAGGAATAGCGGTCAGGGCCCAGCGTGCCGCCGTCGGCCACCAGCGCGGGGCCGCCGAGTTCGTCGGCAAGAGTGCCGTTTAGCTCATACATGTGAATCAGGTCCGCTGGCGCTAGGCGATCCTCGAGCACTTCGAGACGGAGTTGCGTGCGCTTGCGTGGAAACGGAGTACCTTGTGGTGGGTTGAACCAATTGTGTTTGAACATGACGGGTCCTTCAAGACGGAGGGAGGAACTTAGTGGCATCCTTATGGGTAGGCGCCGCAGCATCCTTTCGGGCGAGGGAGTCGAGGGAGTTGGGCTAAAATGCAACCGGCATGAGGGCGCGGGGGAAAAATGGGGAGACTTGCTGCTGCAACCCGGTGTTGCCCTAGCCCGTTTGGTAGGCGAGCAATGTTTGCTCACTGAAAGCTAGGTTGGCATTCTTGCACAGTCCAATGGAATTGCAAAAAAAGGACCGGGAAATTTCGCAAGCCTTGTGGTTACACGATAAATTCTTGCGGTTGGCCGATGTGTCGCGGCTTCCAAATGCAAAGCCAACGAAACTCCCGCTTTGTTTTCCCATGCTTTGACAACTCGGTTAACACGGGCTACGTTTGTGTGACTGGCCGTAATGTTGGTCGAATGCCTCGGCCGCTAGTCCCTGGGGCAAGACCCCTCCCCTATTCCTCCTGAATCGTGTCCCCACCACACCACCAAGGTGCCCATGTTCCGTCCACACGGGCAAGAAGTTGCGATAAGCGCCCCAAGGCAGCGCAGAAAACTAGCCCACGTCCGGCGTGGCGTCGCTGCCGTTGAGCTGGCGATTCTGCTCCCGTTTCTCGTGTTCATTTTCCTGGTAGCCGTCGATTTCTGCCGAGTTTTTTACGCGTCCCAGATCGTGGAAAACAGCGCGCGCAACGGCGCCCTGTTCGCCGCCAAAGTGTACAACTACTCGACCTGGCGCGGCAGCATCGACAGCATAGAAAAGGCGGTTCGCGCCGATGCCAGCAATCTGGACCAGAGCAAGCTTACCGTGAAATCTTCCACCAGCAGCACGGACGTAGCCGTCACGGTAAGCTACCAGTTCGCGACGATCGCGAGTTTCCCGGTCATTCCCAGCAAGTACACCATCACGCGTACGGTGCACATGAAGCTGGCGCCCTAACTTTTCGAAGGCAAGCTAGCGGTTAGCAGGCGTTTGCACGAGGAATCGATCTATGCGTCTTAACTGCCAAAGCCGGCGCAGCGGCGTCACCATCATCGAAGGCGCCGTGGTCTACCCACTGGTTTTCTTCCTGCTTATCGCGCTAATCGTGGGCGCCATTGGCATCTTTCGCTACCAGGAAATGTCCTGGCTCGCCCAGGAAGGGGCCCGCTACGCTGTCGTCCGCGGGCTGGATTACGAGATTGAGATGAAAACCCGCGGCTTGGTGGCCAAAGCCGTGACCGAGGCCGATATTCGCAACTATCTGCGTGGTAAGGCGCAAGCGATCAACGGCAACGACTTACAGGTCAAAGTCAGCTGGCAGGACCTGAACAAGGCCTACACCGTCATCTCGAACCAAGGAAACGCGGAAGTTAACACGATTACCGTTACGGTCACCTATCAGTGGCTGCCGGAGCTGTTCCTGGTCGGCCCGATCGATCTGACCGCTACGTGCACGATTCCGATGTCTTATTAAGAGTAATCGGGGAAACTATGAGGCTGCTCACGCACAAAAGAGACCAACGTCGCGCGGCCGTGGCGCCACTGGTGGCCCTTTCCATCATCGCGCTTTTGGGGTTCGTGGCCATCGCACTGGACGGCGGTCTGCTGTTCGATTCGCGCCGGAAGAGCATGGCGGGCGCCGACGCCGCGGCCCTGGCGGCTGCCACCGAGATGTGGAACAATAACTCCTCCAACGCCGCGGGCGCGGCATTTCAAGTCGCCAAGACGAACGGCTTCCTGAACGATGCGGGCAAAGGCAGCGCGGCCGGCACCTCGAAGGTCGAAGTGCGCCTCGGTGGCGAAAAACCGCTGCTCTATTCGCCGACCGTCACCGACGCGAATGGGCTGTTGCTCACCGACTACGTCGAGGTCACGATTACCTATTATCAGCAGCGCTATTTTTCCGCCATTTGGGGGGCTAACACGCTGCCGGTAAAGGTGCGTGCCGTCGCCCGTGGCCTGCGCAATTCCTCGCGCTACGGCATCATCGTGCTGGATCAAACTGCCGAGGGCGCCCTGAATGTGGCCGGCGGAGGCGTGGTCAAAATAGACACGGCCGTCATCGTGAACTCCAGTCACGCAACGACTGCCGCTCTCGGCCAGGGCAGTTCGGGCGGTCAAATCAGCGCCGCGGATTTCTTCGTTTACGGCGGCATCACGGAGCAAGGCGGCGAGCAGTTCATTGGCAACCAGCATACCGGCATCCCTCCCACGCCCGACCCGCTGGCTTACCTTCCGGCTGTCGATCCAGCGACTCTTTACGTGCCCCCCGCGCCAACGAAAACCAAGAACGCCGACGGCACTTTCACGGTAAAATACACGGCGGGAATCTACACCAACGGGCTGTCCTTGAGCGGCAACAGCGACACTACATTCGTCTTGGAGCCCGGCATTTATTACATGGACGGCGGCGGCTTCAGCGTGAGCGGTTCCTCCAACTTGAGCGCCAACGGGGTGATGATCTACAACGCTCCCAAAAAGGACACCGATGTCGTCTACATTGCGGGACAAGGCAAGATTGTCATGACGCCCCCCACGACCGGCATCTATACCGGCATCAGCATTTTTCAAGATCGCAACAGCACTGCGCCGATCACCATTAAAGGAAACGGCAACGCGTTCATTACTGGGGCCATTTACGGCGCCAGCGCACCCGCGTTCGTGGAGGGAAACGGCGATGCCGCCGCCGGCGCGAACAACCAAATCCTCGGCTCGCAATACGTGACCGGGACACTGCGCGTCGCAGGCAATGGCGGCTTCCGAATCACCGCCAACGGAGGCCCGATACCCCGGCTCCGCGACATCCGACTCGTGGAGTGAGACACAAGGCCGCCCGCAACACGACGCAGCGTTCTTTTTTTCGTGCATTCGGCGGCGGTTGCTCGCAAAATCAGGGAGAATTCGCACCAAGTCCCCAGCGCCGCGATTTCGTTTTCACGCTTTCACTTCTGCCGCCTTCTCCATATCCTTGCTGTGATACCTCAGCTGCCCCAAGGATCCTTCATGGAAGCTTCTTTTCGGCACATCGCCTGCAAACCGCAACATGCGGTCCTGGTCGTGGAGTTGACCGACGTCCAGGTGCCCGGCGGCGACGCCGTCGAAGATTTGCGCCAGGAACTTCTGGAAGCCGTCGGACGCTTCCCGCAAAAAAAGTGGGTGCTGGATTTCAGCAACATCTCCTTTTTCACCAGCGCCGGCTTGCGGCCGCTGTTGTCGCTGCACCGGCAGCTGACAAGCAAGAACGGCCGAGTAGTTTTTTGCAACGTTAAGAAGGAACTGTTGGACATTTTTCTGGTCACACGCCTGGTCTCCACAACACCCAATCCCACCACGCCATTTGAGTTGGCGGACAATGTGAGCGACGCTGTCCGCCGGTTGCAGAACTTCACTCAAACAAAAACCGGCGCTGTCCTGATCATTACGTTTCAGCGTGAGAGCTTGCACGGCGAAGAACTGGCGGAAGAACTGGCCGGCGAGTTGGAACATGTCTGGGCGGAGTACGCGCCAGAGGGAGTCGTACTGGATCTGCGCCATGTGAAGATCGTTTCCACGCCCTGTATGCGGCCGATCTTGCAGCTGCGGACCAAGGCCAAGGAATCAGGGACTCCCATTGTTTTTTCAAACCTTAGTCCCGAAGTGCGCGAAGTATTCTCCATCACCCGGCTGATCGCACCCTCGCCCGGCAATCCCGGATTGTTCGAAGCGTATGCCGACAACGCGGCCGCCCTGGCCGCTTTGCAAAAACCGTAGCCACAAGCCTTCGCCGTTCGAGCATCCCTATCTTTGAGTTCGACTTTGTAAGCCTCTGAACCGCTTCCTATAATGTCAGAGTTGGAACATGGATGCCTTCTGACAATACGCCGGGACTTACGGGGAACATCCGCGCATGGCCGAATTACACCACGAATGTGGGATCGCCGCCGTTTATCACTTCGACAGCCCCACGCCATCGCGGTTGGCGCCTACGGCCGGCCCCGACCAGGTTTCGCGGCTGATGCCGCGTTTGCTTTTGGACTTACAGAATCGCGGGCAGTTGGCGGCCGGCTTCTCCACCTTCAATCCCAAGCGTGACAAGCTCCTCGACACGTACCGTCAAATCGGCACGGTCATCGAAGCTTTCCGCCTGAACCACCAAGCCAAGTACGACAGCATCATGAAAGAATACGCGGGCCGTGCCGCCATCGGCCACGTCCGCTACGCCACCTGCGGCCAAAACGACCGCAGTTACGCGCAACCCTTCGAGCGACACCACGGCTGCAAGTGGAAATGGTTCAGCGTCGCCTTTAACGGCCAGCTTGCCAATTTCACTGAATTGCGCGACGCTTTGCTTACACTGGCCGACTACCACTTGACGCGCAATCTCGACACGGAAGTCATCATGCACTATCTGAGCTACGAGTTGCGCAAGGACGACCGGCCCGATCTCGTGCAAGTTTTTCGCAATCTGAGCAAACGCTTCGACGGGGCCTACAACCTGGTCTACCTCAATGCAATGGGCGATATGGCCATTGTCCGCGACCCCAAAGGCTTTCGACCCTTGTGCTACGCCCAGGACGGACCGCTGTTCGCCGCCGCCAGCGAAAGCGTGGCGCTGACCAATCTCGGCTTCCAAAGCATCCAGTCGCTCGAGCCCGGCGAGATGATCGTCATCCAAGACAACATGATGCGGATCGAGCGCTTCGCCCCGAAACAGACGCCCGCCCATTGTTTTTTCGAATGGATCTATTTCGCCAATGTGGCCAGCACGCTCGATGAGCGCAGCGTATACAAGTCGCGGTACAAACTGGGCAAGGCATTGGCGCTGCAGGAGCACAGCTTGGGCCGGGTGCCGCTCGACGACGACACCATCGTCGTGCCAGTGCCGGACACGGGCAAAGCCGCCGCGGACGCCATGGCGTACGAATTGGGCGTGCCGTCGGTCGAAGGCTTGATGCGCAATCGCTACGTGGGCCGGACTTTTATCGAGGGAAACAACCGCGCCGACCGGGTCCGCGTCAAGTACACGCCCTTGCGCGAAGTGCTGGCCGGCAAGCGCGTGCTGCTCATCGAAGACACGATTGTCCGCAGCACGACGCTAAAATCGCTCCTGCACCATTTGCGCGAGCGCGGCGGCGCCAAGGAAATCCACGTGCGCGTCGCCTGTCCGCCGATCATCGCGCCCTGCTTTTACGGCATCGATATGTCGACGGTGCGCGAGTTGTTCGCGCCCCGCTTCATGCACGGCGCGCGGATTACCGAGGAAGA
>JAKEFD010000197.1 GCA_022616245.1 Gemmataceae bacterium
CGGATTTCGGATTGCGGATTTCGGATTACAGAAGGAAAGCATACGGGACGAACGTCAATCCGCAATCTCAATTCACCGTAGACCCGACGCTCCGCGTGGGGAAATAAATTCAGCTGCACAACACAAGCCCGACGCGCTAGCGAGGGCGGACGGGTTGCCCGAGGAATGTATCCCATTGCACGGAAACCTGCGAGGAATCTCCCGAATTAACGGCGTCCGCAGCGGCGACACGCTCGCCCTCGCTAGCGCGTCGGGCTAGTGTTGTGCTGGTTGAAGTCGGGCGGACACTACTTCAGACACGCGCTGCGCCAGGTTGGTACGGAAGTGGAAAGGTAGGCGCGCTGCCAGGCGGCGGTCGAAGGACCAAGATCCTGGTTGGTTAGTCGCCGCAACGCATACAGTATGGCTTGGCGGTGGTCGCTACTCTCTTGGGCGGCGCGTGCTTGCCAGGCCGCGTACTCGGCGTCTGTCAGCGGCAATTCGCGCACGAGAAAATCGAAACGCAACAGCTTGGGCCAAGCGCCGGAATTCTCCACAGGCAAGCGGGCCCAGAAGTCTTGCCTGAGGTAAATGATGTCGGCGCGAGCCACTGCACCGGCGGTACGTTCAATGTTCAAGTCCGGGCAATAAATGTCGATTGAAGGCGGCAGCGGACGATACGGATTGGGCACTGCTCCGCGAACCAAGTCCGTTCGTTTGTCAGAGCTCGGATGGCAAAGCAGGCAACTCCGATGGTGATTGACTTTGACAAGCTGGCGAACAGTCCAAACCGATTGGCCATCGATCTTTTTGGCAAAAGGAGCAGTTGGATCGGGGGCGTCGAGCAGCTTTACCAGTTTCGGCACGAGGTCGTCGCGCTTGAGCGCCAGAGCGGCCTCCGCCGCGCGATAGGCTACGACGGACCATGGATAACGAAATCCGTCCAAAAGCTCGCTGGCATATTCGCTCTTAGGCCGTTTCTTCAAGGCTTCGATGGCGGCGTAGCGCACTTCCCATTCGAGATCGTACAGCGCCCGTTGCACGAGAGCCTTGGTCGCTGCCGGTCCGGAGATGTCTCTCAGGTACGCCACCAGTCCAAAGCGCGATGCGGTATCTTCGCCACTGATGATTTGCACAAGAGCCGACAATGTGTGGGTGGAAAAGTCAAAGCCCTTGGGCAGTTCCCGTCGCAGCCGTTCACGAGACGAAACCGACGCCGAACGCACCCCTTCCTGCTCACGGGACAATTCCCACGCCACACGCACCGCCTCCGCACCTTTACTATTCCAAGTGGACCAAAACAGGGGCGACGTCTGCTCGAATCCCGGCGCTGGGCGTTTGCGTGAACTCAATGAACTGCCGCCTCGATCAAACAACGTGCGCACTGCCAGTGAGCTGGCCTGCAAAAACTGGCCGTCCTTGTCGCTCAGCTGGCAATCGGGCGACAGAACAAACGGCAAGCCGGCGAGGTCGGGCCGGTCCTTCTTGAGTTGGTGAATAAAGCCGTCCGCCGTCGCGTTGTTTTCTTTGAGCATTCGCTGCGCGAGATTCGTCAAGCTCTGTTTCGCTTCCGCCTCGGATTTTCCAAAGTCCACCAGAGCGAGTTCCGGCGCCTGGGCCAGGAACAGTTCGACCTGCGAGTCCGTCGGCAGGTTCTTTTTCGGATCCGTTTGTGCAATCGGCTCTGCCGGCGGCGTTGCTGTTGACGGCGCGGGCTTGGCGACGGCCCCGGGCTCAGATGCCATTGCTTTGACAGCGGCCTTGACAAAAACCGGTTGGGCCGGCGGCGTTGTTTCAACCGGTTCCATCTCTGGGACCGCTGCCAGCTGAATTGCGGCAGGCGATTCCGGCGAAAGTGGCAATTGCACGTCCCTTTGCCGTAATCCTTGCCATCCCAGGTACACCGCGAAGAACACAAGCGCCGAGCTGCCCACGCCGAAAAATGCCAGCAGCCGGTTGAAACGCGACTTGGGCGGATGGATCTCCTCGCCGGCGTCAGTGCGCAGCCGATAAGAGGCATCGCCGTGGGTTTCGAGAATCTCGGTCCGGCACAGGGGACAACGGCGCACGGTCCCCTTGCGGTCTTTGTCCAGAGGCGGAATCTCCAAGCAGTAAACGCAAGGAATGTGCTCGGCCATCGAACACCTCGCGGGATGTGGGCGAACTCCGTTTGCCTTCTAACCGACGTTCGGGATTTGGATAATGGTTGCACCAGCTGCGCTTGAAAGGACGGTGTGATTCTAGGCGGCTGGAAAAGGGGTTGCAAGAAAAAAGGGAAAAAAGAGTGCGTTTATTGAATGACGCGGCGCGTAGCGTGCCACTGAACGCTTGCGGACGATCAATTAGCGGCCCGGCGCGGCGCACAGCTCGCGCCAGCGCGCGGCATCCAAGCCCGCGTCGTGTCCGGTCAATTCACGCAGCGCCATATGAATGATGTGGCGATAGTCCGCCCGCTGTGCTTCTTGCCGGCGCAGCAGTTTCTCCGCTTCCTGCTTATTGAGCGTGCGCGTGCGCACGACGAAATCGAAACGCTGCTGTTTCGGCCACGGTTCGGCGTTGGCGACCGGCAGCGTGACGGAAAAGTCTTGCCGCAAAAACGTGGTGTCCGCGCACACAAAGGTCCCGTCCGGACCGCCGTTGTACCCGCCCGGCGCCTCGGGCGTGGGTTCGGGAAGCGGCCGCGTCGGATCGGGAACCATGCCGCGCAAGGGGTCGGCGAAATTGCTCGAAACGGGGTGGCACAGCATGCAGTTGCGCAGGTGATTGATCTTGACGCACTCCCGAACCGAAAAGTTTTCCCGACCCTGTTCGGCTTTGGCCACTGGCTCGCCCGGCGCAGCCGTGTCCAAGCGATCGATCAAGGCATAGGCCAGGCCGTGCAGGCGAAGCTGGACTATCGCCTGTGCCGCGTGCTCGTTGACCGACATGAGCGGGTAATCCAGGCCAAAGAGAAGCAGACGGCGGATTTCGTCGTTCCAGACCGGCAAGCGGCACTCGAGCGCCTCCAAGGCGGACCAGCGCACGTCGCGGTCCACATCGAAGAGGGCGCGCTTGACGAGGGCGCGCGTGGCGTCCACCGTTTCGATCGTCGCGAGCTGTTGCACCAGGCCCATGCGGAAAGGCGGGCACTCCGGCTCGATCATCTGCTGCAGTATCGGCACTTTGTTGGCGCGCGCCATTTCCAGGGTCTTCTTGACGTCGACGCCGTCTTGCCCACGTGCCTCGTTGGCTTGGTTGCCGTCCACGCACGCATTCCAGGTTGTCCAGAAACTGTCGGCCCATTCGCGCTGCACTTGCTTGTTCAAGGGTTCCAACTTCGCTTGAGACCGCTGTTTGATCAAGTGCACGAGCTGCGCGTATTGCTCGAAGTGCTTGGCTTCGTCGGGAACCAACTTGCAGTCCTTCTCAAACAGAAAGGGCAGATTCGCCAGCCCGTTGCCGTCTTTCTTCAAGTAAGTGTGCAGACCGTTGCGGGACAGGTGGGCGGCGAGCCCATGCATTCGGTTGCGTGCGTCCACGCGCGCGGAATGATCTTTGCCCGCTTCGTACAGCGCCGCTTCCGGCGCGCGCGCTATTTCTTTCAAGAAAGAGTTGGATGCGTTGCCTTGGAAGAGCGCCTGCACGATCCGCGTCGGCGGCGTCTTGCCTTGCAATACCAGCTCGCGCTCCCCCGGCTTCGGGTCCGCGCTGGCAAACAAATCGGCTGCCGGCTTCGCTTGCAGTCCGTGAGGGTTCAGGCCGTTCACATTTTTCGCGGACGATTTTTGCACCGCTTCGCCAGGTTCCACGACCTGTTCGACCGCGTTGAGCAAGGCAAACTCGTCCTCCACGACGGGCATTTGCCATGGACGAAGATAGAAGAACCCAAGTACAAGCAAGCAAATCGCGGCAATGCCGCCAAAACCCGCAAGGTAGATGCCGTGACCGCCGCGCTTCGCCGGCCGCTTTTCCAAGAGGTGGCACACACCGCCCCTGCCCAGGAGCACTAGCGCCCGGCAAATCGGGCAGCGCGTGATCCGTCCCACAGGCGGACCATTGAGGAGTGGCAGGTCTCGACAATATTCGCACAACTGCTGCTGGGCCATGGCGGACTCCTCAAGAGTGAACGGGGATCGCCCCAAGCCAAACGTCTTTCCTTCTACGATCCCAAAACGCTAAACTTCTTCCAGGAAAACTGGTTTTTGTTTTAGCGCGCTCGGCGAACGTACCAGGTAGAACCGCAAATGCCTCGAGTTAACAACGCTGCCGCAAGGAATGACGCCTTTCGAGAGGAAATGTCCCGCGCGACTATGCTGAGTACTGGGTACCGAGTTCACGGTTCGATTTGTCCCGCGCACCTCTCGAACCTTCATCGCCCGGTCAACGGCCCCTCGCACGCGTCGCCAACTCGTGGTATAAACTCACAAAGCCTCCGAAACCGAGCACATGAGTTTCAAACTGAAATTGCTGACATTGGTCGCGGTCCCTGCGGTCATCATTGTCGGAGTCGCCATCGCGATGCGATTCATCAATGCACCACGACCCGTCTATTGTCCTCATTGCCAAGAACGGTATCGAGTAATTGGGTTCTCAAGCGATGAAAGGCAACTTCTCTGGACTCGTTCCCAGCGCGAAATGCACGGTCGCATTCGAGCGTTCTTCGAGCGTCATCCAGAAGCAGTCAAGAATGACTCTCAGTACCTTCCGCAGCGTTCCCATCTTAAGGGTGAAGTTTCGAAGGAAGACGAAGAGGTGGTGTTCTTTTTCAACGATTGTGGCGTTCCACATCCTTCAAGAATGGCGTTGATTTCAAATACAGCAGACTCGTTAGAAGCAAAGCTTGGAATGAACGCACTTCTCTGCCCAAATTGCAAGAAAGCACAGCTCGTAGTTCATCCTTTGACTCGTTTGCCTTGAAAACCAGGAGCTCAACATGAAAAGTCTATCGATCTCGTGTTTGGCGCTGTTTTTCTCCATGACATTTGCCCACGCCCAAACCGGCGTCATCACCCCCGGCGACAACCTCGTCACTCTGAACATCCCGAAAATCCCTGCGTCCATCGCCGAGGACGTCGGCCGTTACACCGAGTTTCGTTCCGCGGGGCTGGCGAGCTGGCATCCGACCAAGCGCGAAATGCTCATCAGCACGCGCTTCGCCGACACCAGCCAAATCCACCACGTGAAGTTTCCCGGCGGGGCACGCACGCAGCTCACCTTTTTCCCCGACAGCGTCATCGGCGGCTCGTATCAGCCCAAGAAGGGCGAGTTCTTCCTGTTTGCCAAAGGCACAGGCGGCAACGAGCGCTTCCAGATCTATCGACAGGATTTCTCGACCGGCAACGTCACCCTGCTCACCGACGGCAAGTCGCGCAACTCCGGCGGCATCTGGTCCAACGCCGGCGACCGCATCGTCTACACTTCCACCAAGCGCAACGGCGCGGACAATGACATTTACCTCATGAACCCCGCCGACCCCGCTTTCAACAAGCTACTCCTTGAAGTCAAGGGCGGCGGTTGGTTCCCAGCGGGTTGGTCTCCCAACGACGCGCAAGTCATCGTCGGCGAGTACGTCTCCATCAACGAAACATATATCTGGCTCGTCGATGCCAAGAAAGGCGAGAAGACTCTGGTCACGCCCAAAGGACCGGAAAAAATCGCCTACCTCGGCGGCGCCTTCGCTCCCGACGGCAAAGGCCTGTACGTCACCACGGACAAGGATTCCGAATTCCAGCGCCTCGCCCTCCTCGACCTGGCGACCAAGAAGCACACCTATCTCAGCGACCACATCAAGTGGGACATAGAGAGCATCGATTTGGCGCGCGACGGCAAGACCATCGCCTTCATCGCCAACGAGAACGGCATCGGCACGCTGCACCTTTTGGACACCGCCACCGGCAAAGAACGGCCGACGCCGAAGCTGCCCGCCGGCTCGGTGCTCGGCGTGAGCTGGCACGAAAATAGCAAAGACCTCGGCTTCGTGCTCACTTCCGCGCGCTCGCCCACCGACGTCTATTCGCTCAACATCGACAACGGCCAGGTCGAGCGCTGGACGCAGAGCGAAACCGGCGGCCTCAACACCGGCAACTTCGTCGAACCGGAATTGGTGCGTTGGAAGAGTTTCGACAAAAGAGAGATATCCGGATTCTTGTATAAGCCGTCCGCGAAGTTCACTGGCAAGCGGCCGGTCATCATCAA
>JAKEFD010000198.1 GCA_022616245.1 Gemmataceae bacterium
CCTTGCAGGCTACCGGCCCAGCCATTGTGGATGGGCCAAAAGTAACGATCCTTTCATTCTCTTGGGCTCATGCAGAGAAATCCTCGACAACAAACTGATTCAGCCACGCAGAACGCGCCCGAATTCTTGCGAATTCGGCTACGCCTGCGGGCGTGAATCGTTCTTGTGAGGCAACTCTTTACCGCTACCGAATTGTCAAAGAGCATAATTCCCCCAACAATGAGGGAAAGAGAATTCTACGCGGATGTCCGATAACGGCAATATCCCGAAAAAAAACGTTGAAGTTCAGCGAGTTCTACTTGAAGCGTCGCAAGCGGATTTCGCCTCCTAACGGGCGCCGCTCTGAAATCGCTTGCCGCAATCAACAATGAATGCTTCCCTGCAATCAGCTGTTAAGGCAATTGCGGAAAAGGGTTACGCTGTCATCCCGGCGGCCCTTTCGCCAGAAAAAGTTGCCGTCGCTGTCGCGCAATTGACGGCGGCGCTCGAGTCCGATCTGCAAGGCTCGTCGCTGCGTTCGGCAACGGGAACGCTCTACGCAGCTCGCAACGTACTTCAGCTGTGGCCGGCCGTGAGCGAAGTCTGGCAAGTGCCGCCATTACTTCAATTGTTGCCGCACGTGCTCGGCAGCGACTACGGTCTGGTGCGTGTGCTCTATTTCGATAAGCCGCCCAATCAATCGTGGGCGCTGCCGTGGCACAAAGACTATGCGGTCGCGGTCAAGAACAATCGATTGCCGAGCAGCCAATTCTCCAAGCCGACGACCAAGGCAGGCGTACCGCACGTCGAAGCGCCGGAATGGCTGCTGCAACAAATGCTCACGCTGCGCTTGCATCTGGATGACGTCACGCTGGAAAACGGCCCGTTGAAGGTGTTGCCCGGCTCACATCGCGGCGACGAGTCGCAGCCGGCAGAGACGATACTCGCCAGCGCGGGAGATGTGCTCGCCATTCGCCCCCTGGTGTCGCATTGCAGCAACAAGTCGCATCCCGACAGCGCGCGGCATCGACGGATCCTGCACCTCGAGTTTGCCGGCGTGCGTGACTTGCCCGACGGTTACGCCTGGCACGATTTCATCCCGTTTGTGTAGTTGATTTTTCTGGAGCGTGCAACGGTAGTTGGTTATGATAAACACCGCCAAGATTTTTCTTGCCGGCATCGCATGAAACTCGCGTATTTGCTTGCTGCTTCGATCTTGCTTGGTTGCGTCCAAGGCGCGCTTTCGGACGACTATGTCATACCGGAAGCGAAGAAGGCCCACTGGGCGTGGATGGCGCCGGTGCGCCCGCCAGTGCCGACGGTCCAGCAAGTGAATTGGGTACGGAATCCCATCGATGCATTTATCTTGGCGGGAATGGGGAAGGCCGGCTTGACTCCTGCCGCGTCGGCCGAGCGCGAACAACTCTTGCGGCGAATCACCTTCGATTTGATAGGGCTGCCGCCGACTCCGGAAGAGATCGACGCGTTTGTCAGTGACGCTTCGCCCCAGTCATGGACCAAGGTGATCGAACGCTTGCTGGCTTCGCCGCACTATGGCGAGCGCTGGGGCCGGCACTGGCTTGACCTGGCCCGCTACGCCGACAGCAACGGCTACGAGTTCGACGAAGACCGGCCCAATGCCTGGCGCTACCGCGACTACGTCATTCAGTCGTTCAACAGCAACAAGCCGTACGACCGATTCATCAAGGAGCAACTCGCCGGCGACGAACTTTTTCCCGACGATCCGCACGCGCTCGTGGCGACCGGGTTCCATCTGCTCGGGCCGGACATGACCGATTCGAGCAATCAGGCGCTGCGCCGGCAAAACACTCTGGACGACATGACCGAGACGACGGGCCTTGTGTTCCTTGGCATGACGATTGGCTGTGCCCGCTGCCACGACCATAAGTTCGAGCCTATACCGCAACGGGACTTCTTCCGCTTGCAAGCGTTCTTCGCTCCCGCCGTGTTTCGAAGCGACATTCCCTTCGGCAGCGCCAAAGAAATGCGCGAACACGCGCAAACAATGGAGCTTTACCAAAAGTTGGTGCAGCCGACCCTCGATGAAATCGCGAAGGTGGAGGCGCCTTATCGCAAAAAGGTTTTTGAATCGAAGTTGGCCCTGG
This sequence comes from Gemmataceae bacterium, assembly GCA_022616245.1. Classification (GTDB taxonomy): domain Bacteria; phylum Planctomycetota; class Planctomycetia; order Gemmatales; family Gemmataceae; genus JAKEFD01. The sequence goes on from JAKEFD010000198.1 coordinate 2,106, forward strand.
TTTCTGCGGCAGCGCAAGAGGCTCATCGCACGCCATCTGACAAGCGCACGCCTGCGCAGAAAAAACTAATCGCGACGACGGAGCGCCTGGTGGCAGTTTCCGCCGCGGAAGTGCGCGGCGCTCTGACAGGAGCGGACGCCGATCGTCACAAGCAATTGCAAGAGGAACTGAAAAAGTTCGACGCCAAGAAGCCGCGACTATTGCCGACAGCGCTAGGCGTCAAAGATGGAATCAAAGACGCGAAGACCGTCGTTCTCGTCCGTGGGGAATTGAGCAATCCCGGTGCCGAAGTGGATCCTGGATTCCCATTGATTCTCTCATCGGGGCTGAAGGAAAGTGCTGCGCCGGTCCGCTCAGTCGGCGCGCAGACGAGCGGGCGCCGCACGGCCCTGGCGGAATGGGTCGTCAGCAAGGACAATCCGCTCACCGCGCGCGTATTGGTCAATCGGTTGTGGCAACAGCATTTTGGCCGCGGCATCGTACCAACTTCAAGCGACTTCGGCGTACACGGCGAGCAGCCGACGCATCCTGAATTGCTCGATTGGCTGGCGGTTGAATTCATGGAAAAAGGTTGGGACGTAAAGCACATGCATCGTTTGATGCTGTCGTCGGCATCGTATCAGCAATCGACGCAGGTGCCCAAAGAGGCGTTGGCCAAAGATCCCAAGAATGTTTGGTTTGGTCGAATGAACGTGAAGCGCTTGGAAGCGGAGGCGCTGCGCGACAGCCTGTTGGCAGTGAGCGGTCAATTGAATCGCAAGATGGGCGGGCCCGGCGTGTTCACGCCCCTGCCGGCCGGCGTGGTGCCTTTCAAGGAATGGAAGCCGCATCCTGACACGAAGGAGCACAACCGGCGCAGCGTGTATCTGTTCGCCAAGCGCAATATGCGGCATGCCTTCTTGGATTCGTTTGACTTGCCGGACAGCAACCTCAGTTGTTCGCGGCGCGAGCAAAGCACGGTGGCCACGCAAGCGCTGACGCTGTTCAACTCGGCGGGGACAGCGCAGGCGGCGAAAGCCTTGGCGGCCCGCCTGGAAAAGGAAGCAGCGACCACCGAGGATCGGATTACGCTGGCAATACGCTTGACATTGGGACGCAGGCCGACCGAAAGCGAACTGCAATTAGCGCGGGATTTTCTGCGCGATGCACCGCTTGCGGAATTCTGTCGGGCACTGTTCAATGTGAATGAGTTTGTTTACTTGAGATGAACATGAACCCCAGACATGACAACTTCTCGCGCCGTGACTTTCTCCGCCGGGCCGGCGGCGGCTTCGGCATGATCGCACTGGCGTCGCTGCTCGCTGAAGAAGGCCTCTTGGCAAACGATAACGCGACAGTCGCCAATCCGTTGACGCCGCGCGCCCCGCACCACGACGCCAAGGCCAAGTCCGTCATCTTCCTGTTCATGTCGGGCGGGCCGAGTCATCTCGAAACCTTCGATCCCAAGCCGGAGCTGGCCCGGCTGCATGGGCAGCCCTTGCCCGCGTCGTTCGGCGCCGTGCAGACGCGGCGCGCCACCGAACGCAATCGCCTGTTCGCGCCGCGCTTCCGCTTTTACCACTACGGCCAATCCGGCATCGAAGTCTCGGAAATGCTGTCGAGCATCGGCCAGTGCATCGACGACATCTGTGTCTTGCGCGGCTGCCACGGCGGCACCGTGACACATCCGGAATCCGTCTACATGATGAACACCGGCTCGATCCTCATGGGCCGGCCGAGTCTGGGTTCGTGGGTCGCGTATGGCCTGGGCACCGAGAATCAAAACATGCCGGCGTTCGTGGTCATGCCGGACCCACGCGGCTGGGTCAAAGGCGGCGCGCCCGCGTGGGGCAACGGCTATCTGCCCGCTGCCTATCAAGGCACCACGCTGACCGGCGGTGCGACACCCATTCGCAACCTGGCGAACCCAGCCGGCGTGTCGAATGAGCAACAACGCCGCACTTTGGATTTCGTGCAACAACTCAACCGCGCGCACTTGCAGCAGAGTCCGGGGAATTCGGAATTGGTCGCTCGGATCGCCTCGTACGAATTGGCGTTCCGCATGCAGGCGCATGCGCCGGAGGTCGTCGATATCGCGAGCGAAACACAGGCGACACGGCGGCTGTACGGTTTGGACCAACCGCATACCGCCGAATTCGGCACGCGCTGCCTTTTGGCCCGCCGCATGGTCGAGCGCGGCGTCCGCTTCGTGCAAATCTATTGCGGCGACACCAACGGCTGGGATGCGCACTCCGACGTGATCGGCAACCACCTGCGGCTGTGTGCCCAAAGCGATGTGCCAATCGCCGGCTTGCTGCGCGATTTGAAAGCACGCGGATTGTTCGAATCCACACTCGTCGTCTGGGGCGGTGAGTTTGGCCGCACGCCGATGACCGAAGGCGCGACCGGCCGCGACCACAATCCGCACGGCTTCTCGATGTGGCTGGCCGGCGGCGGCGTCAAGGGCGGGCAGGTGATCGGCGCTACCGACGCGGTCGGTCTCCGCGCCGAAGAAGACACGACGCACGTCCACGACATCCACGCCACCATTCTGCATCTATTGGGATTGAATCACCTCCGCTTGACATATCGCCACAATGGACGCAACGAGCGGCTGACCGACAACTTCGGCGAGGTTATTGAGCAAGCGCTGAATTAGTTCGTTGCGCGATACACCAGGTCCTTTCCGATCACCCGTTATTTGCGGTTGACACTGGTCCCAGCCAAGCAATCCAGATTGGTGCCGGACCCGCGCGACCTATCCGTTGCCGTAACTTCTTTGAGGGCAAGGAAGTTGTGGGATTGGTCGCGCGACACACCCACACCCCCCCCTCCCTGGCCCGAATCAATAACACTAGCCCGACGCGC
>JAKEFD010000199.1 GCA_022616245.1 Gemmataceae bacterium
CCTGACTCCTGACACCTGACTCCTGACACCTGACTCCTGACACCTGACTCCTGACACCTGATGCCTGACTACTGGCTGTTGACCAATTTCAGCTTGCGCTGCACTTCATGGTAGCGTTCATCCATTTTACGCCGTTTTTCTTGTTCATAAAGGTGGATGCTGCGCTGCCAGGCCGATCGGGCGCGGTCAAGGAGGCGCAGACGATAGTAGACGTCGCCCAGGTGATCCCAGAGCACGGGTTCGTCGCCGTCGGGCAGGGCCACGGCTTTCTCCAGCTCGATGCGGGCTTCGTCAATCTTGCCGCGGCGAAACAGCACCCAACCCAGACTATCGACGTAGGCCGCGTTGTCGAGATCATCTTCTGTACCGGACACGCCGCGCAGCTTGCGGTTGCGGCGATCCAGGTCGATGGCCTTGCGGATCATCTCCTCCGACCGTTCCAGGTGTTTGTTTTGATCGGCCCAGATGTAACCCAGATCGTTGTTTACCGTGGCGTTGTTGGGGTCGGCTTGCAGAATGATCTCGAGCTGCGCTTCTGCCTGCGCCATTTTGCGCTGAGCCGAGTATACGTTGGATAACAGATAGCGCACTTCGATGGCTTCGCCCGGCGAGTTGCTTTCTTTCAGAAGCGCCTTTGCTTCCGCTTCGGCTTCCTCGTGTTTCTCCGCCTGCACGAGAATGCGCACGCGCAGATGCCGGAAGGAGAGCTTGTCGTTGTCGCCGGCAAGCTCGGCGCCTTCGCCGGCGGCGCGCAGCGCCTCGTCGAAGCGCTGCAAGCGGGCCAGCGCCTTGGCCTGTTCATTGAAGAAGAGCAGCCGATTGGTGGCGCGTGAGCGTTTCAAGCCGTCGCGCGCCAGCAGCAAAACGTCGCTGTACTTGTGCGCTTTCCAGAGCGTGCGGAACAGGCCGCTGTAGACAAGCGCCTCGCTGGCAGGGGAAGCGTCCGCCAGGGCCTTGCGATAAAACTTCTCCGCTTCCTCGGTCTTGCGGTGCTTGTCGGCCAAGACCGCCAGCAAGTGCAACGTCTCGAAACGCAGATTCTCATCAACGTCGGCTTGTTTCAGGCCCGCCGCCACCAGGTCTTTGGCCAGTTCACCGTCGTCGCGCAGGGCGGCGATCATCGCCTTGGCTTGCTGCACGGCGGGGCCGGGCGGGCCTTCGGCTTTACTGGCCTGGTCGAGCGTCTTGTTCAAGAGGCCAAGTGTTTGCACGGTTCCCCATTGCGGATCGCTTTTATATAAGCGGAACAGCCCACGATAGATGTCCGCATTGGGAGATTCGCCTGCCAACGACTTGTACAATGTCTCGGCTTTGGCGGTTTGCTTGCCGCGCGCGTATTCTTTGGCAAGAAGCACTTTCAAACCTGTGTTGTGCGGGTCATTCTTTGAGGCTGTTTCGAGCCACGGGGCGATCTGCGCGGTGCGTTTCAGCTTTTCCAAGACGCCGATTTTCATTTCGTAGGCCTCGACGCCGATAGGCTGAAAGCGCAAGTAACTGTCCACATAGGTGAGCGCATCCTCGAATTTGCCCTGCTCCTTGCACAGTTGCGCGAGGTTATAGCTGAGCCGGCCGGCGCTTTCCGGGCGGCGCTCCTGCGCTTGCAGATAGGCCTTGTGCGCCTCGTCATACTTCTTCAGTTTCGCCAGGTGATGACCGATGCGCTCATAGGTATGCGCCGCGCGCCCGACGATGGCATCGCGATTGGCCACGCCCAGATCGACGAGCACATCGGGGTGGTCTAATAGCTCGGCGGCCTTGGTCAAGGCGACGACGGCCTGCGGCAGTTCGTCGGCCGCTTCGTGCAGGCCGGCAAGGTCGAGATACATCTGCTGAGCGACTTCGGGCCGCTCTTTGATGCCCGGCGCGTCCAGGCCGCGCCGCAGAGCGTTGCCTGCTTCCTTGTACTTGCCGAGCGATTTGTAAACACGTGCGCCGACGAACCAGGTTTCGTGGTCGGCGGGATCGAGGCGGAGCGTTTTTTCGACTGCCGTGACGGCTTCTTGTACACGGTCGAGCGCGAGAAAGATCGGTATCTGCGCCTTGAGCGCGGCGACCGCTTCGGGATCGAGCCGCGCCGCTTCTTGAAAAGCCTTGAGCGCTTCGAGAAGCCGGTCCTCACGCTCGCACAATAGTCCCAACGCGTATTGCTTAAGCGAATCGCGCTCGCTGACTTCTTGGCGCGTTAGGGGGCGCTTGAGGACAAACGGCTTGGGGATATCTTCCACCGCCTGCTGAGCCTGTGCACCGGATGCAGCGAGCAGCCACCCCGCCATCCCTGCGAGGAGGAAACCGAACGCAGAAGGGAATTGCTTAACGCGAAACATGAATCGACCTCATCCTAGGTAAGGCCCGGACATCCTGTCACACCGGGTCGCGAAGGGATTTTACACCGCTGGGGATAGCGCTGCCAAGGCGAGGTCGAATCACTTGCGTATTATCCGCCAATGGCGTATCATCCACCATGCGGTTCATTGAGACTCCGACTTTCACCCGCGTCCTCAACGAATTGCTGGACGACGACCAGTATCAAGCATTGCAATTGGCATTGCTGCTGCGACCAGAAGCCGGACCGCTCATTCGCGGCGGTGGGGGGCTGCGTAAACTGCGATGGTCCGTGCGCGCGAAAGGTAAGCGAGGCGGATGCCGGCTCGTCTACTATTGGGACAGAACAAGCGAGTCCTTTTACATGCTTCTCCTCTATCGAAAAAACAAACAAGAAGATCTGACGCCGGCGCAACTTCGAGTTCTAAGGCATCTGGTTCGGGAGGAATTCGAATGAAGAAAATGGATTTTGACAAGCTGATTACCAGCATTCGCGAGGCAGGTAAAATTCGGCGCTCGCAGATGAAGCCGAGCCGTGTGACGGAATTCGCCGCACCCGACGTCGTCGCAGTGCGCAAAGGCTTGAAAAAGTCACAGGCGGAATTTGCAACTATGATTGGAGTGAGTGTCGCGACGCTGCAAAACTGGGAACAGGGACGACGCCAACCCAGGGGCCCTGCCCGCGCCTTACTCCGCATCGTTGCGGTCAATCCCGCTGCGGTTGCGGCTGCGCTTGCGACCAAGGCATCGTAATGATTCTCTCCTCTGTTCGGAAAGTTCAACACTCTAGCCCAAATGAATCTTAAGGGGCCAATTCACGCGCGGCATGTCGTCAGCCCCAAGATGACGTGGACCTCGTCGTAATTACGGCTTGCCTCAACCCAAAATGACTTGCGCGGGTCGGGTTCGGCAGCTCGAAGCTGGCGCATCATTTCATCTAGATCATCCGCAACCGAGACGACTTTTCCATTGGCGATACCGACGAATTTGTTGGCATATGGCGATTGCGGATTGTTTCTTGCTTCTTCGTTGATACGACGGGCGAGTTCACGGTTCTGGTCTTGCATTGTATTCGCGACCGACATGTGTATCTCCATCAGCGCAGACAACCTCTTGTCATAGTATCAGTAAAAACGATATTGCACTTAAGACCCGATGGAAACGCCAGGAATCCGTGAAGAGTGGTGCTAGATTTCACTCGCGTCGGATGGGAGTGCGTGTCCTCTACTTCCTGAATCCGCTCACCGGCGTCACTCCGCCCACCGCCGTCACCAGCGGCTCGATGCGTACATCGTCAAAGTACACGGTGCCGATGCCGGTGAGCGCCAGCGTCACGTGCATCGTTCCCGTTGAAGGCACACGTCGATAGAGTGTGAACTTTTTCCAAGGTGTCGGCTCGGTCAGGCGGACGGCCATCGGTTCGCCGCCGGCGCTGTCGTAGAACAATGCGCCGTCGGGCGACGCAGTAATCGCTTCGGGGATGCGCACCCAGCCGCTCACCTGCACCAGCGAACCCGGCTGGAGCTTGATCGTTGGGCTGGTGAGCGCGAGCAACGTGCGTTCGAGCGCTTGCGGGGCCGCGCCCTTCTTCGGCTTGATTTGCAGCATGGCGCATTGCTTGCCTTGACGCGGTGATTCAACGCTGGTCGGCGTGCCGCCTTTGATGGAAAGCGGCAGCTTGATCTCTCCTACCCGCTGGGCCAAAAGATCGACTTCGTCCAGCGTCGGCTCTTCCATCCTCCAGATATCTTGGGGCTTCTGTGCCACGGCTTCGAAGTCGCCGCCGGGCAACACGTTGGCGGCCGCGGATGAGGCGCGGACCTGATCCATGAATTGCCAGTGCCGCGGCAGCGAGAAAAAGGTCACTGCGTGCGGGCAGGACACCGGGCTGTCAAGCTCCTTGACCGCCTGCTCCCACTGGGCACGCATCAAAATCCGGAGCGGCCGCAGAGCGCGTTGCGCTTCGTGATAGGCTTGGGCGAACAAGTGGCTGTCCCAGAGCTCTTTGGCGGCTTGCAAGCGATTGCGCGTGTCTTGAATGAGATGGCCTGCGTCGGGCACGGTATGGCCCTGCTTTTCAAGCGCTTCATGCACCTGCAGGACTTTCTCCAGCTCGTAAAGACCCATGTCATACGACCATTGGGCGGCGAGTTGCCGGCGGGCGCGAGCCTGATCCTGGAAGCGGATCACCAGGTTGTTGTCGGCGGTGAACACGACGGCGGAAGTCAGGCCGAACTCGGGCACGGTCACTTTCGTGCCGCCGACCACGCGCTCGGCCCGCAAGCCGCGCGCATCGGCGGGCGATACTTCCCAGGCCTGCATGCTCTGCGGCACCTGCGGCACGACCATGGACAACTTGCTCACCGCCGCCTGGCCGGGAACGAATTGCGCCCCTTTGCCGAGCCAGATCGGCAACACCAGAATCCCTTTGCCCGTGCGCAGCACCGCGGCTTTGATGTCCGGCACGGAGGTGTCAATCCAAACCGGCGCATCATCTACCGAGACAAGCAGCGGCTCGAGCAGTTCTATTTCTTGGTTGAGCAGCGCGCAACATAACAACCGGTCGCGGCCATGATGGCTGTCGGCCAGGAAGCGGTCGGACCAGAACGCGACGCCTTTGTTGCCGGTCGCCAGCGCCAGATACGTCAAGAGTCGAATGTGCTCGGGCTGCGGTCCGACCGGCTGAGCGAAAGAAGCCAGCGCCGACCGTTCATACAGCAGTTGCGTGTGCCATTCGGGCAGATGCGTTTGGATCCACGTCCACAGAAAGCTGCCTGGGGTGGCAAGACGGCGGCGCTGATCGAGCCATTCGCGATACTTGGTCAGTTCGAGCGTCGTCATGAGCGGCCAGCGGTGCACGCCGACCAGATTGAGATTGCGCGAATACGGCGCCAAACCGTCCCAGACGTCGGCGCCGACCGGCCGGCCCGGGTCCGCCTGGCGTACGATTTGGGCGGCGCGCGACACCAACGAGGATTGCTCCAGCGCCAACGTGCCCCCCAGATGCCAGAACAATATGGCGTCGCTCTCGGCGTAGCGGTTGACCTCTTTGATAAGGCCGTCCGTGGAAGTGAGCTGAGCGTCTTCGGAAAAAACGTGCAGTTGCGGGATCATCCAAAGCCCCAGGCCCGCCGCCTCTTTCAACAACGCCTGGCTGGCCTGGTTTTCGAAGTAGACGGCATTGAAGCCGCTTTCCTTCAGCACACGTAACGGCGTGTCGGAGTGCCGGATGCCGCGGAAGAACATGCGCTTGCCGCCCACGACGAGCTGATTGCCGGAGAACTCGACGATCTGGTTGCGCGTGACCGCGCGCGGCGTTGGACTGGGCTTGGTGAAATCGGGCCCGGGGGCATTGACCGCTCCTTTGATGCTGGGGTCGGGCGAGAGGGGAGCGCATTCCAGGTCGTCGATCCAGACTTCGGTCGGACCGGGCCCCGCAAAAACGTTAAGCACCAGAGCATCGATGTAGGCGTCGCTGAAATTGATGGATCGCTTCGCCTGGGCCTGCAGGAGTTGTTGCTGTTGCTTGGAAAGCTGAAGCGGTCGGCCGATTTCCAATGGCTGCCAGCGACCGGCGTTGCGGTAGACGTCGCCGCGGATGAACGTGGTCAGGCGATTGTCCAGGCTGTTCGGATCGCGCTCATTGGGCAGAATGATGCGGGCCATGAGCTGAAGGCCCGGCCGATTCGACTTCACCCACACACGCGCCGAAGTTTCGTCGTTCAGGGCCAGCCGGCCGAGGGAATACTGGTAGTGAATGAAGTTGCCCGGTTTGGCGTTTAGTTGCAGGAATTCGCAGCGCTGTCCATCGTGAGCGCCTTGGTCCACCATATGGTGCTTGATTTCGTCGAATGCGGCGTCGAAGCCGGACTTGACCCAGGCGGGCTTCAGCGCTTCGAAGCCGTTGCGATGCACCTGCTGGGCGTGTACCGGGCTCGGCATTCCGCAGCACCAGGCGAACACTGCGAAAACCGGGAGCGACCGAGCGCGCAGCATGACTTGCTCCTGCCAAAGTAGACCCCACGCTCCGCGTGGGGATACCTCACGCGGAGCGTAACGTCTACGATTCGCGTGGGGTCTACGCTTCTAACACACGCGGCTGTTAACCAAAAAGGGGTCTTTTGTTATGGTTTCTTTACACTCGGCAATTGACAGAATGCACTGCGGATAAGCAACTCATTGAAGGATTGCAATTTAGGAAAACTGGCGAGTTTACAACCAGTCGGCGCAAGATTTGCCACAATCGGAAATGGATATCTTAGACCCGCGAAAGGACCGGCCAATGGCTAAACCGCTGCCGGCTGACTGGAGAAAAGACCAGGTTCCTCAAGAGTTTGTGGAATTGCACGGGCATCTGGATCAGTTGCCCCTCCACATGCGCCAGAAACTCATGCCCCTCTACGAGCGATTAGGCCATTACACGCGCTTGCAGAATCGGCTCGTGCGTGTCGCACAGGATGCCGTCGATCAGTTGCAACTTGACCTGAAATACTTGGCATTCGACCTGGAAGCCACGCGCCGGGAGCGCGACGAGCTTCGCCAAATCCTGGATGAACTTGAAGAACACCTCGACGAGTAGCCGGACGGGCACTCTATCCGTAAGTCGTTTCATATCAATGAATTACTAAACTGGTAGCGCGAGGCACTCACACCCGCCCTCTCGTGCAGGAAATCTCAACTGTTTATCGGCGGACGTAGACCGTGCGTGTGTGTATTGGGGAAGGGCGCAATGCAATTCGTTAACCGCTTGTGCGGTAGAGACTTGTGGAAAGCACTTCAATTGGGCGCAACCCAAGGACCACTTTCTTGTGATCTGAAAAGTGGGACCGACGCTTGAGCGAGGAACCGCTAAAGACGCCGGCTGTAACGCTTCACACGGTCTCCATAAACCGGCGTGTACTGCTTCGGTGTGTCGGCCGCCGCCGCTCTGGGGCGAAAGGACTCGAACCCTTCGATTTGGTCCTGGGCCACCAGATTGTTAATCAACGCTTCGATGCGAGTCAGTTCTTCGCCCTGTTCCATCGTGACGAAGGTGATGGCGACACCGTCGTTGCCCATGCGGCCCGTACGGCCGATGCGATGCACGTAGTTCTCGGCGTCGGAAGGCAGGTCATAGTTGATGATGTGCGAGATGCCCATGACGTCGATGCCGCGGCCGACCACGTCGGTCGCCACGAGGATGACCACTTTGCCTTCGCGGAAATACTGCATGATGCGGTTGCGCATTTCCTGGGGCAGGTCGCCGTGCATGACGGCGACGCGCTTGTGTGCACCGCGCAGCTGTTGAAACAGATGGTGTGAGCCGATCTTGGTTTCGCAGAAGATAATGCACTGGCGCGGTTTTTCACGCTCCAAGACGCGCATGAGCAGTTCGAACTTGCGGTCCTCGTCGACCGTGAAATAGGATTGCCGGATCTTCTCGACCGTCAGTTTCTCCGGCGATAGATTAAGGTGCAACGGCTCGCGCATGTAGCGGTGGGCCAAACGCAAGACCGGCGGCGGCAGCGTGGCGGACAGAAACAGCGTCTGCCGTTCACTCGGGCAACGGCGCAGGATCTTTTCGATGTCCGGACGGAAGCCAATGTCGAGCATGCGGTCGGCCTCATCGAGCACGACGTAATGCGTGCGTGCAAACGACAGCGTGCCGCGGCCCAGATGGTCGATGACCCGTCCGGGCGTGCCGACCACCAGGTTGGCGCCTTGCTTTAAGGCCCGCACCTGCTGGCCCATGCGCTGGCCGCCCAGGATCGGCACCACGCGAAAACCCTTGTGCGGACTGAGCTTGACCGCTTCCTCGGCGACCTGGAGCGTCAGTTCGCGCGTCGGCGTCAGCACCAGTGCTTGCGGGCCCGGATCAGTGCGCGGCCGCCAGCGTGTCAGAAACGGCAACAAGAACGCGGCCGTCTTGCCGGTGCCGGTCTGGGCCTGGCCAATGACGTCCACGCCTTCGACAGCGGGCGGAATTAGCGCGACTTGAATTGGTGTGGGATGAACAAAACCGGCGCGCTGGACCGCCGACAGAACGGAATCAGAAAGCGAGAGAGCGGCAAACCCGATCGGTTCCACGATTTGCCCCTCGCTTGGAGCAGAGGGGGTGGGTGTGAGGGATACCTCGTCAACGACCTGAGACAAACAAACCTCCGAACAGAAAACAACAAAAGCACTTAGGAGTTTTAGTTAATGTAGCTCGAATCGATACTATTGTCCAGAGCAAGGAAGGCAGGTGCACTTGTGACTATGGACCAGCTCGCCATCAAGACGCTCCCTGTGCCGTCCACGGTAAGCTCAGAACTGCAGCAAGCGATCGCTGCTCCCCTCAGGACCGATATCCTCGTCCGACCCAAATCCGTGCAAGAGTGGCGCAAGATTGTGCAGGAGGCGGACGGGCAAGCGGCACAAGTTGCGCAACTATTGTGGAAGCAACTCGGCCTTGCCGTTACGCCGAGTAGCATCGCGGGCGTCCAGTGTTTTCGGCTAGTTCCGCAACCTCCCCTCGCCCTCGGGCTGGAAGGGGACCGCTTACTCGTCCATCTGCACGGCGGCGCCTACGTTTTCAACGGCGGCGAAGCGGCTACGTGTGAAGCTGCGCTTGTCGCGCACTGCAGCAAGACATCCGTACTCTCGGTCGATTATCGCATGCCGCCGGATCATCCCTTTCCGGCGGCCCTCGATGATGCGGTGGCAGTCTGGCAGGCGCTTGTCAAGGACCACGACCCCGCCAAGATGGCATTGTTCGGCACGTCAGCGGGAGCCGGGCTCGCAATGGCCGCTGTCCTAAAGCTCAAGGAAACAGGGACATCACTGCCGGCCGCGCTCTACCTTGGCACGCCGTGGGTAGACCTCACTAAGACTGGGGACACTTTCTTTACTAATGACCGTGTGGACAACATACTCGTTACCTACGACGGCCTTATTGAAGCAGCCGCCATGCTTTATGCCGGGGGACGGGATCTCAACGATCCGCTGCTGTCGCCCGTTTATGGCGACTTGCACGGCTTCCCGCCGACCATCCTCATTTCGGGCACGCGCGACCTTTTTCTTAGCCTGACCGTGCGCGCTCACCGCAAGTTGCGGCAGGCTGGCGTCCCGGCTGAGCTTCATGTATTTGAAGGCGTCTCACATGCTCAGTTCCTGACCAGTTTCCCGTCGCCGGAGTCGCTGGAGGCTCTGGAAGAGGTCGCAAGCTACTTCGACCGCCATTTGACGCGGTAGCATCCGACTGCCTAAATCGTCAGCCCGTTTTTGGCCAGTGGATACTTGCAGCTGAACAGCTTGTTAGCTTGTCGTAACAGTGAGAGGGGTATGCCTATGCACGAGTTGGCAAGGACGAGTGGTTTCGAGATCCTCAAGATGTTTTTGGATAAATACTTTATGACAATTCTCCCGTGCTTGCCAACTGGCTTAGAAATGTGGCAAGGACGAGCCGTGCTTGCCACTTGCAATATCCTGAACCAAGGGACCAATGCGGCTCTGTATTCACCACGCTAGTGTCGCGCCTCGCTCGGGAAACCCCAAATCCGAGAATCCCCTTTCCTGCAACGTTTGCATCAGTGGCTCGGCCTGATCTTTCTCGCCGTGCACGAAGCGCAGCTTGGGAACTTGGGCGGCCAAGGGCGTCAGCATTTCCAATAGGTCGTTGCGGTCGGCATGACAGGAGAAGCCGTTCATCACCACGACTTCGGCATTGAGCGGCACGAATTGATCGTGAATGCGCAGCTCGGGCCGTTTCTCGACGATGCGCCGCCCCAATGTCTCGGGCGCTTGAAAACCGATGATGAGGACGGTATTGCGCGGATCGTGGACGTTGTACTTCAAATGGTGCAAGATGCGGCCCGATTCGCACATGCCGCTCGCCGCGACGACGACGCACGGCTCCTGGCGTCGATTGAGGTTTTTGCTTTCTTCCGCCGTTCGAACATAGCGGATCATGTTCGCGCCAAACACATCCGGGTTCTCTTGCACCAGCAGGGCCGTCTCGTCGTCGAAGCATTCGGGATGCAATCGATAGACTTCGGTCGCCGCCGCCGCCAAGGGGCTGTCCACGAAAATCGGAATCTCCTCCATGCGCCCTTCTTGAATGAGCTTGTGCAAGAGATAAGCGATGGTCTGCGTCCGGCCCAGGCTGAAGGCGGGGATGAGCAGCTTGCCGCCGCGCTCGAACGTGCGGCGTATGAGCGCCGCCAGATTTTCGGCCAAAAGCTCCACCGGCGGGTGCGTGCGGTTGCCATAAGTGCTTTCGCAAATCACCACGTCGGCGGCGGGAATGGGCGACGGATCGCGCAGGATCGGCAGCCCTTTGCGGCCGATGTCGCCGGTGAAGGTCAGCGTCTTGCCGGGCAGTTTTAGATGGACCATGGCCGAGCCGAGCAAATGGCCCGCTTCGACGAATTGGAGCTGCCAATCGGGATGCACGTCGTGTAAGCGCCAGTAGGGAAACGACTGCACCAGCTTCAAGGTGCGCAAGACATCGACACGGTTGTACAACGGCTCGATGCGCGGCTCGCCGGGCTTGCGTTTCTTGTTGAGGAACTCGGCGTCTTCCTCTTGAATCTTGGCCGAATCGGCGAGCATGACCGCCAAGAGATCGCGCGTTGCCGGCGTGCAATAAATCGGCCCGTTGAAACCTTGCTTCATCAGATTGGGCAAGTTGCCGCAATGGTCGATGTGAGCGTGACTTAAGACAACGGCGGACAAAGACGTCGGATCAAAGGGAAAACGGCTGTTGCGCTCGCGTGATTCCGAGCGGCGGCCCTGAAAGAAACCGCAATCCAAGAGAATCTTACGCCGGCCGAACTCCAAAAGATGCATCGATCCTGTAACAGTGCGGGCAGCGCCCCAAAAAGTAACAGCGGTCGCATTCGAAGGATTGGCCATAGTAGATCTGAATTTTAACCACGGATTGCACGGATTATCACGGATGTGGAGAAACAGTCCAACACGCTATCCGTGCGATCCGTGTGATCCGTGGTTAGAAAAACTCATGGTTCAAGCTAATAATCCGCGTAGGGTCGCCGCGTGTTTGGGGACAGCGGTCTTCGGATCAGCCGCCGCTTCATATTCCAAGGCGACGTAGCCGCGATAGTTGACGGCGCGCAGCATCGCGACCAGGCGCTTGAGGTCTGCTTCTTCATTTCGCCCCGCCCGCTGGATTTCCGTCTTGATTTGAACATTGACGGCATAGGGCGCGATGCGGGCAAGGTCGGCGTATGGGTCGGCGGTGCGGAAATTGCCCGAGTCCCAGTTGACGCCGAACCACTCGCTCTTGACGGCACGAACGAGCGCCAGCATTTGCTCGGGCGTGGCCGTGATGCCGCCGTGGTTTTCGAGCGCGACGTAAATGCCGAACTGGGCCGAATGTTCGCACACCTCGTGCAACGCCTCCACGCATCGGGCCCGCGCTTTCTCTTCCGTATCTCCCTTTTCCACCGTGCCGGCAAACACGCGCAGCGTCTTGCCGCCCAGGCGCGACGTGTGTTCGATCCAGCGCTTGACGTCGGCGATTTGTTCCTTCATGCGCGAGGCGTTGGTCACGCAAAAGTTGTTGCCCACCGCCGTGCCGCTGACGTCGAGTCCCAGGCGCGTGCAGCGGCCCTTAAGACGCGCCAGAAAGCGGGCCGAGGTTTCCGGAAAGTAGTACGCCGTTAATTCGACGGCGTCGAAGGGCTGCTCCGCCGCGAAGTCGATGAAGTCCTCGAGCGTCATTTCCGGCTTCGGCCTGCGGCGCAGGTCGAGGTATTGCCGAAAGCTGTAGGCCGCGAAGCTGAGGCGCATGTGTGGCCGCCCGCTGCGCTTTATGGGTTCAATGGCCGAAGCCGACGAAGCTGCCGCCGCTCCCGCGCCCAAAGCCAATGCCCCAGTTAGAAACTTTCGCCGTGTGGTTGCATGCATGTTTGGACTCCACGATCTTGCATCCGCGAGCCCGCAGCGCTAGCAAGGGCCGCGGGCGCTGCGAGTGTGCCGACCGCCCTTGCTAGCGCTGCGGGCTCGGCATCCTTCCGCTCATTGTAATTCCACGACGTAGCGGATTGCGTTATCCAGGTATTGCTCGTTCTCAATCTTGTTCTTGTCGCCGCCTTCGGTGAACCAATGGCGTCGGCCGGCCTTCTCCGCCACCTTTGTCGTCAATCCAGCTTGATCCGACAGCTTGCGCGAACACCACGCCTTGAACTGGTTCATTATGTCGTCGGCATCGCACTCAGCACTAATCACCACGTGAACGTGTGTAGTTCGCACGTTGACGGCGTGTAAGTGCCAGCTCCGATTTGTGCAGTGGTCGCGAATAGTCTGTTCCACGAGTGCCCGCTGCTCACTGTCCAGAACGACGGCCGTTTCCACCATGCGCTCGCGTGCATGCCGCTCTAATTCCGCGTCCGGCGGTTGGATCCCCCATTCCCCCGCCTTAATCCAGCCACGCGAGTCCCCCGGCAGCCACGTCCCGTACATTGTCCAAGTAATGTGGTACGCCAACGGCCACAATGGGTTTTCCATGGTGACTCCCTCCCTGCGAGCCCGCAGCGCTAGCAAGGGCAAGCGTGCGTCCGAACAGCCCTTGCTAGCGCTGCGGGCTCACAGCGTCAGCAAGTAACGCGCGAACATTCTTGCTGGAGGCCGAAGTCCCGCCGCCCTTGCTAGCGCTGCGGGCTCGGCAGAGCTGCGGGCTCGTGGTCGAGATAGTTGTACCCTGGTTGCAGCCGGAAATCCACAGGTTAGAATGGTTGTTTACCCCAGCCGTTGTTGCCTTGAGAATTGACATCCTTATGTCAGCACCCACGCTGCCCGTCGAGGCCCAAGCCGTTCGCGAACTCGCCGGCGCCTACCAAAGTATGATCGAGCAAATCGGCAAGGTCATCGTCGGCCAGAAAGAAGTGATCGAGCAGCTTTTGATGGCCCTGTTCAGCAATGGGCATTGCTTGCTCGTGGGCGTGCCGGGTCTGGCCAAGACGCTGCTCGTCAGCACAGTCGCGCAAATCCTGCACCTCAGCTTCAAGCGCATCCAGTTCACGCCCGACCTCATGCCCGCCGACATCACCGGCACGGACATCCTGCAGGACGACGCGGAAACCGGCCGCCGCAAGTTCGTTTTCCTCAAAGGTCCGATCTTCGCCAACATGATCCTGGCCGACGAGATCAACCGCACGCCGCCCAAGACGCAGGCCGCGCTCTTGGAAGCGATGCAGGAGCACCACGTCACCGCCGGGTCGCAGACCTATGCGCTGCCCGAGCCGTTTTTCGTGTTGGCCACGCAAAACCCGATCGAGCAGGAAGGCACGTATCCCTTGCCCGAAGCGCAACTCGACCGCTTCATGTTCCACGTCAACGTCGGCTATCCGGGCCGCGACGAGGAATTGACGATCATGAAGCAAACCACCAGCACGTATCGCCCCGAACTGACGGCTATCCTGACCGGCGAAAAGATTTTACAGCTTCAGGAGGTGGTGCGCCAGGTCGTGGTGGCCGAGCACGTGTTTCAATATGCCGCCAACCTGGCGCGGGCGACCCGGCCCAAAGAACCCGGCGCGCCAAAATTCATTACGGAATTGGTAGCCTGGGGCGCGGGCCCGCGCGCCAGCCAGTACTTGATCCTCGGCGGCAAGGCCCGCGCGATCCTCCACAGCCGGCTGCACGTGACCACCGACGACATCCGCGCCGTGGCTTTCCCGGTGCTGCGTCATCGCCTGGTTACCACGTTCCACGCCGACGCCGAAGGCATCAACACGGACGCGATCATCGAAAAACTGCTTAAGGAGGTGAGTGCTGAGTAGGTTAGTGGTGAGTTGTCACAAATCTCGGTCGCTCGTGACCACTCACCACTCACCACTCACCAACCAAATGACGCGCTTTGATCCCTCTGCACTGGCGCGATTTGGCCGGCTGGCCCTGGTGGCCCGCACGGTCGTCGAGGGTTTTTTGAGCGGTGTGCACAAGAGCCCGTACAAGGGTTTCAGCGTGGAGTTCGCGGAGCATCGGCAGTATTATCCGGGCGACGAAATTCGCCACATCGATTGGCGCGTCTTCGGGAAAACGGACCGGTATTACATCAAGGAATACGAAGAGGAAACGAACCTGCAGGCGCACTTGCTCGTCGATGCCAGCGGCAGTATGGGGTATCGTTCGCAGGCGTCCCCTCGCCCCTACGGGGGAGAGGGGTCAGGGGTGAGGGGGTCGGCGCCGAGTAAGTTCGAATATGCGCAGTTTGTCGCCGCGTCGCTTGCGTATCTCATGCTGCACCAGCTCGACGCGGTCGGCCTGGTGCTGCACGATCATCGCCTGCGCCACTTCTTGCGGCCGCATTCCAGCTCGAAACACCTGTTGCGCGTACTGTCCGCGCTGGAAGCGACGCAATCGGGCGGCGAGACGGCGCTGGCCCCGCTCTGGCACAACCTCGCGGGACAGATCCGCCGCCGCGGCATGATCATCATACTTTCCGACTGTTTCGACGAGATCGACCCTTTGCTTTACGCGCTGCGGCATTTGCGGCATCGGGGCCACGAGATTCTGCTTTTCCACGTCTTGGCGCCGGAAGAAATCGAGTTCCCGTTCAGCCAATGGACGCAATTCCGCAATCTGGAAAACGTAGGAGAAAAGCAACTGGTCGATCCTCGGCAACTGCGCCAAGAGTACCGCAAAAACTTCGCCGCTTTTCGCGATAAGTTGCAGACGCGCGCCCGCGACATGCGCATCGACTATCACCTTTTGCGCACCGACGAGCCGGTGGAAAAGGCGCTGGGTGCGTACTTGACCAACCGGATGCAGCGGACTTGAGCTACGGAAGGTGTCTGTCAAATACGCGATGTTTCTCGGCGAATTAAGAACGGGGAATGCTGTCTGTTTTTCAGAACCCAGACGTGGATACCGTGAAGTTGCATGAAGGCTCTCTTGATTTTCGCAATTTGGCGTGGCCTCTATTGGGGCCTGGTCGGCGCGTTTTTCTGGTCGATCGGTTATGTCGCCGGCCATTTCCTGGGCGGCGAAGACCTGCGCAGTTTCGGCGGAGTCGCGTCATTGTCGTTTTTCTCCGGCGTCGTACTGACCACGGCCGGCTTTGGGCGAATTCGCGCCGCGACCGTGCCCATGTTGGCCTCGGGTAACGCCGGCATCTTTGCCGGGATTCTCTTTGGGCTGTCGTGGGGCAGCACCACCGTTGCCACGCTGGCGGCGTTTGTTGGGTTCTTCGTAGGGCTGATCGCAAGCATACCGAAGTCGTTTGTGGGCATTCGTCGCCTTTGGGTCCGATTTGTCGTCGGCGCGACGGCCGGGGCAGCGGCGGGTTTTCTCGGACTGCTTTTTCCCAGCGGCTTGGGCTGGACGTTCGGCGGCGCGGTCGGCGCGTTTATCCTCGGCGGCCTGCCGGCGTTGTTCGGCCTCCGTGATTGGCGGCTTGCGCTTGAATGGACACTGTGCGGCGCGATCGCCGGCGCGCTGGCAGGCTTCAGCGGAGTATGGCTGATGGACAAAGCGGCCCAGATGCGGCAGCCGCCGTTCCTCGGTTTGCATGCCGGCGACAACATGGTCCAGCTCATGTACTTGGCGCTATTGTTGCCGTTGGCCGTGTTTGTGGCGACGACGGTTCCCCTCTTGTTCGGACGGCGTTGGCGACAGCGGACGCCCTCCAAGCGCCGGTCCAGTCCTCAACCCGGCGGCGCAGACACCACGTCCAACCAGACTCAAGGCGCCGATTACAGCGGTCCAACACGCTCCGCGTGAACTGCTGCGAACCTGCAATCCTAACCTAAACCCAGTTTCTTGAGCCGGCTGACCAGGGTGCTCCGCGCGATGCCCAGGGCGCGGGCGGCTTCCGCCTTGTTGCCGTCGGCCGCCGCCAGCGCCCGCACCAATTGCTCACGCTCCTGCCGCTCGCGCTCGGCCCGCCAACTGGAAAAGGCTGGCTTGGATACCAAAGCTGCCTCTTGCAGGCGCGGCGGGGCCGTGAGTTTGTCCACATCATCGATCGTCCCGTGCGCCAAGATCTCGGCGGCAACCTCGTGCACCGTCACCGTGTCGCCTTCCGTGATCACGACGGCGCGCTCGATGACGTTTTCCAGCTGGCGAATGTTGCCTGGCCAAGAGAAGTCTTTGAATGCGCTCAACACGTCATCGTCAATTTCGCGAACGTCTTTCTTGCAACGTTCCGCAGCCAAGCGCACGAAGTGCATGGAAAGTTCGGCAATGTCCTCACGCCG
>JAKEFD010000200.1 GCA_022616245.1 Gemmataceae bacterium
AAGACTGCGGTTTGCGCCGCATGAATGTGGTGCATCGTCCAGTTTCAGCTTAGACAACGCAGAAAAGAGGCAACTTTAGACAGTCGTGCCGAAAGGCCTCACGTTCGTGCTTTTACTCCATGCAGTGGATCGCGTGGGAAACTATCCTGTTTGCCCGCCTGGTCGCAACGCGTGGGGATTCGGGGAAGAGAGTGCGCAAAGGAGGGCTTTCGATGAATCGACCCAGTCCACGCTCGCCCGGCTTCACTCTCTTGGAGCTGCTGGTCGTGATCGCGATTATCGCGATCCTGATCGGCCTGCTCTTGCCCGCGGTCCAAAAGGTCCGCGAGGCCGCCGCACGCATCCAGTGCGCCAACAACCTCAAGCAGATTGGGCTTGCCTTGCACCAGTATCACGACGTGCACAGCGGCTTCCCATCTGCCCACGACACGCATTTCCACCCCCATTACTACTGGAGCTGGCTGGCCAAAATCCTGCCCTACCACGAGCAGGACAACCTCTACCGCTTGGCCGAAGCGTGGCGCGACAGCGGGCCCTCCGGGAACTTGCGTTGGGCGCCGTGGTACATCGCCAACGGCAAGCAACCGCAAAACCCGGTGCTGGCCGTTGTCGTACCCCTCTACGTGTGCCCGTCCGACGACGTCACGCAGCAGGCCCAAACTGGAAAATACTGAGGCGTCGAGATCACGTTGGCCGGCACCAACTACCTCGGGGTGACCGGGACCAACGCCGAGACCCGTGATGGTCTCTTCACGGCGAATCAGCGCGTGCGGTTGCAACATGTCCGCGACGGCGCCAGCCAGACTCTGCTGGTGGGTGAACGGGGCTTTCGAAACAGCGCCTTGGAAGTGATCGACGACACGGACGATATTAATAACCTGCGCTTCGGGCACTGGTTCAGCGCTCCGGGGCAGCGTCGGGGCTCAGTGGGCGTGGCGCTCGGCACGCGCGAGCTGAACTTTGGCAGCGGCAAGAGCCTGCTGCCCTGGGAGCGCTATTGTCCCCCCGGGCCATACCGGTTCGGCCCGCCGGGGCAGATTCGCGACGCGTCCAACACCATCCGCGACGAGTGCGACCTGTTCCACTTCTGGAGCTGGCACCCCGGCGGCGCCCATTTTCTTTACGCGGATGGGTCCGTGCACTTCCTTGCCTATGGATCCGACGTGATTCTGCCGGCGCTGGGCACCCGGGCCGGCGGCGAAGTGGTCACGCTGCCTTAAAGCGATGAGTGTGCCCTCGGACCAAATGGTTAACACTAGCCCGACGCGCGAGCGAGGGACGGTTGACGGGATCGTGGGGCTGGGGGCACTCTTTTGTTAATCAGGGAGCTCTTTCAGATTGACAACCATTCTTACGTCCAGCGTTCTTAGTCGCGCGTCGAAAGTTACGTTCCAATTGGCCATTACCTGGCGTGTTTTCACTCCATTGGCCCATTCACTGTTGATGCCAAGGAAGTTAAGCGCGTCGGCTGTCAAAATCTCCAAGCGGCTTGGATAGTCGGATGTATTGCCACCCGTCTGAGTTGACAGATGCACGCCCACGCCCGCAAGGATCAACAGCAACGCAAGGACGCACAAAGCTAGCCGCTTTTTCATTTTGTCCTCTTTCCGGAAGGGGCGAGATCCTCGACCGGAATTCCGCTTGCGCTAATCCCGCTTAAGACGAGAGGCTCAACAGTTACCCCCTCTAGGCTCTCGAATGCGTCTGCCCAAAGGTGTCGCAATCTAACTGATTTAGCCCGCGCACGGTCGATGCCAAGAAACTCAAGGGTGTAAGCTGTCCAAGTTTCAAGTCGGCTGGGTCGGCCGAAAACATCGTCGTTTGTCTCGGTCGTGGAAAACCAGAGGTACGCCGGAATCATCAACAATAGCGCTGCAAGGCAGCACAAGACTACCCTTCGGCGCCACTTTGAAGGTCGCTTGCTCATCGTGCTCTATTTGACCAAATCCAAGCGGTGCCTGGCAAGTCAGGAGTTTGATCCTCGCTTCAGGCCCAAGCTCTTTCTCAAAGTGGATCGTTTTTTCACAGTCCGCCGGTTGAGGCTTCAGGGGCACCTGCGCGTGTTACCCCACTGAATCGGTTTTTCTCGTTGGATTCTTTTTTTTCGTTTAGGGGGGTGTCCGGATGAGGGACTTTCTCGCACGACGATTTTCGCAGTTGACAGTTCCTTCCAAGGAACATCCGGAGCGTCAGCCCTTCCGGAGCGTCAGATTTTTGTCTTGAGTGACGCTCCGGAAGAATCACGCAACTGTTTGTCATGAAACACATTGCGACTCAAAAAAGCTCCGGAGCGTCAAGCGTCACACAGGTACCCCCCCTCATATAGCGACTGCTTACTTAGTCAATTCTTTCCCGCAAAACTGTGAATCCAGATTCGGAAATGGATTGCACATCGCGCCGAAATCGGTACTTCGCCGCAAGGTGAGACTCTGAAAGGACTAGCTACTGCGCTGCTCAGAATGGATTGCACATCGGCTCCCTGGGTTGGAATGCAATCCATCCAGGAAGGGGGTATGTGTGTGTCGCGCGACCAATCCCGCCATTAACGGCAGTCAGATAAAGCCCTCGCTTCAACCGTCATTACACAGAAGCCGTTGCCCGCTCGCACGCCTTCAACATCGTGGCCAAGGACTCCGCATCCGCCAGCCGGTGATCGTGGCCGACTTCCATGAGGGCCGATGCAGGCAGGCCGCTGACGCGCATCAATTCTTCGCTGTCCGTGAAGGGTATCACATCATCCTCGCGCGAATGAAGAATCGTCGTGTTGCTCTTGGCGATTTTGACTGTGCCCCAGCGTTTCCAGGCTGGGCACAGGAGCACGAGCGGAGTGTCGCCGCTCTGGATGTTGAGCGCCACCGCGCCGCCGCGCGAGGAGCCGACGACCACGTCGGGGCGTTGTCGGTCGTATTCGGCCTGCGCGACCTTGACCGCGAGCGGAAAGTCCTCGTCCGGCAGCGCCGGGTTCAGCACCGTGTGGCCGTGCTCGGTGAGGTAGGTCGGTTTGACGCCGCCGGGAACGGAGCGCCAGCCGTGCAGGTAGAGGATGTGCATGACGATATCGTTGCAACTTGAAGCCTGTTCGCCTAGATATGTGAATGCACACTCACCTCCGAAACTCAAGGAGTATTCTCATGCAGTCTTTGCTCGTGTTCATGGCGTTCGTCACCGGCGGTTCTTCGGACAAATCAGCTTCATGGGATTTCAAGGATGCATCCGTCGGCAAGCTCCCCGGAGGTTGGACCGCAGCGCAGACCGGAAAGGGCGAAGGCAGTTTCTGGCAGATTGTCGCGGCCAAGGACGCGCCGGGCGGAGCGGGAAAAGCGCTGGCCCAGTCCGCCAAGTCCCCAGCGGCGATGTTTAACCTCTGCGTGGCGGACAAGACCAGATTCAAGGACGTGGATTTGACCGTTTCCTACAAGGCGATGGCCGGCGAAATCGATCAGGGCGGCGGCCCCCTGTGGCGCTACCAGGACAGCAACAACTACTACGTCGCGCGCATGAATCCGTTGGAACGGAACTTTCGCGTTTACGTCGTCTTCGAGGGCAAGCGCGTGCAGCTGGGCTCGGCGAACATCGAAGCCCCCAAGGACGAGTGGCATACCATCCGCGTCGTGCACAAGGGCGACCGCATTCAGTGCCACCTCAACGGCAAGATGCTGCTCGACGTGACCGACGACGCCATAACGCAGGCCGGCAAAGTCGGCCTATGGACCAAGGCGGACGCGCAGACCCTGTTTGCGAATCTGCAGGTTCGCGAACAATAGTTCTCGATTCACGCGTAGCCGAAGTCGTGAGACTTCGGCTGGAGTGACCGGTGCCGAAGTCTCACGACTTCGGCTACGAACGTGCGAGGCAACACATGAAATGGGTAACCAGAGAGCGGGTCAAGGTCGATCGAGTCGCCTGTCCCTGGCTCATCAAGAAGTTCGTGGACCCACAAGCGGAGTTCCTGTTCGTCCCGGCCGACAAAGTCATGGAGGTTGCGACGAGGGAGCGAGCTATCCCCTATGACGTGCCGAACGTTGAGTTCGGGCATCATGGCAAGGAATGTTCCTTCGAGGCGATCGTCAAAAAACATGGCCTGGCGACTGACTCCGCGCTGGCGCTGTTGGCCAAGATCGTCAACGGGGCCGACACCGACAACACCCTCTGGAACCGGCCCGAATCCGCGGGACTGGAGGCAATTGCGGAAGGCTTCCGCCATTTGGGTTTCAAGGACGATCACGAGATCAACGCCGCCGAGTGGATCGTTTACGACGCGTTGTACGCGTATTGTCAGCAGATTGTCCGACAGGGCGACAAAAAACTATGAGGAGAATCGTCATGTCCCAACCCAAAGCACTCGCCCGCCGCGAAGTGCTGCAAACCGCCGCGGCCCTCGGCATCGGCGGCGCAGCGCTGACTCTGGCTCCATCCGCCCACGGCGCCCAAGCGGGCGGCAATCAACTTCATTTCGCGGCTCAGTCCGGCCTGGTCACCGGCAAGCCCAAAGAGCTGCGCTACGAAGAGATTCCGGGCCTGTTGACCAAGGCCCAGGTGACGCCTCACTACCGCGCCCATTACAGTGGGGCGCTCAATCGCTTCAACGCCATCGAAACGGCGCTCGACGAGCGCTTTCGCGGCAAGGATCCGCTTGGCGGCGACGCCTACATCCTCTTGCAAAAGGACAAGCTCAACCGCATGAACAGCGTCCTTTTGCACGAGTTGTATTTCGATAACCTGATTGCCAAGCCGCCGCAGCCGCACGAGGACATTCGCACCGCACTGGCCCGTCGCTTCGGCAGCTTCGAGCGCTGGCAAGAAGACTTCAAAGGCTGCTCGATGGCCGCCAACGGCTGGGGCATCCTGGCCCGCGACATCGTCAACGGCAAGCTCTACAACGTGGCCAGCGACTTGCACGAGATCGGCGTCATCTGGCTGGGCCAGCCGCTCGTGGTCTGCGACGTGTACGAGCACGCCTTCTACGTCGATTACCAGAACCGCAAGCAGGAATATGTCAACCGGTTCGTGCAGTTCTTGGATTGGGATGAGATCAATCGGCGCTGGCAAGCGCTGAACCGATAGTTAAGTTTTTCACCACAGAGGCACAGAGACACAGAGAAGAAAAAAGAAAAGCAAGAAGGAGGAATGTGCGATGAGGAAGATAAACATGATTGTGACCGCCGCCCTGTTGCTGTTAGCGAGCAACTCCAACGCCGGCGCGCAAACCGACACGCCCAAACGCGTTTTCCTCGTCAATACCGGCGATGGCACGGTATCGCTGGTGGACATTCCGAACATGAAAGAGATCGAGCGCCACAAAGTCGGCCCGCGGCCCTACGGCATCGCGGTCAGCC
Source organism: Gemmataceae bacterium (assembly GCA_022616245.1). Lineage (GTDB taxonomy): Bacteria > Planctomycetota > Planctomycetia > Gemmatales > Gemmataceae > JAKEFD01. The sequence continues at coordinate 5,337 of JAKEFD010000200.1, forward strand.
AGGACGGCAAGAAGGTAGCCGTCGGCGTCGAGGACGAGGAATGCGTGAAGTTTTTTTCGTTGCCGGAGTTCAAGCTGCTCGGCAAGACGCCCATCGGCAAGATGTTCAATGACCACATCGTGCTCACCGGCGACGGCAAGCACATCGTCGTCGCGAACTTTTACAGCGACGACGTCGTGGGCATCAACATGGAGACGATGAAAGAAGAATGGCGCATTAAGGACCTGAGCGCCCCGCACGTGGTTCGCTACGGCCCGCTCGGCAAGCACATGTTCGTCACGTGCAAAAAGGCGTCGGGAGTCGCGATTATCGACCCCTTGGAGCGCAAGCTGGTGAAGTTCTTTCCCCTGACTGTAAACCCGCGCAGTCTCACCTTCTCTGCGGACGAATCGAAAGTCTATTGCGGCTCGCATTGGGTCAATGGTTTCTTCGAAGCAGACTTGCAAACAGGAAAAGTGAGCAGGCTCATTGAGCTGTCGCCCCCCAAAAACAACACCCAGCCCCAAGAAGTGACCTACCACGGCGTGCAGGCGATCCATGATAACATCGTTTTGGCCGCCAACGAGGGCCGCTCGTTCGTCGATGCTGTGGACATGCGGACCGGAAAACTGCTGGACCGGCTCATGGACGCTTCCAAGCCGTGCTGTATCGAGCCCATTCCCGGAACGAATCGCGTGATGCTCAGCAATATCGGCGACGGGTCGTTGCAGTTCGTCGAAGTGTCCAAAGAGGGCAACCTAAAGACGCTCGGTCGGGCCACGGTCGGCAAAGGTCCCAAGCGCGTTTCGTTTCTGCCAAATTAGACGTGCAGATTCGGCGGCGCATTACCCGTTCACGTTTCCCAGTGCAACGTCGCGGCGTCGAACACCGGCCCTTCAACACAGACGCGTTTGTAGTCCCATCCGTCCGCAGTGCGCACTGGCGTCACGCAGCTAAAGCAGATGCCGACGCCGCAGGCCATTGGCGTTTCCAGCGACAGGTGGCAGGGGATGCCCTTGCGCTCGGCGATCTTCGCGAGGGCGTGCAGCATGGGTTCCGGCCCACAGCCGAAGACGTGGTCCGGCGGTTCGTGCTGTTCGAACAAGTCTGTGACGAAACCATGAAAGCCGAGCGTGCCGTCGTTGCTGGCCAGGTGAACTTCCGCGCCGGCTTGGCGAAAGTCTTCGACGCCGGCAGCGAGGTCCGCTGTGCGCACGCCGTAGTAGAGCGATACGCGTTTGGCACGAGGCCGCGCCACCTGTCCGCCGTAGCCGCGTTCGCCTAGGAGTTCACGAATGTGGGCGAGAAATGGCGTCTGGCCGATGCCGCCGGCGACAAGGGCGACATGCTTGGCTTGCCCCACTGGGTCAGGAAAGCCGTTGCCGAGCGGTCCCCAGACTTCGACTTTTTCTCCCGACTGAACCTGCGACAGCAATCCCGTCAGTTTACCGACGACGAGATAAACAATGTCGATGGCGCCTGGCGCGTCGATGTCTGCGCCGCGCCCGTTAGGAAGCGGTGGTTTGACAGTGTCCCCCTCACCCCCAACCCCTCTCCCTGAGGTCGAGGGGAGACAGATGACAGTGTCGTAGAGCGCGAACGGCCGGCCCAGGAGCGGATCGGTCGAGCCGGGCAAGCGCAGCATGACGAACTGGCCGGGGCGAATCGCGCGGGCTACGGGTGGCGCTTCGAGGCGGATGAGATAGGTATCGCGCGCCAGGCGGCGGTTCTCGAGCACGGGGGCGAGCAGTTGTGCAAAGTCAGGCATGCGATTCGGGAGTTCGAAGATCACAGCCGACTTTATGACGACGGCGGCGGTATTCAATAGGCATTGCGATGGACGAGGCCGCGCCAGACGGTGAGAAAGAGGATGCGCAAGTCGAGCCACGGCGTCCAGTGGGTGATGTAATACAGATCGTACTGGATACGTTTGCGGAGCGAAGTGTTGCCGCGCCAGCCGTTGACCTGCGCCCAGCCGGTGATGCCGGCCTTGACGCAATGCCGGGTTTGATAATTGGGAATGGTCTTGCTGAATTTCTTGATGAACACGGGGCGTTCGGGGCGCGGGCCGACCAGGCTCATGTCGCCCAGAAGGACGTTGATGAATTGCGGTAACTCGTCCAGCGAGGTTTTGCGCAAAAACGTGCCCAGCCGCGTGCGGCGTGGATCGTCCTTGGATGTCCAAACAGCGCCGGTTTCTTTCTCGGCGTCAACGCGCATGCTGCGGAATTTCAACATCTGAAAGGATTGCCCGTTGAGGCCGCAGCGCTCTTGGCGAAAGAAGACCGGGCCCGGACTGGTGATCTTGATCAAGGCTGCGATGATGAGCATGAGCGGCGCCAAAAGCACCAGGGCCAGCGCGGACAGGACAATGTCCATGGCCCGCTTGACAACAATGTTGACGCCGAAGTGCGGACTTTCGCGCAAGCCAATCATGGGCAAGCCGTCGAAATTCGTCATCGTCAAGGACAGGCCGCCCAGGTCCGGCACATCGGCGATCAGTTGCACCTCGACGTATGTCTGCGCCAAGACGTCGAAAACTTTGCGGGCTTCGTCGTGGCGGTTCATCGGCAAGCAGATGAAGACGTGTGACACCTGATACTGCTCGATCAAGTGCGGCAAGTCGGCGCTCGAACCCAGAATGTCGAGGTCGCCGGTCCAGCGGCTGGGCTTGTCCTCGACAAAGCCGATGTTCTTGATGCCCAGCCAATGTGTGACGCGCAAGGCGCGGGCCGTCTGCCGCGCCACGCGGCCGGTGCCGACGATGATGGCGTGCGTCTGATTGTAGCCGCGCGCCCGCAGCCAGCGCACGGCCGCCCAGGTGCAGCGACGGGTGGCGAGGATCAGGAATGCCGTCAAAGCGAAGAACAGGATGAAGGTTGCGCGCGACTCGTAGGGATCGTGCAAGCCGAAGGTGGTGGCAACGACGAGCAGCGTCATGAGCGTCGTGCCCTGCAGCACGCTGAAGAGTTCCTCGCGCAGCCGGCGAAACCGGTGAATCTGGTACTGTCCGGTCAGGCGATAGGCAACGGCGGCGATCAATACCACCAGCGGCAATTTCTGAGCACACAAGGAAAAATCCAAAGGCGCATGCTCGAGGGGAATGTAGCCGGAGTTAAAGCGGAATAGATAAGCCGCGACCCAAGCAAACGCCGTAAGGAGCAGGTCCCAGACCTTGAACCAGAGAATCAGGATGTGACTTTTCTGCTTGATCATGGCCCATCCGTGGGATTGACAAAGCGACACGACTTGTACAACGGGAGCCGACAAACAGTCAAGACAAGGAAGCATAGCAAAGGAGAGCAAAATAGGCGCTTATCGCTGAATGCTGTTTACTTTTGCACCCCAGACTCGCCATACTCACTCTCGTGACGCTGCCATGTGGTCGCGTCGCTTCGAGTGGCGTGAACTCGCTCCCCACACAGAACGTGGGCAGTTTCCGATCCCCACGCGGAGCGTGGGGACTACACTAGGGCGGCATAGACCTGGAGAAAAGACATGAAAGTGCATCACATGGTGCTCGTGAAATTCAAGTCTGGAAATGAAGGCATGGCCGACCCCCTCATGCGGGCGCTGGCGGAACTGAAGAAGCGAAATCCTGGGATGCTGCATTTCGCCGGCGGCCCCTATGCCAGCCCCGAAGGGCTGAATCAAGGCTACACGCACGGCTTTCTGATGACCTTTGCCGACGCTCTGGCGCGCGACCAGTACCTTGTCCATCCGGAGCACGAAAAAGTGAAGGATGCGTTCTTGCCATATGTTGCCGCAGTAGTGGCGTTCGATATCGAAGATGCGAATTGACCGAGCGTGAGAACTACATAGCTACAAGAGCTCGTCGAGTTGTTCTTTGGAGAGAGGTGTCAGAAACTCGCAGCCGATGAACCATTCGACCCTGGATTGCTGTGTGCAATGCGCCACTTGCGCGGCCAGCTGTACGAGATTGTCGCTGGCAGCGCTTTTCATTTGAATGTTGAGCAACTGGCCAACTTCCAAAGGCTGTTCTACGACGAGAGCCAAGCCGCCTTCGGAGAGGTTTACGATCCAGGCGCGCAGAAACGGCGTGTTGTCGTCGAGGATGACCTTGCCTGCGGTGGCCGGTGCGCAGCAATAGCGCACGCTAGCGCGCTGGTTCTTCCAGCTATGCTTATTGAGTATTTCGTACACGGGTTGAAGCGACGATGCCATTATTGCCTTTGGGCGAACGACTCCTCCGTCAAGCTTAGATTGCCTTTTCGGAGAAGTCAAACAACTAAATACGAAAATCTACCATCTTACAGCTGGACCTTTCCGCGTGGACAATCGTCGCGGCGGTGTGCTTAAACCAATGCCTTCAGGTCTTCTGCGGTGAGCTCACGAATGAAATTGCAGCCAAGCGCGTAGTCGCCTCCCTCCTGGTGGGCAACGTGCACCACGCATGCCAGAATCGTGCGCACTTCGCCGTCGCAGCCTTCGAGGCGCACGCTCAGCAACGTGCCGGTGTCGACCGGGGTCGTAACGCACAGCCCAACGCCGCTGGCGGACAGGTTGATGATCTGGGCTGTGAAGTTCTGACATTCGATCCCGCCGACCTTTTGGAAGACGGCTCGGCGATCGGTGGCGAAACGCATCCAGGTGCGCTGATCGGAATGCGGGTGTCGTTCGCGGCGGGCGCCGAAGCCCTCCAGGTCTTCGTCGGTCAATTCTCGTGAAAAGACGCAGCCCAGCGCCCAATGGCCGTTTTCATTTTCCGCACGAACCACGCACGCGAGCACGGTGTGCGTTTCGGCGGCCTCATCACAGGGAAGTTCAATGCTGAGCATTTGACCGGACTCGAACGGGCAATCGACAAGCAGATTGGCGCCGCCCAAGGAGATGTCGCGCACGCGAGCTTGAAAACGCTGCTGCGGGATCGAGCTGTCCGCGACGTGAACTTCGGTCTGCACGTTGGCCGGATAGCGCACCCACAAGCGACGCTCCGCTGGTGCTTCTGGGGAAGGCGCAGCAGGCTTGCCAACGAGGCGACGCCAAAAGGAAAATGTTCGTTCGAACATGTTGGCCTCACTGGATGCTGCTTTCGGCGCAACTTGGACAAACTAACGCGCGCGCCTGTCTTGATCGTGCAAGCGCGCAGCGTCGCACTCCAAAACCTAGGTCAAAGCCCGGCGACTGTCAAACCGCGAAAGTTGTCAACACAAACACGACGCGCAAGCAATTGCTAGATTGAAGCGAGCGCGAATCGCAAACGAGGTCAAAATGAGAAAGGGGAAAAGTGGAGCCGACGGGGATCGAACCCGTAACCTCCAGAATGCCATTCTGGCGCGCTCCCAGTTGCGCCACGGCCCCAATGCCAGTCCTCACGCGAAGCATGAGGTTACGCTACAAACCGAAGGTTTTTCTACATTATAAGGGATAAACTTCAGAGTCAATGCCGGTGAAACGTCGCCTGATCTTCTTGTTTCTCAAATATGCGCTCGGGCTGGGCCTGTTGGCCTACGTCGTCTGGGCAAACTGGAACATCGAACAAGACGGCATTCAGGTCGGCCTTTCCAGCATTGGGCAACGGGAATTCTACTGGCCCGCTTTTCTAAGCGCGGCGGGCATTGGCGCCGCCGCCGTGCTCTTGACCTTCCTGCGTTGGTATTACCTGGTTCGCGCCCAGGGTTTGCCGTTCACCAGGTCGAGCGCCCTTCGGCTCGGCCTGGTCGGCTTCTTCTTCAGCACTTTTCTGCCCGGCTCCGTCGGCGGCGACATCATCAAAGCCGCCTTTATCGCCAAGGAGCAAAGCCGGCGCACGGTCGCCGTCGCCACAGTGCTCATCGATCGCGCTGTGGGACTGTGCGGGCTCATTTGGCTGGTCGCAATTCTTGGCGGGTACTTCTGGAGCACGGGCTTGTTGTCCGATTCGGCAACCAGTGCCGCAGCCAAGTTGATTCTGGAGACGATTATCGTCGGGGCCGCCGCACTCATGGGCGCCAGCATTGTCTTTTGGATCGTGCTCGGCACGCTGTCGCGCGAGCGATCGGAGTCATGGGCCAATGCGCTGCGTCGCATCCCCAAGATCGGCGGCTCGGTCGCCGAGCTCTGGCGCGCGCTGTGGATGTTTCGCTATCAGGCGCGCACCGTCTATTGGACGCTGGCCATGGCCCTCGTGGGCCATCTGGGATTCGTCATGGTCTATTATTTCTCTTCGCGCACCTTGAATGAACCTGACCGGATGCCGTCCCTGGAAACGCACTTTCTCATTGTGCCGGTCGGCATGTCGATTCAGGCGGGCTTTCCGGCGCCGGGCGGCGTCGGCGGCGGGGAATACGGCTACGGCAAGCTTTACGAAGTGATGGGATTTCTTTTTGCCGCGGGCGTATTGGGCTCGCTCGTGCAACGCTGCATCAACTGGGGCCTGGCGCTCGTGGGCTACGTTCTCTATTTGAATATGAAGAAGCTGGATGCGGCGTTTCGGGAGTCCCTGGAGAATGAAGACAAAGCAACCGAATCGCGCTGATTCATCGCTTCGCGTTCGTAGAATCCGCGGGGATATCTCGAGCGCGAAACGATGAATCAGAATACTCGTAATTACTACCCCAGGTTGACATAAACCGTCTTGACCTCGGTGTAGTTTTCCAAGGCGTATTCACCGAGCTCACGGCCGATGCCGGACATCTTGAAGCCGCCAAAGGGGGCCGCCGCGTCGAACACGTCGTAGCAGTTGATCCAGACGGTGCCGGCGCGCAGGCTGTTGGCAAGGCGATGAGCCTTATTGATGTCGCGCGTCCACACGGCGGCGGCCAAGCCGTAGAACGTTTTGTTGCCGCGCCGGACCACTTCGTCCATGTCCTTGAAGCGCAAAATGTTCATCACCGGGCCAAAGATCTCTTCCTTGGCGATCTTCATGTCGTCCTTGACGTCGGTAAAAACGGTCGGCTCGATGTAATAGCCTTTTTCGCCGACGCGGTTGCCGCCGATCAGCATCTTGGCGCCTTCTTTTTTGCCGGCACTGATGTAGCCCATGATGCGGTCGCATTGCTCTTGCGAAACTTGCGGACCTTGCTCGGTTTCCGGATCAAACGGATCGCCGAGCTTCCGCGACTTGGCTTTCTTGAGCATCTTGTCCACGAACTGATCGTGGACCTTGTCCTCGACGAAAACGCGGCTGCCGGCGCAACAGCACTGCCCCTGATTGAAGAACAATCCAAAGTACGCGCCTTCCACCGCGGCGTCGAGGTCCGCGTCGGCGAAGACGACGTTGGGACTCTTGCCGCCCAGCTCCAGGCTGACGCGTTTGAGGTTGCTCTTGGCCGCGGCCTCCATGACGATCTGCCCGGTGATGTACTCGCCGGTGAAGGCAACCTTGTCCACGTCCATATGGCTTGAGAGCGCCGCGCCGGCCGTCGGGCCGAATCCGGGGACGATGTTGATTACGCCGTCCGGAAAACCGGCTTCTTGCGCGAGTTGGCCGACGCGCAGCGCCGTGAGCGGGGTTTGTTCAGCGGGCTTGAGTACAACAGTGCAACCGGTGGCCAAGGCCGGGCCCCATTTCCACGCTTGCATAAGTAGCGGGAAATTCCAGGGGATAATCTGTCCGACCACGCCGACCGGCTCGTGACGCGTGTAACAGAAAAACGGCCCGTCCACCGGTATCGTCTTACCGTGAATCTTGTCCGCCCAGCCGGCGTAATAACGGTAGCATTTGATGGTCAAAGGCAGATCGGCGGCGCTGGCGTCGCGGTAAGGCTTGCCATTGTCCAACGACTCCAAGGCGGCGAGTTCCTCCTGGTTCTCTTCGATCAAGTCTGCAAGTTTGTTGATGAGCCGGCCGCGGTCCGAAGCGTTCATCTTCGACCAGGGGCCTTCTTCGAACGCCTTGCGCGCGGCTTTGACCGCCAGGTCGACGTCGGCTTTATCCCCTTCGGCGACCTGACAGATGGTTTCACCGGTTGCGGGGTTGATGGTGGCGAAAGTCTTGCCGGAGACGCTGTCCAGCCATTTGCCGCCGATCAAGAGAGGCTGGTCCTTGACCTGAGGCGGCTTGATGGTGCGCGGTTTGGGTGATGCGGTAGCGGTGGCCATCGTTCGTTCTCCTGGGACGCGAAAAGAAAGAAAGGAGGCGATCCTCACGCCCCCTTTCCCCGAAATCGGATTGTCGCACCACCGCGAAGAATGTCAAGTCTTTGGCGTGGTCATTTGGGTTTTACCGGGATGCGGCCCGGCTTGGGCTTGAACTCTTCCGGCTTTTCCGGCGCATTGGAGCAACCGCCGGCCAACGCCAAGACAAAGACAAACAGAACAAGACTCAGGCAATATCGAAGCATGGGATCTCCGCGACGCAGTTGCGCACTTGTACCGAAAACAATTCAGCGTTGAGCGCGTTACGGTAGTTCGTTGACTTCGCCACCCAAGCGTGTGGAAGCGGCATTCATCGAACGCTGGCTTGCCGAGTAGGTCACGAAGCGAACCGAACCGTCGGCCAACAGGAAATTGCCGCCGCCCGTGTGCAGGCTCCAATAATGCCAGCGATGTTCGTCAATCGGGTCATTAAGTGAGCCTGGACGCCAAATATCGCGAACAGCCTTGGTTCCCAGCGGATCTTTGATTTCATTCACTCCAAGAACCACGTCGGTAGCGCCAAAATACGGGGCATCGCCGCTGCCGGCAAACCACCAGCCATATTCCGAGGTATAAGACGGCGGCCTCTCGCCAACAAGAAATGTGTTGCTGGTGCCGTCCGAAATACCAGTCATTTTCACCCGGCCATTGACATGGAGGATGCCGTTGAATGCCAACTGATCCGTTCCACTCACGCCAAGGTAGTCTGTCAGGGCTACTTTGTCGGGTCCATACTGCAGGATGATCTCGCCGCGTGTGTCCGATGGGCAGATGTAAATCTTGATGGAAGTCTCGTTAACGGGATGCTGCCACCATGGCCAAGCTTTGTAATTGACCAGCCTGTGGACGTTGTCTTGTTCGATGTGCGGCAGGATTCGCGCCATCCAGCTGATAAACCAATTCGAGTCTTTCGCCGGCGGCGGTGGAAGCGACGCGTAATAGGTCGGCGCGCTATGCGCGGGTGGAAAATACTTGTACGTGTCATGGAAGCCGTGCAAAGCCAACCCCATTTGCTTGAGGTTGTTGATGCACTGCGTGCGCGCTGCAGCCTCGCGCACCTTCTGCACTGCCGGCAGCAGCAAGCCGATCAGAATTGCGATAATAGCAATGACCACCAGGAGTTCAATGAGAGTGAACCCCTTTCTACGAGGCAACGCGAGTCGACACATGGTTAGACCTCCTGACAATGTGAAATGAGAAAGTAACCCGTATGCAGGTAAGCCAAAGCCAGCAGAAGAGAGCGGTACGAGAACCGTTGGGCGAAGCTCCAAGCGAGTCAAGAAATGGATTGCCATTTCTACTTGGAACTAAGATTTCGCCGTAACTTCAGCCTACCACCCATATTGGAGTAACTTAAGAAAAATGCTAACCGAGAAAATTAGAAAAGAAAGAGAAAAATGGAGTTTTTCGAAAAATTCTTGGAAGTAAACTAGAAAACTACCCACCGTTACTGTCTTGGCAAGAATCGTATTAACGGCTCCAATGCATCCGCCAACTGGCTGAGTGGCACGTCGTACATGAGATCAGTCGCCACTACTGGGCTCGGGCCCGTCTTTCCGCCAATGCAAACATGGGCGGCATCAACGATTACGCCGTCAACGCGGGATCGGCACCCTTGCAGACCAATTGTCGCCACCTGATGCAGCCCGCAGCTCGCCGGGCATCCCGACCAATGGATGGACAAGGGCAGCACCTTTTGCCCTGCCGTGCGGCGTTCCAGTTCGCGGGCCACGGCCATGGCGTAGCCTTTGGTTTCGATCAACGCCATGCCGCAATAGTCCGTGCCCGTGCATGCCACCAAACCGCGCATGATCGGCGAGGGAGCGTACGGCAGGTCGCGCAGGAGCGGTTCGTCCGCGAGCGCGCCGATGCGCTCTTCCGGCACGTTGGCAATAACCAAGTTTTGTCCAACCGTGACGCGCACTGTGCCGTCGCCGTAGCGCTCGGCGAGGTCGGCAACACCGCGCAGCTCGCGCGTCGTGATCCGTCCGACCGGGACGAGGAAGCCGACGTAGTGGGGAGTGCGTCCGGTTTCGACGTTTTTCTTCTGCGGATGAAAACCCAAATGGTCAACATGATTAACTTTTCGCACGTCGGTTCCGGATGGAACGAGCGGCTCACCCCATGTCTTTTCCACTTCGCGACGAAACCAACCGATCCCCCGCTCGTCCAAAAGAAAAGACAGCCGGGCGCGGTTGCGCTGGGCGCGCGGGCCGTGGTCGCGATAGACGCGCGTGATATCCGCGCATAAACGTGCGGCCTCTTCGGGGCGGACGAACACGTCTAGGGGCGAGGCGGGTCGATAGCCGCCCGAGCCTTGCTTGCCGCCGACCAGCACGTTGAAACCGTTGACCTGGGCGCCTTCCAACTCGCGATACGCTGGGACCAGTGCGATGTCCTGCGTTTCGCTGTGGCAACAATTCTCCAGGCAGCCGCTTATAGTCACATTGAATTTCCGCGGCAGGTTCGTGAATTCCTTGTTGCCGAGGATGATTCTGTTGAACTCTTCGATTACCGGCGTTGCATCCAACAGTTCGTGCGGCGTCAGGCCGGCTACCGGACAGCCGCACACGCCGCGGACATTGTCCATGCCGGTCTGTTTGCTGAACAGGCCCACTTCCTCGAGACGACGCCAGATTTCCGGCACATCGCCGAGTGTGAACCAGCGCAGTTGAATCTGCTGCCGCGTGGTGATGTCGCAAAAGCCCCTGCCGTACTCGTCGGAGATGTCGGCGATGACGCGCAGTTGCCGGGCGTTGGTTTGGCCCGCGTTGAGCCGCAGCCGCAGCATGAAATTGCCGGGCGTCGGTTTGCGAAAGAAGAGCCCGTGCCACTTGGCCCGCTGCTTGTCGTCTTCGGTCATCTCTTCCCAGGCGTTGCGGCTTGCCAAAGGCAGAATGTCCTCCAAACTATCCAGGCCGTCCTTTTCCTTTTTCATGAGTTCGATCTTGTTCTTGGCGGCTAGCGCGGCGTTGCGAATGCGGCTCTGCGCGTCGTCGCCGGGCGCCGCCACCACGTCAATGTGCTCCTCCGGTTTCGCGAAAAGCAAGTCGAACGGCGATCCCGAAAGCAGCGCTGCCTCCTGGAACAGGCGCTTCAGTCGGTCGCCGGGGTCAGGCGCACCCAGGAGGATCGCCCCGACAAGCCGCTGCTCTTTCACAACCAGCTTTTTGTATACATGCTGGCCCGGATCCTGATGGCTGACAATCTCGTAATCGCCGCCGTCAGCGTGCACTTCACCCATCGACGTGAGTTCCACGTCCGTGACTTTAAGCGTCGCCGCCAGTCGTGAGCCCGCATAGGCCGCATTGGGATTGGATTCGCACAGCACGTCCGCCAACACGCGCGCCTGTTCGTGCACCGGATCGACGAGTCCATACAGCACGCCGCGATGCTCCGCGCATTCGCCGACTGCGTAGACATCCGGGTCGCTCGTGCAAAGCTGATCGTCCACGACGATGCCCTTCTTCACGAGCAAACCCGCCGCCTTGGCCTCATCCACATTGGGACGGATGCCGCAGCTTACGACCACCATATCCGCCTCGAGTGTGCTGCCATCCTCGAAGCGCAGGCCTTGCACCTTGCCCTCGCCCAAGAGCGCGGTCGTCTGCGTCGCCAACCGAAAATCCAGGCCGATCTTGTCCAGCTTGCGCCGCAGGATGTCGGCGGCGGCCGCATCCAGATGTTGCGCCATAAGGCGCGGCGCCGTTTCCACAACCGTCACTTCCAAGCCATGATTCAGCAGGCCGCGCGCTGCTTCCAATCCCAGCAGCCCGCCGCCCAGCACCACGGCCCGGTCGCACTCTTGAGCGTAAGCGCCGATGGCAGCGCAGTCTTCCAATGTTCGGAACAGGAAAACGCCTTGTTGCCGCATTCCATCGATCGGCGGCACAAAGGGCCGCGATCCAGTGGCGAGAATCAAATAGTCATAAGGCTCGGAAACCTTGCCGCCGGCCCCAACGACGACACGCTTTTCCGGATCGATCGACTCCACGCGCACGCCGGAGTGCACGAAGACATTGCGGTCCTTGTACCAATCCAGAGGATTCAGCCAGAGCCTGGTCGGATCGGCCTGGCCCGCGAGCACAGAGGACAACAGGCTGCGATTGTAGGTGCCTAGTGGCTCCGCGCCGAACATGCGTACGTGAAAACGCTCGGGCGCGCGCGCCAGAATCTCTTCAACGACCTTGGCGCCCGCCATGCCCGTCCCCACGACGACAAGTGTCGGCTTCGTTGCCTTAGCAATCATGTGTCGCCCCTTGTCACGAGCTGCTCTTCATCCCGTACACCTGTGCGCTAGCTGGTTCTTCCTGCTCCGCGCTCCACGCGTCACGCTCCGCGCCGGCCGCTTTGCCGCCTTGGCCGACGAACACGCCTTCCCAGGCTCGGGCGACGTACAAGAGCGCGCAAGCGCTGGCCGCACTTGCCAGACCAAAGAGCACGAAGCCGCCGGCGAAAGAGCCGGTCAGATGCTTGAGCCCGCCCAGCAGTGTCGGCAGGAAAAAGCCGCCGAGGCCGCCGGCCGCCCCGACGATTCCCGTCACCACGCCTATCTCTTTCGGGAAGCGCTGCGGCACGAGTTGAAACACCGCCCCATTACCCATGCCGAGCAGACCCATTGCTCCGAAAAGCAAGGCAGTCGCAATGACCAAGGGCGGCAGGAGCGCTTGCGTCCAGACCAGCGCCGCCACGCCCAAGTAAAACGCCGTCAGCATCCGAATGCCGCCGAAGCGGTCCGCGAGATAGCCGCCGACCGGCCGCAGAAACGAGCCGGCGATGACGCACAAGGTCGCACACGTGCCGGCGACTACAGGATCGAGATCGTACTGAAGTCGGAAGAAGCTGTTGAGGAAGCTCGCCAGGCCGACAAAGCCGCCGAAGGTGATCGAGTAGAACAGGCAAAACCACCACGTGTCGCGCAAGCCAAGCACTGCACCGTAGGCCTTGAGCGGCTTGGGTGGCGGCTGGTTGGGGCTGTCCTTGGCGTAAAGGACGAACAACATCAGGGTGAAAAGGATCGGCAAGAGCGCCAGGGCAAAGACCCCGTGCCAGCCGACGAGCGGGACCAGACGCGGCGCGAAAAACGTCGCCAGCGCGGTGCCGCTGTTGCCCGCGCCGGCAATCCCCATGGCCAATCCCTGATAGTGCGGCGGATACCAACGGCTTGCCAGGGGCAACGCCGCTGCGAAACTCGCGCCGGGAATGCCGAGCAACAGCCCCGTGATCAGTATCTGCTCGTACTCAGCCGCCCACAGCCAACCCATTAAGAGCGGCACGACCGTGAGTACCAGACCCAGGATGGCAGTCCGGCGCGCGCCGATGTGATCGGTCAAGACGCCAAGCAGCAACCGGATCACTGCCCCGCCCAGGAGCGGCACTGCGACCATGAACCCGCGCTCAGCATCGTTGAGTTCTAGCTGGGGCGCGATGGTATTGGCCAGTGCGCCAAGTAGCACCCAGACCATGAAGCTCATGTCGAAGTACAGAAACGCACACAACAGCGTCGGCGTGTGCCCGGATTTTGAAAAGTCGCGTAGGTTCATGGTTGGTGAGTGGTTAGTGGTGAGTGGTTAGTGGTTAGTTGTGGGTGGTCACTTCTGACTTTCTCCAGTGCCACCGCGCAGAATTTCAGCTCCGGTTGTTTCGCGACTCTGCCGATCGCGCTAATCGTCAGGTAGTTGGCGGCGTTGCCTTCACAGAACTGATCGCCCCAGTGAAAGGGCAGAAAGACCATGCCGGGCAACACGCCGGTGTGCAGCCTGGCAGGGAGCTGCACGGTGCCGCGCCGGCTGGAGATTTGCAGCAAATCGCCGTCGTCGACGCCGAGTTGGCCCGCGTCTTCCGGGTTGACTTCGACAAAAGGCCCGGGCTCGCGCTTGACCAGCTTGTCCGCCTTGGCGGTGCGCGTCAGCGTATGCCAGTGCGTGTACAGCCTGCCCGTCGTCAGAATGAACGGGAACTCGTGATCGGGAACTTCCCGCGGCTCACGGTGGTCGCGTGGCAGAAACAACGCTTTGCCGTCCGGCGTGCCGAAGACTTTGTCCAGGTAACGTCGTTTCGTGCCCGGATGGTCCGGCGTCGGACAGGGCCACTGCAAGCTCGTCACGTCGCGCAGACGCTCGCTCGTGGCGCCTGCCATGTCGCATGGCCGGCCCTTCGTGAGCTGGATGAACTCATCCCAAACTTGACCGGCGTCAGAATAATTAAAGCCTTCAAAGCCGAGCGCGGCGGCGAACCGTGCCAGGATTTGCCAATCGGGGAGCGCTTCGCCCGGCGGGTCCCATAGCTTCGGGCTGTAGCTGACCATGCGTTCGCTGTTGGTGCTGGTCCAGTCCTTCTCACCCCACTGAGCAACCGGCAATATCACGTCGGCCAGCCGCGTCGTCTCCGTCGGATGGTACACATCTTGCACGACGACGAGCTGCGCTTTTTGCAAAGCGCGGCGCACCTGGTGTAAATCGGGCAGGCTGACCGCCGGGTTGGTGCCGGCGATCCAGAGCGCCTTGAGCTGCCCCTTTTCCAGCGCGCGGAACATTTCGACCGCGGTAAGTCCTGGCTTTTGTGAGATCGTTCCCTTCGGCCGCTGCCAGAATGCTTCCAACTCGGCTCGATGCAGCGCATCTTCGACAAAACGGTAACCCGGCAACTGATGCGACAGTAACCCCCCTTCGCGGCCACCCATGGCGTTCGGCTGACCAGTGAGCGAAAACGGCCCCGCGCCGGGTTTGCCGATTTGGCCGGTGAGCAAGTGCAGATTGATCAGGCTGTTGTTTTTCCACATCCCCACCGTGCTCTGGTTCAGTCCCATGCAATAGAAACTGAGGAGACTCCCTGCTTCTGCAATGCGTGAAGCCAGCGCAAACAACTCTCCGGGCGCGACGCCCGCCACCGCGCTTAGTTCGTTAACGTCCTGTGCTTGCAGGAATTGGCGAAACTCCTCGAAGCCGCGCGTGTGGTCGCCGACGAATGCGCGATCCACCGCTCCGATGTTGATGAGGATCTTGCCCAGCGCGTTTAAGAGAGCAATGTCGCCGCCGGGCGCGACGGCCAGGTGTAGGTCTGCGGCTAAGGCCGTCACGGTACGGCGCGGGTCGATGACGACGATTTGCTGCTCGGGCCGTTTCTTCTTGCTTGCCCGGATGCGGTCGAATGTGACCGGATGGGCCTCGGCCATGTTCGAGCCCATGATAAGGATCAAGTCGGCCAGCTCGATGTCGTCGTAACAGGTGGGCGGGCCGTCGCAGCCCAGGCTGGTGCGATAACCTGCCACGGCCGCCGCCATGCACAAGCGGCTGTTCGAGTCGGTGTTGTTGCAGCCGAGATGCCCCTTGAACAGTTTCGTGATGAGATAGACGGTCTGGGTGTCGAGCTGGCCGCTGCCATAGAAGGCGACTGCTTGAGGACCGTGGGTGTGCAAGAGGTTCGTGAAGATTTCGGCGGCATAGCGCAGGGCGGTGTCCCAATCTACGGACCGAAACGCGTCATGCCGGCTGAGTCGCAGTTGCGGCTTGGTCAAGCGGTCCGCAGTGCGAATGGTTGGACCAAGCTGCGCCCCTTTCGCGCAAATGCCGCCGAGGTTTGCCGGCGCGGCTTCGACGCCGCGCACGCGCAACACCTGATTCTTGACTCCTTCAAAGGCCAGCCGGCATCCTACGCCGCAATAGGGGCAGACCGATTCGCCAAGTGGCTCCAAAAAAGCCTCCGTGCGCGCACGCTCCGCGCGGTCGATTGTCGAGGATGAATGACCAGGAACAACGCACTGTCCCGTGAAGAGAGGCCGCGCGCAAAGGCGCGGGTGGAGAGAGGACTTTCGCAATGAGGGTAGCAATCACTGTGCCAAGGCGTGGGCTCTGCGAAGGGCCGCCGCGCAACCAATGCAAAGCAAAGGAGTTCAGTTGGATAGACAGGGCGTGCACGGAACCAGGGCAATCCAATCCTGCACAACGTCAAGGCATGAATTGTTGAGCTTGCGGGCGACGACAAGGATCACTCGGTTACCAATGTTTGGCCGGATTCTCAAGATATGCTTTGGCTTGTTCGCGCTTCTTGTCGGGAATGTGCTGCTTGACGGCCTGAACAAGATCTTGAATTCTCAACAAATAGATAGAAGCACGCACTTTCTTTCCGCCCGGTCCCTTGAGCACGAGCCAACGGTTGAGCCGTGAAAACGTGACTTGTTCGATTTCCTCCCAGCGCCAAGCCCGCTCTTTGCGCCAAGGCGAAATGCTCAACACTCGTTGGGCATTACATGCGATTCGCACTCCTTCAATCTCCAAAAGCAGGATGCCGCCAATGCAGCCGAGGCCGAAGAGAATGCCGCCGGCCAGATACACATCGCGTGCCCTCGGAATAGGCGCCAAGACCATCAAAAGGATCATGCAAAGTGGTGCGGCCAATGCCGAGAGCAGGCCCAGGCAACGCAATGTGAAGCCGTAACGCAAGATGACGTCGTCCGGGGCCGGCGTCAGTCTTGGCTGTCTAACTGCTGCCAGTCCGATCCAGCCGACACACAAGACGATGGCCGCGGCGATAACGACCAATCGTGCGATTTCCATGTTTTCTTGATTATGGACTCACGGCTGAAATGTCACACCACCCTCCGCGTCTACCGAATCTCCGCTTTGGGCAATGGTCGATTGGTCAGCTCGTAGAGCAATGGCCGTAACTCGTCGATGGTCTTTCGCATCGCCGGATCGTTAGCCAGATTCTTGTGCTCCTTGGGATCGGCCTGGTGATCGTAGAGCTCAATTCCCTTGGCGCCGCCGTCCCACTCCGTGTAGCGATAGCGCTCGGTGCGTAAGCTGTAACCCATGAACGACTCGCCCTTCTTGGGCGCGCCGCGCGTCACCTGCGTGATGGCCCCTTTCTTCCAGGGCATGCTCGGATCGTTCAAAAGCGGCCGCAGACTTTTCCCTTGCAAAGACGCAGGCACTTTTTCTCCGACAAGGTCGACGAGCGTCGGATAGACGTCCACCAGTTCCGCCAGGCGCTCACTGCTCTTGCCCGGCGCATTTTGCCCCGGCGCCGCGACGATCAAGGGCACTCGCGCCGATTCCTCGAAGAGACACATCTTTTGCCAAAGACCGTGCTCGCCCAAAAGCCAGCCATGATCGCCCCAGAAAACGATGATCGTGTCTTCGGCCAGCCCCGATTTTTCAAGAGCATCGAGGATGAGGCCGAGCTGCGCGTCCATGCACGCCACGCTGGCACAGTAAGCTCGGATCGCGCGGCGGCAGTCTTCGTCGCTGATGCCGTAGTTGGGTGGATTGACCGTGAAGGCGGCCGCCGGCACGCCTGCGCGAATGTCCTTGGGCTCCAGCGGCATCCGGATTTTTTCGAGCGGATAGTTGTCAAAGTACCCTTTCGGCGCTATCCACGGCACATGCGGCAAAAAGAAACCCACCGCGAGAAAAAACGGCTGGTCCTGCCGTTTGCGTGATTCGAGAAACTTGACCGCTTCGCGCGCGATCTTGCCGTCGGTGTATTCGTCGTCCTTGCCCTCGGAGGCGTGCCAGGCCAACGACGCGCCGAAGCCTTTCTTGTTGGCGTTGTAATTGATGAGGAGGTCTTCTTCTTTGCGATCGCGGCCGATCGGATTAATCACCTTGTCCCAGGATTTGTCGTCGTCCAGGCCGTTGGTGCCGATCTGCGCGGGCACGCCGTAGTGGTAGATCTTGCCGATGCGCACCGCGTGATAGCCGAGATTGCGAAAGAACTGCGACATGGTGACGGCGTCGGGCAGATTCTTGCGGAAGTGGGTCGCGTTTTCGAGGACCTTGGTCGTATCCGGGCGCATGCCGGTCATGATCGAAGCCCGGCTCGGATTGCATAGCGGAAACTGGCAATACGCCCGCGCGAACAGCGTGCCGCGCTTGGCCAGCCGGTCGACGTTGGGCGACTTCACGAGCGGATGGCCATAGCAGCCGAGGTTGGTGTTCAAATCGTCGGCGGCGATGAACAGGATGTTGTACTTCTTGGTTTTTTCCTGGGCGGCCGCGGGGGCGGCGGCCGCGAAAGCGACGATGCCAATCAAGATGCAGCGTGTCATGAGGCGCCTCGT
>JAKEFD010000201.1 GCA_022616245.1 Gemmataceae bacterium
CGGAGCTGCGCTATCAGCTCATGCCTTACACCTACACGCTGGCACGCGAGGCCTACGACACGGGCATGCCGCTGATGCGCGCGCTGTGGCTGCATTATCCGAACGACAAGCAGGCGCGCGGGCAGTCGCAGCAATACCTCTGGGGCCGCGACCTGCTGATTGCCCCCGTCTACGAGAAGGACGCCACGTCGCGCGCCGTCTACCTGCCCGCCGGCACGTGGTACGACTGGTGGGACAACGCGCGGCACAACGGCAGCACGACCGTGACCCGTAAGGTGGACCTGGCGACGATGCCGATCTATGTGCGCGCCGGGGCCATCATTCCCTTCGATCCGGTGCGGCAATATATGGCGCAGCCGGTGACCGAGCCGACGACGCTCAAGGTTTACAGCGGCGCGAGCGGCGAGTTCACGATGTATGAGGATGACGGCAACAGTCAGCATTACCAGCAGAACAAGGGCACGTGGACGAAGCTGTCGTGGGACGACGGCGCGAAGAAACTGACGATCTCGGCGGCGCCGCCCGCCGGCGTGACCAACGAGTCGACCGCCGCGCGGGAGTTCAAGGTTGAGATTCTGCCGGCGGGGACCGTCAAGACGGTAAACTACAACGCGCGCCACGCCGAAGTGACGTTCTGACATCAGGCCGGGGCCACCCGGCAACCATCCATTCGTTGGTTGACAAACCCGATTCGCAGCCCGTATGCTCGGCGGTATGCTCCTTTCGGAATCAAAGCACGGAGTGACGTCCGTGCTTCAATCCTGTTTTCAAGGATTGGACCCATGGCCGAGCGCGGCGGAGTGAGCCTTGCTGTTTGTCTAGTGTCGGCGGCACTCGCCAGCGCGGCGCCGGCTGACGAGCCGGTGACGGGGGAAAACCTTTTTCGCCGCCAAATCGAACCTCTCCTTAAACAGAAATGTTTCGGCTGCCACGGCGACGAGCCCAAGCTGCGCGGCAACCTCGATCTGCGCTCGCGCTTGAGTTTGCTCAAAGGCGGCGACACGGCCCCCGCGCTGGTTCCCGGCCATCCCGAGAAAAGTCTGCTCTATCAAGCGGTGCTGCAAATGGGCGAACTCAAGATGCCGCCCAAGAAGGAAAGCCGGCTGACCAAAGAAGAAATCGCCGACCTTAGACGATGGATCGAAGGAGGAGCGCCTTGGCCGGCGCCGGCGGCCAGCGCCAAGTCGAGCGAATGGAAGGTGGACCCGCGCGACGCCTGGGCCTTTCTACCAGTGAAGCAGTCAACCGTGCCGAAGGCGGGGATCGACGGCGGCTGGGTAAAGACGCCGATCGATGCCTTTGTTCAAGCGAAATTCAAAGAGAACAGCCTGACACCCGCGCCGGCCGCCGACCGCCCCACGTTGCTCCGGCGCGTGACGTTTGGCCTGACCGGTTTGCCGCCGACGCCAGCGGAGATTGACGCCTTTGTGCGCGACGCAACGCCACAGGCGTGGGAAAAAGTCGTGGAACGGCTCTTAGCTTCGCCGCGCTATGGCGAGCATTGGGCGCGCCACTGGCTGGACGTGGTCCGCTACGCGGACAGCGGCGGTTACTCCAACGACTACGAACGGCCCAATGCTTGGCGCTACCGCGATTACGTCATCCGCAGCTTCAATCAGGACAAGACCTACGACCGGTTCATCCTCGAGCAAATCGCCGGCGACGAAATGGACGACGTAGGACGGCTCTCCAAGGCCGTTCCGGACGGGCCTGGAGACCCGTCCCACGAAAAAGCGGAACGCCTCATCGCTGTCGGCTATCTGCGCATGGGGCCGTGGGAGCACACAGGCATGAGCGTTGCGGCAGTGACCCGGCAGATGTTCCTCGATGATGTGACCAACGCGGTCGGCACAACGTTTCTCGCGTTGCCCCTCAACTGTTGCCGCTGCCACGATCACAAGTTCGACCCGTTGCCGACACGCGATTACTACCGCGTGCAAGCGGTGTTCGCGCCGGCGCAGTTCGAAGAGCGGGCTGTGCCGTTTCTGCCGTCGGAAAAGACTGCCGGCTTCGCGGCAGCGGCGACAGAGGTGAAAGCGCGCATCAGGCTCAACGAAGAACGGCTCAAGAACCTGCCCAACGTCGCCAAGGATGAACAAGAGGAATTGCGGCGCACCTATCGCAAGCGCCTCGACTACTACAAGCTCGAAGCCAAGCGCTATGAGCCATGGGCATTCAGCGTGTCGAGCGGCGGTTTGCAAAAATCCGTGCCGACGCCGGACGTGCACATTCTCGTCGGCGGTTCATTGCAAGCGCCGGCGGAAAAAGTTTCCGCGGGCGTCTTGAGCGCCGTCTTTGGCGCCGACGCCGCGACGATTCCCGAAACGACCAAGGGCCGGCGTTTGGCTTTCGCCCAATGGATCGCCAGCCCCAAGAATCCGCTCACCGCGCGCGTCTTGGTCAATCGGGTCTGGCAATATCACTTTGGCAAGGGTCTGGTCGAAACCAGCAACAACTTCGGCAAAATGGGCAAGCGGCCGACGCATCCCGAATTGCTCGATTGGCTCGCGCAGTATTTCGTGGACAACGGCTGGAGCGTCAAGGCGCTGCATCGCCTGATCCTGCGCTCTGCCGTCTATCAGCAAGCCGGCGAGCACCCGCGTATGGCCGACGTGCTAAAAGCCGATCCCTTGAACCAGTATCTTACATACTTCCCGGCGCGTCGCCTCGCCGCCGAGGAATTGCGCGACAGCATGCTGGCCATCGCCGTGGGACAGGATTCCGATCCTGTCCCCAAAGTCGGACAGGAGCGGAATCCTATCCTACGACCAGCGCTCGGCGGCCCGCCCGTCTTCCCGGAAATCAATCCGGAAGTGGCCCTGCAGCCGCGGCTCATCATGGGAGCCTTGGCGCCCATCTATCAGCCGTCGCCGAAGAAAGAGCAAAGGAACCGCCGCACGATTTACGCTGCCAATATCCGCACGCTCGCCGATCCGTTCTTGGAGGTCTTCAACGCGGCCAACATGAACGTGTCCTGCGAGCGCCGTGAGGAAAGCACCGTGACGCCGCAGGCGTTCGCGTTGTTCAACAGCCGCTTCGCGCACGACATGGCCCTGGCGCTGGCAGTGCGGCTCGATAAGCAGGAGGCGGACCCGGCGAAACAGATCGACGCGGCATTTCGTTCGGTCCTAGGCCGGCTGCCCTCGGCGAAGGAACGGCAGCTTTGCCTGGCGCATCGGCAGAAAATGCTGGAGCATCATCGCCGTGTGGAGCCGGTGAAGGAAGAATTGCCCAAACGCATCGTCCGCACGCACATCGCGGAGTTCAGCGGCGCCCGCGTCGAGATTGAGGAAGATTGGAACCCGGCAGGCTACGAGCCGCCGCTGCGCCCGTGGGAAGTCGGCGCCGAGGCTCGGGCTTTGGCGGAAGTGTGTTTAGTGCTCTTGAACAGCAATGAATTCATCTTCGTTTATTGATGGGATTGACTGAGTAAACTACCTTCAAGGACTAGGCGAGAGCGAAGTGATGCACCGTCGCGAATTCCTCTATGGCCTCGGCGCCGGCTTGGGCAGCGTCGCGCTCACCGCGCTTCTCGCCGAACAGAAGGCGGAAGCCGGCCCGCTCGCCGAGCGCCGCCCGCATCACCCGGCGCGGGCGCGGGCCTGCATCTTCCTGCTCATGGAAGGCGGGCCGAGCCATCTGGACACCTTCGACCCCAAGCCGCGCCTCGAACGGCTGCACATGTCGGAATTCGTCCGCCAGGATCGCTTCGCCTCGGCCATGGAAAGCGGCCGCCGCTATTTCGTTGCCAGCCCGTTCCGCTTTCGCAAAGCGGGCCGCATGGGCATGGACGTGTGCGAACACTTCGAGCACCTCGCCGATTGCGTCGACGACATGTGCTTCTACCGCGGCTGCGTCGCCGAGAGCACCGATCATCCGACCGCGCTCTATCATTTGAACACGGGCAATCGTTTCGGCGGCGATCCCGCCATGGGCGCCTGGGTCACCTATGGCCTCGGCACGGTCAACGAGAACCTGCCGGCGTTCCTTGTGCTGCCCGATGTCACCTATCCGCAAGGCGGCGCGGC
>JAKEFD010000202.1 GCA_022616245.1 Gemmataceae bacterium
TCCGCGGCTTCTTGCACGATCACCGCCCACGCTGCTTCACCTCAAACAGCGGCACGTTCGAGTGCGCGCTTTCATAAAACAACTACGCGGTAACCAGATACCCGAATTGTGACAAGAAAATGGTTCTTTTTGCGTATGTTTCCACTTACTAACATCGATTTGAAGATCCGCCAATCGCTACCTCGCGCCCAATTCGATGCGCAGCTCCGCCAGCGCTTCGAAGCAGAAATCCTCCAGCGCCAGCTTCGGATGATAGATATTCTCCGAAGCGTGCTGAAGATTGCTCGAAAACGTCTCCTGCTTGAAACGAAATTTGTCGCGGCAACGGTGCAGAAACAACACCTGTCCGTCGGCGTCGCGCTGCAAAATGGTGTGCCCTTCCCAACCGGCTTGGTCATGCAGCATCGCATACTTGCGGCCATGCAGTGCCCAGCCGAGCGCGAACGTGTCTTTGTCTCCCCATAAATGGCGATAAACGTAGTCCGCGTGGGAGTTATACCACAGCGTGGATTGAAGTTGGGGCCACGAGCGCCGCTTGTCGATGAGCATTTGCCCAGATTCGAGCGGCGGCCCAGGCACTGCGACACCGAAGACCTGCCGTGCTCCAGGACCAAACAGAAATGCCGACGCGGGCAGGTCGGGCCAGAAAATCGCTCCATGACGGCGATAGCCCTTCCAGGAAAACAAGAACTCCGGGTCGCGGACGGGGTAGCAGTCGGCGTCGAGATAGAGAACCTCCTCGAAAGCGCTGTGCGCGATCGCGTAGGGCTTTAGCTGCCAGCCTTTCCACCAGTGGCCGTCGAGAAAGCGAAAGGGGTGAGTCGCAACCAGAGCGTCGGCGTTCCGGCAAACCACGCCGTACGGTTCGACGATGGCTTGTCGCGTGGCATTCATTTCGCCTTCGAGGTGCCATAGCTCGATGGGGAGACGGCAGCCGACGTGGCGCAGGACGCGAATGGTCACATACGCACAGGCAAAATAGGCGCCGCCGCCGGCGAGGACGATGCCGCGTCCGGCAAACCGGCCGGGATAGGGATGTTTGCGCCGCGCGAAGCGCCGGGCCAGCTCTCGGTAGCCGCGTTGCACGTTGTCCAGGCGCCACCAACCATCGGGTTGATCGCGCTGGGGCCCTAGCGCAATCAGTCGGCGCACAGTTGTTTGCGGTAGGAAGCTGGTAAAGCGTGGGAATAGATAATCGGGACATTCCTGGCAGGCGGCCCAGTCAGTTTCGCGATGCCGCGGATGGCTGCAGCGCCGGCGTCCCGGCGCTTGGGGCAGGTCGTCGCCAAGATGGGCGCATGGCCAAAGGTGGCGCGCAGGTTCGGGCTCGTTTGGCTCCAGCGCGTGATCGCGCAGTCCGCATTCCGAGCAATGTTCGTGCGTGACTAGCTTCAGTCCAATAAGGCGCGGAGAGCCGCAGCCAAAAACCCCGCCGGCTTGGCGCGGGCCTCGATGGCGGCAGGGCAAGAGCGCTCGGTCGGGCATGGCACAACGATACTCGGAATCGCGCCTGTGTGGAAGCGGCAAGGTGAGATGAGATTGGGAATAACCGCAGAGGCGCGGAGGAACGCGGAGAAAAAAAGGAATAAGTAGGCTGTCCTATTCTGTCTCTTACTTTGCGTTTCTCCGCGCCTCTGCGTTTCTTTCGACTCACTGCGCCTTTAGCCCGTGGTTTTCCGAGTACCAACGCCGCAATTCCGATTCGCATTTCGCCAAGCCCCTGCGCACGAGCCAGAGCGCGGCCAAACCCGCCAACACGGAACCCAGAAAGAGGGCAAGCGAATAGTCGCGCGTGACCGCGAGGAAGACAGTGCCAGGAGGCAGCAGCGCCGCCCAGTCGTCGAGGCCGCGCTGGCACAGGTGGACAGTTGCCAGCGGAATACCGATCGACAGCGCCAAGCCGAGCAGGTTGGCGTGCATGCCCCTTGCAAAAGCACGGAAGCCGAGGGCAAAGTAGAAGGACCAGAGGATCACGCCGGCGGACATGCCCGCCAGCACCTGGGCCAAGGTCGCTTTTTCGGCCCACCACGCGGCCAGCCAGAGAACGAGCGCGATGAGAAAATAGCCACGGCCGCGTTTCCAGGCCGCGCTAAACGAAGCATGCCAGTAGGAACGGCCGTCCATGTGCGTCAAGAGCAAGAGTTCAAGTCGCCGGCTGCGGTCGTGCGTATTGCTGTCCCAGACGCCGTACTGGAACGCCGCCGGCACTGCCGACAAAAGCACGAGGCCCGTCGCCAGCGCCGGTATGCCGCCCATGCGCTCGAAGATGTCGAAGACGCTGCGGCCCAGCCAATCGGGCCAGTCGTTTTCGAAAACGGTGAAAACGGCATACAAAACGCCGAAGCCACCCGCGAGCCACAGATTGATTCGGCCCGAGAACTTTGTGACGCGCTTGATCGCCCACCAGGTGAGCGGCTGATCGCCGACTTGGGGGCGATGCCGGCTTTGCCCTTCCCAAGCGGGGCGATAATGCTCGTCGTGGAAATGGCCGTGCAAACGCATGGCGCCGCGGATCAAAGCCGCCGTCGCCCAGACAAGGCCAACGACGATGACAAAGGCCACTTTGGGCCAGGCCCAAGCCGGCGCGTTTTGCATGGCAAATTGCATGACGGCGAACGGGTTGTTTTCGTGGAAACCGCGGAAGGCATCGATGATCGCGGACGCCGCCGGCGCGGGCAGCAGCGAGAGCCAACGCGGCAAATGCTCGGCGGCCAGCACGCCGACGATCAGGTAGAACAGCACGCAGGCCAAGAAGAATCGCTCGAACCAGCGGCGCATACCTGGCGGTTCATAAGCGTATTGCGTCAGGCTAAGCCCGGTGACAGCGCCCCAAGTCCAGGGCACGAGCAGCAAGGCCGGCAAGTCCTCAGGATAAAGCGCACCATGATAAAGGAGCAGCGCCAGGAAAGGCAAACTCGCGAGCGTGACCAGCGCCAACCGGGCCAGGCCCACGGCAGCTTCGCTCAAAAACACGAACGGCGGCCGCAGCGGGCTAACCAGCAGAAACTCGAGTGCTTGACTTTTCGGTAACTGCGTCAGCCGCCAGCCGACGAGCAAGCCGCCCTCGACAATGCCGGCGATGAGGAGCACTTGGCCGAGCAGCACTGGTCGTTGCCAGTGGTCGGCGAGGAAAGTGGCGGCGACCGCGCAACCGACCATGCCGACATGAGCGGCTGCCAAGAGGCGAAACGAGCTTTGTCGGGCAGGGGAAACAGCAGCGAGGGAGAAAAACGCGGCGAGCATAGGGGAGTACTTTTTCTAACCACGTGGTTAGCATTTTAGCCAACAGGTTGGAGGCTTTCGGAGGGCGCGCCGACGGCGCGAGTCAAGCGTTGCATCATCTCGGTGCAGGTCGGCCAGCGGTCCTGCGGCACCGGGGCCAATCCGCGGCGCAGGATTGTTTGCTCCGTCGCGGACAGTCCGGACAGGTCCGGCGCCGGTCGCATGTATTTTCTGCTGAACGTCGACGGCGTATCGCGAAACGGCAATTGGCCGGTTCGAAGTTGGAAATACGTGATCGCCAGTGCGTATTGATCCGTACGCTCGCTGAGCCAGCCTTGAAAAATCTCCGGGGCGGCATAATCAAGCGTGCCGACTTTGCGATGCCGGCAGATCGGCGTGGTTGTTTGCACCCCGAGACTGAAGTCCGCTAGTTTGAGCTGCAGGCCCACCATCAGTAGATTGCTCGGCTTGACGTCGCAATGCCGAAAAGCGACGCATTGATCGTTGACCTGGTGCTGGCGTCGGTTGAGAAAATCCAGGGCGTCGGCCACCTGGCTGAGATAGTAGCACAAATGGTCGGCGAAGATCGGTTGACGGAATTCCTTCATGTAAACGTCGTAGAGATCGAGCAGGTTGCCTTCCGCCAGTTCCATCATGATCACGAGGCAACCACTGCAGCTCCAGATTTGCTCGGTGCGCACGAGGTAGGGATGATCCAGTTGCCGAATGGCCTGCAGGGCGCGGATTTCGTTGGACGCGACGAGTTGCGACTCGCTCGGCAGGAATTTCAGCGCGAACATGGCGCCGTCTTCCTTGCGTTCTGCCTTCCAGACCTCGCCCCAACCGCCCCGGCCCAGAAACCGCACCAGTTTGTAGCCGGGATAGGGCTCGGCGCCTTTCGATAACTGCAACGATGACACGGAGTTTCCTCTGGGGTGTCCATTCGCGCAAGAGGCGCCCTGGCGGAACGGCCAAGGGGACGGGAAGGGCGTATGGGCTGTCGCTCAAACCTAGGTTTTTTAAGGGCAAAAGTCAAAAATTCGGCAAACACTGCCACTTTCCAAGAATCTTGTGGCGATGGCATTCGGACAGAGTACACTGGCACTTCAATGCATCCGGAGGATACCAGGAGATCGCATCATGAAACGCATCGGCTTCGCATTGGCAGCGGCATGCACGCTGGCTTTGTTGGCAGGCGGCGTTGCACACGCCGGTGATGATTGGATCAAGCTCTTCAACGGCAAGAACCTCGACGGTTGGAAAGTCTTCCTCGATCCCAAGAAGAAAGACGCCGGCGAAGTCTTCACTGTAAAAGAAGGCGTCCTCTACTGTGAAGGCAATGTGAACGGCTACGTCATCACCGACAAGGAATACGAAAACTACACGCTCAAAGTGGAATGGCGCTGGGGCGAGCGTGTTCACGTCAAGTACGGCCGCAACAGCGGTGTCTTTGTCCATGTCGTCGGCCCAGACAAGATCTGGCCCAAAGCGATCGAAGCGCAACTGATGGCGGGCCGGGCCGGCGATTTCTGGCTGGTCGATAACTTCAAGCTGGACGTCGACCCCAAACGCCAGGATCCCAAGGTGTCGCGCCACTACTTCCGCATGAAGGACGACGTGGAAAAGAAGCTCGGCGAATGGAATCAATACGAGATCACGTGCCAGGGCAAGAACGTCAAGCTGGTGGTTAATGGCGAAACTGTCAACGAGGGCGCCAACGCCGAGTTGACCAGGGGCCGGATTCTTTTGCAATCGGAAGGGGCGGAGATTCACTTCCGCAATGTGATGCTGAAGCAACTGAAGTAACATAACACCTTTATTGGAGAGGAATGATGAATCGATTCTTCGGATTGATGACGAGCGCTTGGCTCGTCGCGCTGCTGGCGATTGTCCAGCCCTTGGCGGCGCAAAAGAAGGACGAGAAAAAAGCGCCCGAGATTCCGCCACGCAAAGGAACAAGTGAAACGATCAAGCTCTTCAATGGCAAAAACCTTGACGGCTGGGAAGGTTATCAGGACCTGTGGTCGGTCAAGGAAGGCGTCATCGTGGCTCGCAACGACAAGCCGCTCAAGTTCAGCACGTATCTGTTCACCAAGCGCAACTTTTCCGATTTCCGCCTGATTTTCGCGGCGAAGCTGGTCGAATCCGAAATGCACTCCGGCGTGGCTCTTTGGGGCAAGAAATTCGTGCCCAAGGAGGCCAAGGACGCCGCCAAGGAAAAAGCCAAGCACACGTATCAAGGGCATCTGGTCATGTTCCCGTCCGACTGGGGACTTTTTGACCTTTATCGCCGCGCGGGCGGCATCAACCCGCCCAAGGAAATTCGCCAAGTAGCCATCAAGGCCGGCAAGCAGCACGACTGGAACGACATGGAGATCCTGGCTCAGGGCAACCGCATTCGCCTGGCCGTCGGCGGCAAAGAGGTGCTCGATTGGCGCGACCCGGAACCGGAAAAGATTGCCGAAGGCCCGATCGCGCTGCAATTGCACTCCAACAGCATTCCGCAAGAGATTCATTTCAAAGGTCTGGAGGTCACGACGTTTCCCAAGGAGGACCGGCTGATCACCGTGAAGTGACGCCGACTTAGACATTTCGAGCACGGGAGGGGGGGTGTGGGTGTGTCGCGCGACCTATTTTGCAACTTCCTTAAAATGAAAGGACTTACGGCGAAATAAAGGTCGCGCTAGTCTGTCATGAATCTGATCCCTCGTCCTGAAGGAAGAGGGACCGGAGGTGTGAGCGCTCACAGCTCCCCTTGGAAAGCACTCCATTTCGCGCCAGAATATCATTGCACCATGAGGCTTTTCTTAGGCGAGCGCTGGGTGAGCGGGGCGGTAGGGTCTACCAGGAGCGGCTATGTCGTCACCGGCGTGGTCGCGGAGACTCCATGGTACGGACTGTACGCCGGCAAGAAGATTTTCCGCAACTTTGACTTCGCCAACAAAAGACTGCGCGAAACCGACGAGATCGAATGGGGCGACGTTTTCCTGCGCGCCGTTCACTATCCCGTGCTGGACGATTTGCCTTATGTACAGGAGCGTCGCGCTCGGGCCCGTTCGGAAGTTCATGCCGTTCTGTCGCGGCGTTCCACCAACCTTTGGCCGGAACCTGTCGATGTCCTGGAAGTGACCAACGACCGCGATTTCTTTTCGTTTGCTTCGGAAGACAACCTTGTCGCGGAACAGGAACCTATCACGGTCTTTGCGCGGCCCCACGGCAAGTTTCTCGCAGAGTGGCTAGGCGGCGCTGTCCCCTTGACGTCCCTCCTGTCGGTGTCGGCGGAACTGCTCGACTTGGTTCGCCACGCGCACAGCGAAGGTTTGCTGCTTGCGGGACTGGGTCCCGCAGCCGTGCTTGTGGACGGCAGTGACCGGATACACTATGTCGGAACCGACATGGTCATTGACCGTAGACAGGACATTCCTGTCCGTCCAGACGAGGACCGATCGGCGGCAGCGGCCGGATTGTCGCTGACTCTGCAGAGTTGGCGACGGCAGTTTCCCGCGGAGCGATTGCCGCGCGGCTTTGCCGCGCCCGAACTGGTGGAAGAACCGCCGGCGCTTCCGGATCAGCGCTCCGACTTATTCGCATGGGGAGCGGTCGCATTTTTTCTCTTGTCCGGCCAGTCCCCGGAACGCATCGCCGAGGAGCAGCGGCGCGGTTGGGCCCATTTCCTTCCGGATCATTTCCTTCGTTTGGAGACCAGTCTACGCGCGATTCCGGAGCGGCACGTGCGCGGCTGGGCCGAACAGCTCGGCGTTGACGAAAACGTCTTGGCCGAGCGCTGGCCGGGCGGTTTCGTCGAATTGTTGCGGCGCGTGCTCCACCCCGAACCGGCACGCCGGCCTGCCACCGTCGAAGAACTCTTGCAGTGGCTCGACAGTCCGCCGCCCGCACCGCCGGCCGCCGTGTTCGCGCTGGTGTCGGGCCCAGCTCAAGCAAAGATCTTCATCGACTTCGGCACGGCGGCAGGTTTGGACATGGTCGTGCGCCGGGGCGTCGGAGCGCCGCCCGAGACACTCAGCGACGGCGCGTTGCTCGCGCAAGGGCCGGCGCGGTCGCCGCTGCTTGATCCGGCCGTGCCTTTGACAACCGAGCCGATATTCTACTCTGTGTTCTCGCGCCGCAACGACTCCGCGGGGCCGCTCGTATCCGCAGGCGCTTGCGCGGAGCTGACCGAGCATTCACCGCAAGCACTGTGCCGCTGGGCGGAAGCGCGCGTCGCCTTCGCTGACGGCGTATCGCCGAGCGCGGTCGCGTTGGCAACGCGCGCCGTGGAAGAGATGGTCCTGGCGCGCGCCTGGGCTGACTCTGCCTTGCCCGAGGTGCGTCGCTGGTCGCTGCAGGTTCTGGCACAAATAAGCAGCAAGTCAACTCGACAAGAGGAAGCCGACGCGCTTCTTACAGAAAGACTGCGTGATCCACAGGCCGAGCTGCGTTTGGAAGCGGCGCGCCTGTTGCTCGCCCGAACGCGCGACGACGACGAGGTGTATGCTTTGGCCCATGCCGTCGGGTTGGACGACACCGACGCGGCGCTGCAGGCCGTGGCGTTGCTCGAGCGCGCTGGTCTATCCGCAGCTCAAGCTCGCCGTACCCGCGAACGCTTGGAGGAGGAGCGACCGGACACTTGCCCGGAATGCGGCATCGAGTTGACGCGCCGCGAACGCGGCGAGCATTTGGGCAAAGCGCATGGCTACCTCGACGTGCGCGGCAGCTGGACGCCGCGGCCGCAGGCGCTCGAGCGCCTTTGGGATTTTTCGCTTTTCGAAGGCGACACGGCGGCGCATGATGCCGTTGTTGCCGCCTGCGCGGAAAGCATGAACCCGACTGCGGTCTATCGCGCCGCACTGGAGGAAGCGTTGGCCAAGCGCTGGGAGCCGCTAGGTCTGCCGCCGGCCAGTCAACTCCCACTTAAGCCGCCGTCGGCACTGGCGCCCTACCTTAGTTGCCTGCGCAGCGTGGGGCAGGGCAGGGGCCTGGTGAATGCTGTGCCAGCCGACGGACCCACTCCACGCACAGAGCTGCTTGCGGAATTAGCGCGCTCGTCGCAGCGCCTCGTGCGCGCATTGGCGCGCGAAACCTGGCTGCCTTCCTTGGGCGAGGCCTGGCGCCACCGTACTTGGACTGGCGCCGAACTTCGGCGTGAGCTGGAGCAAGTCGGGCCGCTTCCTTTCGAGGAAAAGATCCTCCTATGCCGACGCCTTCCGGAATGGGAAGTTGACGTCGCCGCCGTGCGTAGCTGCTTGAAATTGCTCGAACTGGAAAAACCGGTCGCCTGCTCCGAATGCGGCGCCTCGGTCCGCGCCGGCGATTTGGAGCGGCACTTGCGCCATGCGCACAATATTTATCAGTTTCGCGGCCGGCGCGACGCCTATCAGCACATTCGCAATGCTCTCCTGAAGGCGCTGTGCCAGCCGGACGCCGAGGAAACCGTCTGGCACACCTTGATCGAGCTGGCGCGGGAACGGCACGCCGATCACGCCGACGTGCGCTTGGCTACGTGGATTTGCCACGAGCTGAAGACAGACAAGAGCAGGCGGCGTTTCGCGTCATTGCGTCGTCTCGGCGAATTATTGGCGACGGATGACGCGGGGCGCGCGTTGCTGCCGCTTCTGGTAAGACCATTCAAGCTTGCATCGCTGCAGCCCATCGCGAAGCACCTGGCGCTGGAGATTGCCGCACGCCTCGGCGCGCCGCCGGCACCCAGGGTCCTCAGTAAGATTAAACCGCTGCTCGCCGACAAAGAGACGCCGGTGCAGGTGCGGCAACATGCGGCCGGCGGTCTCTTGGTGGCTGCGGGCCAGGAGTCTCACCTGGCCCGCGAGATTCTGGAGGCGTTCGTCGCCCAAACCGGCAAGCTGCGCGCCATCGAAAAGCTGCGGCGTCTCGAGGAACGCGTCGGCAATCATGCCGCTATCGACGAACTTTGCGCACGGCTCGAAGACCAGGTGCGCATGAATTGTCCGCGCTGCGGCGTCGAGTTGCGGCGCGTCGAAATGGCCAAACACATCTGGGAGCGGCATGGCCTCATGCTGGACGGCCGCCGAGTTCGCGAACCGATCCGCGTTCTCGAGGATTGGATCGTCGACTATGGCCTTGAGAAAGATGCCGCTACGTTGACGCGCTGCCGTGACCTGGCACGGCAAATCGACTCACGCCGCGGCGACCTGCTTCTGAAGCGTCTCCTTTTGAAGCAAGGCGTGCAGGATCGGGCAGCGCTATTGGACTTGCTAGCGCGGGCGCGGGACCAGCAGTCCGCATTGTGCCCGCACTGCTATTCCTCGGTCCCTGTCCCCGTTGTTCCAGAGGTGCGCCGCCCCGCTTGGGAAAGTCATCAATGGCGGCACGGCGGTTTCCGCGTCGAGCTTTGGGAAGGCGGCATCATGCCGCGCCTCGAGATCGACTCACCCCAGGGCCTGGTCTTCCGCGGCCGCGAGCCCGGCTCCGGCCTGACGCGCACAGGTGCGCTCGCCCTGGTCGCCGGCCCGCTGACTGTCGTGGGCTTTATCATCATCGAGTCGGTCACACGCTCCGCCCTGCCTGCTTTGGCGGTGTTGTCGCTCGCGCTGGGCATCGGCATGGTGCTGGCCGCTTTGGTATTCCTGCTTTGGCCCGGCTTTGCAGTCAGCCGCGACCGGCTGATCGATGCCGCCTGGGACTTCTTGACGCCCAAAGTTCTCGAAGACCTTACCCCGGAAGCATTGGACATGCTGGCAGGCTTGGCCCGCGACAGCCTGGGCCGCGGCGATCCTGAACGCCGCTCCGGAGTCGTCGCCCATGCCTGCGAAAAAGTCGAAGAGCACGCCGGTACCCAGCCGTTCGCGCTGCGCGCCCTGGCCGAGCTCACCCGGCTGCATCTGGCGGACCTGCAAGAGATCGGCGGCGATCCCGTTCTCTTCCTGTCGAAGCAGATCGAGAAGTGCTTCTGCCGCTGGCTGCCTTTGTCCTTCGCCCAGATCGTACTGGAAGAAGTGACCAAGGGCGGCGCGTTCTGGTCCAAGGGGCAACTGCGGCGGCTGCAAGCGCTTTTATGTGCCGACGCGTTTGCCGCCGGCCTGGAGCTGGCCGACCTCGAAGACTGCGCTCGCGTCTGTCCGCCCCTGGCCGCCGTTTTGGGTCTGGGCGACATGGACCGGCTCATGCAATTACAGCTTCTTTGGCTCATGCGCGGCAGCCAGTCCTGGCAGCAGTGCGGCCCGGCGCATACGATTTTCGAGATTGCCGCCGGCGGGCCGCGCAGCGAGCCCCTCTTGGCCGGCCAGCCGGACCTCCTCATCCGCAACCGGC
Source organism: Gemmataceae bacterium (assembly GCA_022616245.1). Lineage (GTDB taxonomy): Bacteria > Planctomycetota > Planctomycetia > Gemmatales > Gemmataceae > JAKEFD01. The sequence continues at coordinate 10,510 of JAKEFD010000202.1, forward strand.
CCGGCGACATCCAACTCGGCAGCAAAGGCGTCTGGGTCCAGGACATTTGCCTCACGGAAATGCCCGAACGCATCGAAGTCGTGGCCCGCTCGCTCTACGACGACCCCGGTTTCGACCTGGTCATCGATCGCCACCGCTTCTACTTCGCCAGTCCACCCAAGAAGTTCGTCGAAGAGCTTGACCGATGGCTTGCATTCTATTTCGAGGACTTCAGCCCGCAAACGGTCTTCATCACCCACCGCTTGCCCCAAGACGCTGGCCGCAAACTACGCGAGAAAAACGCGCTGTCGTGTCCGGAATGTTCGAGCAAGCTCGTGGGTCGGGTGGGGGAAGTTGGACTCAAAGCGGATACTTAGTCGCGGCTCTTTCTCAGTCGCCTTTTTTTGAAGTTGACAATTCACCTAGGCCGAGCGACCTGATTCATGACTGACACGCGCAACCTTTCCGTTGCCGTAACTTGTTTCAGGGTAAGGAAGTTGTGGGATTGGTTGCGCGACACACCCACCCCCCCCGATTGTTACGAATCGTCAACCGGTTCAAGGCCGTTGTGACAGCGCGACATACGCCTGGTTCTGTTTGCCGACGTAAATCTGCTCGGGTCGATAGATGCGGTTGTTTTGCAGTTGTTCCAGCCAGTGGGCCAGCCAGCCGGCAACGCGCGCGATCGCGAAGATGGGCGTAAACAGATCGCGCGGAATCCCCAATGCCTTATAGATGATGCCGGAGTAGAAATCGACGTTGGGATAGATGCCTTTGGGCCCCAAGATGCCTTCGCAGACTTTTTCCATCTCCACCGCGATGTCGAAGAGCACCGGCTGCCCCGTCTCCGCGAACACGTGTTCGGCCAATTCCTGCAACACCGTGGCCCGCGGGTCCTTCACCTTGTAGACGCGGTGGCCGAAGCCCATGATCTTTTTCTTTTTGACAACCGCGTCTTCGACCCAGGCGCGCGTATTTTTCACCGAGCCGATTTCCTCGAGCATGTCGAGGACTTCCTCATTGGCGCCGCCGTGCAGGGGGCCGGTGAGAGTGCCGATGGCAGAGCTGATTACCGTGTACGGATTCGCCAAGGTCGAGCCGGTGACGCGCCCGGAGAAAGTGGACGCGTTCATGGTGTGCTCGGCGTGCAGCACCAGGCAGGCGTCGATGACTTTGCGGATGGCCGGCGACGGCTCGCGCTCGAACAGCATGTAATAAAAATTGCCGGCGTGGTCGAGGTCGTCGCGCGGCGTAATGGCTTCGTCGCCGTGCCGCAAGCGGTGGAAGGCGGCGACGACTGTGGGCAGCTTGGCGATGAGGCGCACCGCCGAGTCCCAGTTGCTTTGCTGGTTGGTGATGTCGCGCGACGGATAGAACATGCCCATGGCGGCCACGGCGGCCTGGAGCGCGTACATGGGGTGCCCGTGCTCCGGCAGGCACTTGATCAAATCCTTGAGCTTGTACTTGATGCGGCGGCGATGGCGCAATTGGTCGTCGAAATCCGCCAATTGTTTTTGCGTGGGCAAGTCGCCTCTAAGGAGCAGCCAGGCCGTTTCTTCGAAAGAGCTTTCGCGCGCCAGGGTTTCGACGGCGATACCCCGGTATTCCAGACGCGCCCGCTTGCCGTCGATGAAACTGACGGCGGACTCGGCGACCGGCACGTCGGCAAGGCCTGGGCGTAATTCGATTTGGCTCATGGCGCTCCTTGTTCCCGGGCGGCCGTTCTTGCCGCGTGATTATCGTGAAGATATGGCCGGCGCGAACGCTTGACCAGTGGAGCCCATTCGCGCAGCCCTATGGATTATCACAGGAATCCAAGGGCATTGCAAATCGGCGCACTGCAATTAGGCGTCCGGCATTCGTAGGATAGGATTCCGTTCCTGTCCCACCCCAGTGGAATACGTCTTGGGCGCGTTGGTCATGAACGGAATCCTGACCTACGGCATAAGGCCGGCGTTGGGGGTGACGTAAATGACATCGCCGACCATGTTGACGCCGTAGCCCGCCATGTGCGCCAAGACACGTGCCGCATGTTCGGCAGTGTACTTGCCTTGAAAGGTCGCCGTAACCAGAAACGGATTGGGTGTGTTGGATCTGGGCGCCGCCTCTTCCGCGACGAAGCGCCGTCCAAACGGTTGCATCGAATCCCGAATTGTTTGGACGAGAAGCGGATCGAGAACGATCGTCGTCTTGGTCCGTTCCGCCAATTCGGCCAGCGCGGAGTCCAGGCGGCGGTTCTTGAATTCAAGGCGGCTCGTGTCCGCTGCCTTTTCCTTCGCAGGTTTGTTGCGAATCCA
>JAKEFD010000203.1 GCA_022616245.1 Gemmataceae bacterium
GACATGGACTATCCTCCTGGGCATCTATCTTACATTCTCTTCTTTCCAATTTGTGTCAGATTTGCAAGAATAAATCGTCTACCCCTTTGGCTTTCCGGCTTCGCTCCGTAACGGCCCACCCAGGAGTCAAGGAAATGAAGAAGATTGCTTGTGTTGCGGCGGTTCTTGCGGCCCTGTTGCTTGGATTGCAAGCCCAAAACGCTGTCGGCGATGACATTCAGGATAAATATAAACCCACAATTGAAAAGGGCTTACAGTATCTTGTCAAGATGCAGTTCAAAGACGGCCACTGGGGCGCGAACGGCGACCAGTATCCCGTGTCGATGACCGGGCTGGCCGGCATGGCCATGCTCATGGAAGGCAGCACGATCCGCGAGGGCAAATACGCCACCAACATCCGCCGCGCCGCCGATTGGCTCATGGAACGCAGCATGAAAGGGAATAATCGCGACGGGCTTATCGGCAATCCCGATCACCCGACCGAAACAGGCCGCTACATGTACGGCCATGGCTTCGGCACGCTCTTCCTCGCACTCGTCTACGGCGACGAGGAAGACCGCGAGCGCCGCGAAAAGCTCAAGGACATTCTCACGCGGGCCGTGAAGTATATCGGCAACGCTCAATCGACGCACGGCGGCTGGTTTTACACGTCGAAAGCCGATGGCCACGATCAAGACGAAGGCTCGGTGACGATCACGCAATTGCAACCGTTGCGTGCCTGCCGCAATGCGGGCATCGCGGTGCCCAAGCACATCATCAAGAAAGGCTACGACTACCTGAAGAACAGCACGACGCCGCGCGGCGGCGTGGTCTATAGCCTGGGCCGCGGCGGCGCCGGCGCGCCGGTCGGCGGCGAACGTCCTGCCCTCACCGCGGCGGCCATCGCCTGCCTGTTCAGCGCCGGCGAATACAAGGACGAACTTGTCAAGAAGTGGTTCAAGTACTGCCAAACCGCGATCCCGATCAGCGGCGCCGGCCGCATTGGCCACGATGAGTATACGCACCTGTATTACGCGCAAGCTCTTTATGTCCTGGGCGACGACGGCTGGGACAAAATGTTTCCCGGTTCGCCCGCCGACCAGCGCATGACCTGGAGCGAATACCGCAAGAACATGTTCGACCGGTTGGTGCAGACTCAGAACGGCGACGGCAGCTGGCCGGGCGGCGGCGGTTTCAGTGTCGGCCCCGTCTATTCCACGGCCATCTATTGCATGATTATGCAACTGGACCGCGGGGCGGTTCCGTTCTTCCAGAGGTAACCGCTTGCGTTTCGCGCCCGCGCCATCCACCCAACGACTACGATTTCCCTTGATCGCGTTGAAACCATACAAAAGAACGTTAACCACAAACCCGACGCGCTGCACACGCGGCGCGCGGGGTTTTCTATTTCCTTAACCCTTGCGTGCTTGACCATGAGTGACACAGCTACCGCCAATCTCGCCGCCGGCGATCTCGAAGCCGTCCGCCAGCTCAAAGACGCCTTCGTCGAAATCAAGAAGCAACTGGCGCGCGTCATCGTCGGCCAGGACCAGGTCATTGAAGAGCTGCTCATCGCGCTCTTCAGCCGAGGCCATTGCATCCTGGAAGGCGTGCCCGGCTTGGCCAAAACCTTGATGATTTCCACACTCGCCAAGTGCCTCTCGCTCGCCTTCAGCCGCATCCAGTTCACGCCCGACCTCATGCCCTCCGACATTACCGGCACTGAGGTGATCGAAGAAAACCGCAGCACCGGTCATCGCGAATTCAAGTTCCTCGAAGGCCCGCTCTTCGCCAACTTGATTCTCGCCGACGAAATCAACCGCACACCCCCCAAGACCCAGGCCGCGCTCCTGGAAGCCATGCAAGAACGGCAAGTCACCGTCGGCCGCATCCGCCACAAGCTGAGCGACCCGTTTTTTGTGCTGGCCACGCAAAACCCGATCGAGCAGGAAGGCACTTACCCGCTCCCCGAAGCGCAACAGGACCGTTTCATGTTTAAGGTGTTCGTGAAATATCCCAACTTCCAGGAAGAGTTCGAGATTGCCCGGCGTACGACGGCGCTTCTGGACGAGAGCATCACCCCCGTCTTGTCCGGCGACCGCATTCTGGAATTGCAAAGACTGGTGCGGCGCGTGCCCGTCACCGATCATGTGATCCAATACACGCTCGCTCTTGTGAGACAGACCCGCGTCAGCGAACCGGGTGTGCCCAAGTTCGTCAAGGATTGGCTGTCCTGGGGCGCCGGCCCCCGCGCCGTGCAGTATTTGATTCTGGGCGGCAAAGCTCGCGCTCTCTTGCATGGCCGTACTCATGTACAAACCGACGACATCCAAGCGCTGGCGTATCCTGTTCTCCGCCACCGCATCCTCACGAACTTCACCGCCGCCTCCGAAGGCATCACGACCGACTTTGTCGTCGAACGCATGATTAAAGAAACCCCAAGCAAGGAAGGCGAACTGACCCGGGACGAACGGTTCAAGAAGATATTTGCTGGATAAGCTTGGCCGCTTGCGGCTTCGCGCTCACTGGTCGTGGGATGAATAGAAATCCACAACCAGCGAGCGCGAAGCCGCGAGCGGCATGGAGTTGTCGTGGCGACACGCATCGAAGACGATCCTCGGCGTTTCCTGCATCCGGACACGATTGCCCGGATCTCCCGGCTCGATCTGCGCGCCCGCCAAGTCGTCGAAGGTTTCATCTCCGGCATGCACCGCAGCCCGTTCTTCGGCCACTCGGTCGAGTTCGTGCAGCACCGCGATTACACGCCGGGCGACGACATCCGCCATCTGGACTGGAAGGTCTGGTCGAAGACGGACAAGTTCTACATCAAGCAGTTTGAAGAAGAAACAAACCTGCGCTGCCATCTCGTGGTCGATGTCAGCAACTCGATGCACTACGGCAAGCAGGGCAAGGGACACCTCAACAAGTACAACTACGCGTGCACGGTGGCTGCTTGCCTGGCGTACATGCTCTTAAGGCAGCAGGACGCGGTCGGGCTTATCACCTTCGACGAAGACGTTCGCCAGGTGGTGCCCACGCGCAGCCAGCACACGCACATCGATGCCGTCATCAAAGCGCTCGACGTCAGCCGGCCGCGCGACAAGACCAACATGGAGAGAATCCTGAAGCGCGTCGCGGAAAACGCGCCGGGGCGCGGGCTGGTCGTCTTGGTCTCGGACCTTCTCGTGGACCGCGAGCCCTTGTTCCGCGGCCTGGAGATGCTGCGGCATGGCCGGCACGACATCCTTGTTTTCCATGTAATGGACGAAGAGGAATTGACTTTTCCCTTCGCCGGCACGACGCGCTTTGAAGGCATGGAAGAGCTGGAACAAGTGTTGTGCGACCCGCGCGCGTTGCGCGACGGCTACCTCGAGGCTTTGCAGGAGTATCTCGTCGAAGTGCGCCGCGGCTGCGCCCGCAAGGGCATCGACTACCAGCTCGTGCACACCCGCGAATACATGGACGCCGTCTTGTCGAAGTTCCTGCACCACCGCATGGCGGTGCTAAAGAGCGCGGCAAAATCGAAGTGAGTGAGGGAGGATTGAACCACAGAAATTGCAAATTGGGTTTGGTCTTTTCTGTCCAAATTGTGGTTGACTAGATCTATGCTCGAAGTCTTCACCAATCCGGGTTACCTCGCCGCCGCCGCCGCGTTGGTCAGTGCGCCCATCATCATCCACCTGATCAACCGCATGCGCTACAAGCGCATTCGCTGGGCCGCCATGGAGTTTCTCCTCAAGGCCCAAAAACGCATGCGCAAACGGCTCATCATCGAGCAGCTCATTTTGCTCGCGTTGCGCTGCCTCTTGGTCGCCCTGGTCGGCCTCCTCGTCATGCGCTTCGTCGGCTTCTCCTTCGCGGACATCGGCGCCAAGCCGGGCCTGCACATCGTTCTTCTGGACGACACCCTGAGCACGAGCGACGAGTGGAAAGAAGGGGAATCGGCCCGCGATGCGTTCACGATCGCCAAGAACGACGTGCTGGTGGACAAGATCGTCAAAGGCATCAGCCAATCGAGCGCCTCCGACCGTTTGATGCTCATCCCCCTTTCCAAAATCGGCTACGAACGCGATTTCCAGCCGAAGGTCTACGAGAAGCTCAACGACGGCGGCAAGCTCGAAGACCTGAAAAAAGACGTGGCCCAACTGGAAGCCAGCAAGCTGCACGTGCCCGTCCTGGCCGGCGTCCGCAAAGTGCAAGAGCTGGTGACGGCCTATCCCGAAAGCCGGATCACATTCCACATCCTGAGCGATTTCCGCCAGCGCGAATGGGCTCTGCCTGACGCCGAAGCCCTGCACAAGCTGCTCGTCGAGATGGCCAAGGATCGCCCGGACCTCAAGATTCGCCTGATCGACTCCGTGCATCCCTATCGCACCGGCGGCCAGGGCGGCATGCCGCTGGCGCACGACAATGTCGGCATCGTCGATCTCGTGGCCGGCACGCGCGTCGCCGGCAAGGACATGCCCGTCGCCTTCACGCTGTCCCTGGCCAATTACAGCGCTCGGGAGGCCGAGGTCAACGTGGTCATCTACGACGACACGACCGGCGCGGAGCGGCTCGACGTGGACTTCAATCCGCCCATGCCGATCAAGATTCCAGCCGGCAGCACCGACGTGAAGGCGAACTTCGACCTGCGCTTTAATCCCAACATCCGCGCCGGCGAGACCTACTTCGCGCAGATCTCGGCCCGGCTGGAAAGCGCCCACCGCGGCAAGCTGGAAAACGACGGCCTGGCACACGACAATGTCCGCCATGCCGCCGTCGAGATTCGCGACAAGGTCCCCGTCTTGCTCGTCGATTGGGCAGGCGCCCGCGGCCGGTTCGAGAACAAGGACAGCTTCTTCATTCGCACCGCTATCATCTCCGTCCCCGGCTCGAGCTACGACGTCGAATACGGCGACGAACTGGGCGCCAGCATTCCCACCAAAGTGCTGGAACGTTCCGACCTGCGCAAGTTCCCGACCATCTTCATGCTCAATGTGCGTGAATTCACGCCGAAGCAGCTCGCCGGCCTGGAGAACTATGTCAAGGAAGGGGGCGGCGTCGCCTTTTTCATGGGCCCGCAAGTAAACCCGAACTATTACAACAAGAACCTCTACAAGGACGGCAAAGGATTATTCCCCGTCCCTCTCAAGGAAACCTATTTCCCCTCAGCCAGCGAGGAGCCGCTCAAGCCCGAATACACCGGCCATCCGCAAGTGCTCCTGCGCGACAAACTGTTCCCGACGCTCGATGCGTTTCCGATTTTCGGTGCCGTCTTCAAGGAGGAAAAACAGCGCGGCCGCCTGAAAGACTTGCCGATCAAGCGCTATTATCAGGTGCCGCGTTCCGAGTGGCTATCGGAGCCGGGCAGGGTCTTCGAGCTCGCCACACTGCCGAACGATGTCCTGGCCGCGACTTTCCAGCGGCCTGCTTTGGATATCGTCAAAGGTCAGGCGCTTGAAAAAATCTTGGAAAACGACGAACTCAAGAAGTATCGCCGCGGACTGGAGCGGCATCGCCGCAATGTCGAATCGATCATCAGCCCGACGTCGGAAAAGAAGGCGTACATCCTGGCCGAAGCGCTCGAGAAAATGCTGCAGGACACCGGCAAGGAGAAAGAGCGCGACGAGTATCCCAACCTGACCGAATTCTGGACGTACCCCGATCCAAAGATCAGCACGCTGCGCGAAGCCGCCCAGCGCGTGATCGACCAAGCGCGCTTCGGCGACCCGTTCATCATCGCCGCCCAGTACGGCAAAGGCAAAGTGGTCGCGATCATGACCACGGCCGGCAAGGAATGGAACGACTGGGGCGGCGGCTCGGACGCAACGCTCATCTATCAGCCGTTTATCTGGGAAATGCAGAACTACCTTTCGAGCCAGGGGAGCGAGTCCAACCTCATGGTGGGCTCGCCCGTCCAGGTGCGGGTCGAAACCGAAGCGTTCAAGCAAAAGGGCTCGAGCGGCGGCCTCAAGATGACGCGCGTCTTCAACAAGGCGGAACAAGGCAAACCGGTCAAGGTGACGCGCGATCTGGAACAATTCGCTCAAGAAGACAAGGGCGTGGCCACCTTCAGTTTTGAGAAGAACCTGGAGCCGGGCCTTTATGTGGCCAGCTTGAATTGGGGCGATGCCGGCGACAAGCAGATTCCGCTCGCGGTTTTCGGGCACGTGTTCAATGTGGACACCACCAAGGAAGGCACGCTGGCGCGCGTCGCCTCCGACGAGATCGATCGCAATGTGGTCCGGCAAGCGCCTCAGGGCTCGATCCGTTTTGAAGGGCCCGGCGTCCAGGGCGACGACCTGGTGTCGCGGCGCACGGACCTTTCCGAATCGCCCTGGCTGTTCCTCGTGTTCATCCTGGTGCTGGTCGCCGAGCAAGCGCTGGCGGTGCACCTGAGCTTCCACCTGCGCGGCAGCGAAACCGAAGCCTTGAGCAAGCTGACCCAAGCGACGCCCAAACAGGCGGCATAGACAAAATCCGAAATCCGAAACCCGAAATCCGAAACAATAACAAATGTCAAAAAAACAAATTCAAAAAGTCGGACTTGTTTGGATATTTCCTTTTTTGAATTTGGAATTTGTTTCGGATTTCGATTTTCGGATTTCGGATTTGGAACGAAATAAAGCCGAAGTGTTATGAAAGACGAGAACCTCACGCAAACCACTGAGTTCCTTTGGCGGCGGCTGTCGGAGAGCTTTTCCGACCTGGTCATCGGTCTGCCCGTTCTGTTCGCGTTCGCCGTCCTGGGCCTCATGATCCTGCTGAGACGTGAAAACCGCTTCGCGGGCATGCTGGCGCCCTTCGTCATTGTCACCATCGGCTCACTCATCTACGTCCCGCTGGCGATCCTGTTCAAGCCGGTGTTTTCCTGGTGGGTGGTGCTTGTGCCGGTCCTTCTGGTCGCGCTGTTTTATGTGTGCCTCATGTATGTAAAGGACGCGCGCACCATCCATCCGGTCTGGGCAGCCTTCTTGGGTCTTTTGCGCTGCGCGGTCTATGCTATCCTCGCGATTGTCTTCTTGTTGCCCGGCTGTCAGACCTTCGAGACGACCGAGACGCACCCCAAGGTGATCTTTCTCTTCGACACTTCGGGCAGCATGAACACCGTGGACGATCTGCCGGAGGTCGGCCAGGACCCCGCCAAGTTGCCGACGCGCCAGGACAAGGTGATTCAGGCACTCGCGGGCAAGGCCGCTCTTTATCAGAAGGTGCTCGAAAAATCGCCGATCACCGCTTACCGCTTCGGCGCGGTGGCCGACGAGGTGGAAGTCTTGAATTTGAAGGCCGGCGAGGACTACACCACCGAGCAGTGGGCGAAGTGGCTCAAGCCGGACGTCAAGGATATTGTCGTGCCTGAGCTTCGCGTGCCCGGGGACGAAAAGACCAGGCTGAGCGAGGAGGACAAGCTCAAGTACCGCGCCAAGATGCAGGACCTCTACGACTCGCTCGTGTCCGCGACCAACGTGGGCGGATCGGCCTTGCAAATCACCAAGGCGGAGTCGGGCAGCTTTGTGCAAGCGATTGTGCTGTTCTCCGACGGCCAATCCAATGTCGGTTCCGACGAGTCGGCGCGCGAATTCGCCAGCCGGGTCACGTTCGGCAATCGGCCGATCCAGGTCTTCACCGTCGGCGTGGGTGAATACCGGCAGCCGGCCAGCATCCGCATCGACGAATTACAGGCCCCCGAAATCGCCCGGCCCGACGACAAGTTTCCCATTCGCGTCCCAGTAGTCGGCCAGGGTCTGCCGGACGAGGAATTCGAAGTCGTTCTCGAAGTGCAGCGCGTGGAAGACGCAACCGGCAATCCGGTCGTGGACAACAAGTACGTGCTCGGCCCGAAGAAAGGCAAATTCCAGGGCGGCGGCGACAATCCCAACGACACGGTCGAGTTTGAAATCGACGTTCAAGACCTCAAGAAAATGAAGTCGGACGAAGAGAAGTCCGCGGAGTTCTTGGAAGGCACTTGGCAATTCGTCGCCCGGGTGCCGCGCCATCCGCGCGAAGCCTTCGCGCACAAGGAACACGTCAGCGATCCGCCCACGCGCGTGCTCGTGCAAAAGAAAAAGCTGCGCGTGCTTCTGTTCGCGGGCGGTCCGGGCCGCGAATACCAGTTCCTGCGCACGCTGCTTTACCGCGAAGTCACCGAGAAGCGCGTCGAGATGTCGGTCCTCTTGCAAACCGGACGCGACGAAAACGTCGACCAAGATGTCGAGGCTGATCGCCTTTTGAGCCGTTTTCCCGACCGCGTCGGGCCCTCCGATCCGACTGCGAAATACATGAGCCTGAACGATTACGATGTGGTCATCGCCATCGACCCGGACTGGACCGCCCTCGACGTCAATCAGATGAAGATCTTGAAGGAATGGGTGGGCAAGGACGCGGGCGGCGTCATTTTTGTCGCCGGGCCCGTCTTCACGTATCAGCTGGCCCGGCCCGGCGGCCACGATATCTCCTCGCTCCTCACTATCTATCCCGTCGTGCCCAAGGACAGCCGGCTCCACGCCATCGGCATCGGCCACGACCTCACCCGGCCATACACGCTCGACTTCGGCCCGTCGCCCAAGCTCTTCGACTTCTTGAAGCTCGACGAAGCGGGCGACAACCCGATCGCCGGCTGGCATGAATTCTTCTGGGGCAAGGGCAAGGGTCCCGAGCCGGGCAAAGACGCCAAGCCTTTGCGGGGCGTTTATAACTACTACCCCGTTGACCGCATCAAGCCCGCTTCGGTGGTGCTCGCCACCTTCGACGGCCCGCCCGCCTCACGCATCAACGACGGCCGCGATCCTATGCCCTATCTCGTCTCCATGCCCTATGGCAGCGGCAAGACCGTCTATGTCGGTTCGACTGAAACCTGGCGGCTGCGGACGTATAAGGAAAGCTTCCACGAACGCTTCTGGATCAAGCTGTGCCGGTTCGTCGCCACCGGCACCGTCGCCCAGAAAAAGTACGGCCGCATTCTCTTGGGCCGCAATTATCCGACAGGCATCATTCCGGTCGAGGCGCAGGTCAAGGGGCCGGACATGCTGCCCTTGCCGCGCGACGCTCGGCCGGCGCTCTTCGTCAAGAAGGTCGGCGATGACCAAAAGCCCGTTTCCTTCGACCTCAAGGCGAAGTCGTCGCAAGGTGACTGGAACGGCTGGTTCATGGGCAACGTGAAGATCAAGGAAGCCGGCGAATACGAGTTCCGCATCCCCATCCTGGGAACCAACGAGACGCTCACGCACCGGATCACCGTGCGCAAGCCGAACATCGAATTGGACAACTTGCGCAACAACTTTGGAGCACTTTATCAACTGGCCACCGAGGCGAACCCGGTGCTCAATCGCTTGCCGGCCGGTACTCGGAATCAGGTCGAAAAGGCTCTGTCGCGGCCGGTCAGCACCGAAGACATCAAGGATACGCCCGGCAAAGAAACGGGCCGGCTCTTCTTTAACTTGAATAACGCCGACAAGATTCCGTTGTGCATCGAGGTCATGCAGCCGCGCCGCGAAAGCGTGAAGGGCCGCCTCGAGGACCTTTGGGACAAGGGCTATGAATCGGGCATGGAGGTGGAGTCCTATTGGCTGGCCGCCCTCATCCCGCTCGCCGTTGGGCTCCTGGGCGCGGCCATCCTGTGTTTCCTGCGGCAATGGATCGGCGCGGGCGCTTTCTTCGGCGCCTCGGCGCTTCTGTGCATCGGTGTCTTGATTATGGGCGACCCTGATTGGCCGACTTTGCCCGTTGATTTCTCGTTTGTATTAATCGTCGTGGTTACGTTGTTGTCCATCGAGTGGCTGACGAGAAAACTCCTCAAGCTGGCATAAGGGCCAAGCATTGTTAGTGACTACTAATTCATGGGGGTGGCGTGTGTGTCGCTGTCGCTCCGGATCTTTACTGAGACGCAAACTACTAATAAATATTAAGTTGTGTCGCTATTCCGGAGTGACAAGTTAGGCGAGAATTTGTCGCTCCGGAAACTTTGTCGCTGCGGAGCTGGGTTTCAAAACTGAGTTAGCACCTACTAAATATGGCCATCGCAACCGAACCAAAAGATCTAAACCCTGCCGATACCCAACGGCGCGTCCGGCATCCGTTGGAGACCCTGCGCGGAAAGATTCGCCTTTATGTCACGCTCGAGGGCATCGCCGTCGCCGTCATCTTCCTTGCGCTCGCTTTTTGGATTGGCCTCTTTTTCGACTATGGCTTGTTCGCGGCGTTCGCGCTGGATTGGGTGCAAGAGCTGCAAGAAGCCACCGCGGACGTGCAAACCGGGGCAACGGGTTCCGCCGACGTGATCGTCCGCGGCGTCCTACTCGCCGCCCTGCTCATAACCCTGGTCGCACTGGTCGTCTGGAAAGTGTTCTTACGCATCAACCGCGAATTCAGCTACTCTGCGCTGGCCTTGGTGCTCGAACGCCGCTTCCCGCGTGAATTGGGGGACCGGCTCATCACCGCGGTCGAAATGGCCGACCCTAAGCAGGCGGAGAAATACGGCTACTCATCGGCGCTCGTGCAAAAGACCATCGATGACGCCGCCGAGCGTGTGGAAAAACTGCCGGTGAGCGACGCCTTCAACTGGCGTCGGCTGTACGGCTTGGGCGCTTGGTGCTTGGGCCTCACCTTGGGACTCTACATTCTGGTCGGCGCCGTTTCCTGCGCCGCCGGTGCGATTTCGGGCGGCTCGGCGTCACCGTGGGACTACCTCTGGCGCTCCGGAGACGTGTCCGGCATATGGGCCGAGCGCAATCTCTTCGTCATGGATTCGTACTGGCCGCGCAGCGCCTATCTAGAGCTGGTCCGCTTCCAGGACACCAAGGAGCGTAAAGGCGAGATGCGCGTGCCGCGCGACGAGCAGCGGCCCGATGTCCTGGTCCGCTCGGTCGAGTGGGTCGTGGCGGACCGCGCTGGCCATGGCGGCTGGCGCTCTTTGCGCTGGAGCGACCTGGACCGTTTCGTCGATAAGTCGCTCCTCGACCGTGTCGCCATCCCGTCGGACTGGGGCGGCTGGCTGGTGGACCTGGACGATCTGGACCCTGCCGTGCCGCCCGGCGTGTTGCCCCTTGCCTGGCAGGGTAAGACAACGGGCGAAGTTCGCAAGGAAATGTCCGACGCGAAGATGGCAGCCGGCCTCAAGAGGTTGGGCGCCGAGCAGGCGGCGCTTGAGCTATTGGATTGGCGCAGCTGGTCAGTCGACAAGATCAAGCTGCAAAAAGAGCGCGGCGACATCCGCCGGGCCATGCGCGAACAGTTTCCGCAAGCCCACGAGGCGCTGGAAGAAGTCTACACCCAGCTCGCCATGCTCGCGGGGTCCTCGGCCAACAGCCGCCGGCTGCGGCAACTGGAGATTCCAACCCAGGTGCGCTTCTTCTTCCGCGGCGATACCCGCAATGTCTCCGACGACCGCAATCTGTCGCCGGACAACAAATACACCATTCCGCTCAATGAGCTCAAGGAGTCGGCGCGGTTCACCGTACGCGGCAACGATTACTACACGCCCAGCCGGCGCATCACGCTGGTGCCGCCGCCATCGCTCAAGTTCCTGGCAGTCGACAAAGAGGAGCCGGCTTACATCTACTACCGGCTGCAAGGAGATCAGTCGCCGCTCAAGGGCAAGAAGCAAATCTTCACCAAGCACCCGATCTCCGTGACGGGCGACATCAGCATCATCCAGGTGCCATTGGGCACGAATCTCTCGCTCTATGCCGAATCGGACCGGCCATTACAGGACGGCATACGCCTCAGGCCGCCCGTCGGAGCGGATGAGCGCGGCGGGCAGGTGCCGGACGTGCCCGTAGTGCTGGCTTCGGACGGACACAGCTTCCGCCTGTCGCTGAAAAACGTGACGCGTACTTACGAGTTCTATCTCGAGTTCCTCGACGAGGACAATGTGAAGGGCCGGCGCCGCATCAAGATTCAGCCGATCGACGACCGCCCGCCCGATGTCTTCGACGTCGAATTGGAAGTCGTGTTGCGCAAGCCGCGCTTCAAGACCGAGGCGGGCCGCGCCGCCACGGGACCGGCCGACGGTTTCCTGATCACGCCCGACGCCATCCTGCCCTACAAAGGCACGCTGCGCGACGACTATGGCCTGACGCACGCGGCCTGGGTCTACGAGGTCGAGCAGGTCGAGTTCGAGCTGGTGGGCGGCGTTACGGTCGATTCCAAGGAAAAACTGCCCACGCTGGTGCTGCAAGGTTCCTCGAAGATGAGGCGCGGCGCCTTAGTCGCCAGCGGTTTCCAATTCTTGCCCACCAATCCCGCGATGCAGGTGGGCGGGCCGTTCTACTGGCATTTCGTCAACAGGCTCATGCAGATCGACCTGGCGAAAAAGCGCTCCGAGGGCGAGGAGCAAACTCCGCTCGAAATGTTCCTGCGCAATCTCGAAGCGCGCTCGGTCGAGGAGCTGACGCTGAACGCCTTGGAGCAAAAGCTGCGCGCCAAGCCGCCGACGCGTGCGCTGTTGCGCGAGCATCAGCTAAAGGACCAAGACGAATTTGACCTCAAGAAGTATCTCCCCAAGCTCCGGGCCGCCGATCCGCAGAAAGAAGCGCAGCTCCACTATCTCGTCAAACTGTCCGTGGTCGCCACCGACAACAACGTCGAGACCGGTCCCAACCAGGGCCGCAACAAGGCGCCGTTCGTCTTCCTGGTCGTCTCGGAGAACGAGCTCTTGACACAAGTCGCCATCGAGGAAGAAACGCTGCGCGACCGACTGGAAAAGGCCTACAGCAAGCTGAGCGCCGCCAAGACCAGCATCGACGAGCAAATCAGCAAACTGAATCTCGTGGGACCCGAATACAGCTTGATTTCCATCCGCGTGGACGAGATCCGCAAGGCGCTCCTGGACGGCGGCACCGCGTCGCGCGAGGTCTTCAACGACTATCGTCGCATCCTGCGCGAGCTTGAAGTGAATCGCGTCCGCCGCGATAAGCTGAACGAAGTGCGCGAATTGATCGTGTTTCCCTTGGGCGAAATCGTCGAACCCAACGCCGGCAACTTCGCCGTCACCGAGCAGGCGGTGGACAAGCTTTATTCCGGATTAGAGGAAGACCTCGCGGCCAAACGCGGCGACGAGAACCGCCTGCTGCACTTCGACAGCGCCAAGATCGGGCGCGACCACCTGGAGCGCTTGTTGGAACGCATTAATGCGATTCTCATCGCAATGGATCAAGGCATAGCGGACAGCAAGCTCTTGGAGTTAATCGTGAACATCGAACGCGGAGTTCGCCAAGACACGGAACGCATCCGATTCGTCCACGATCGCCGGGTGCAGGATTTGATAAATGAATTGACGCAACCTAAGAAAAAATAGGAGGTTGCGTCAATGCTTCCAAATGGGCTGGCGTGGATCGGGAATCGCTGAAATGGATTGCATTGCGCATGGAAACAGGTGTTTCGCCGCAAACTGCTGTGTATTAAGGACTAACGTAATGGCAACCGAGAATGGATTGCACCTCGCTACCCTGGGATGGAATGCAATCCATTGAAGTTGAATCACAGTGAAATGGTTAATTCCAGGTAATAGGACCGTGACAAATGCCCCGGAAAAAGGTTTAATTCAGTTGAGGTTAGGCGATTTGTTCGTCCTATTGTCGCGTGCTTCGTTTAGCGTTCGCTTCATGCAGTGCGTGCGTAATCTGCTCTGGGAGTGTGACAAATGAAAGCCCGCCTGACATTGGCCGCGATGGTGGTTGGAGTGCTGGGGATGGCTTTGACCTTGCGCGCCCAGGATGCGCCCGCCAAATCCGCGGCAGCCGACGAGGTCGCCAAGATCAGGGACGAGATTCGACTGCGCGAGCAAATCCTGCGCAGCCAATACGCGGAGTTTGAGAATTCGCTGCTCAAGCTAAAGCAGCGCCTCGAGCGCAGCTCCAAGCAGGAAGACCGCGACCGCGCCGCCGTCCTGGGCAAGGTGCTCGACTTCTCGAAGGACGCAGGCATCGGCGTGCAGTTCGAGCAGCTCGTGCAATTCCTGAAGGACAATCAGTTCAAAGCCGTCGGCGACATGAAAATCGCACTCGACAGGAGCAACAGGCTGGCCGACGACCTGCGCGAAATACTCAACCGGCTGCGTGAAGACACCAAACACGCCAAGCTGCGCGATGAAATCGACTTGTTGAAGGGGCTCATCAAGAAAATCGAAGCTGCCATTCTGCAGCAGCAAATCGTCCAGGCCCAGACCGACCTCGGCAAGACCGAGCCCAAAGAGCTGCGCGGCAACCAGGAGCGCGTCACCAACGCCACGGCCCAGATCGCCAAAGCCATGAGCGGCCAGGGCGAGCAGGCCAAGGGCGACCCCAAGGGCGGCGGCAAGCCAGGCGACGACAAGGGCAAGACCAAAGACATAGGCGACGACGCCAACAAGGCCAATTCCAAGGAGGCCGGCGCCGATAAAAGCGGCAAGCCCGGCGACGCCAAGGGCGAAGCCGGCAAAGGTAAAGAGGCCGGCGATCCCAAATCCGGCGCCAAGGGCGGGGACGGCAAACAAGGCGACGCCAAGGGCGGCAAGGGCGACGGTCAAGGCGACCCCAAAAAGAACCCCGGCGACAAGAAGGATCCCGCCACGAAGGACGCCGGCGAAAAGTCCAGCCTGAAGGAGGCGACCGCCAAGGGCGAAGACAAGAAGGGCGATCAGCCGGGCGGCGAAAAGTCCGCCAGCAAGTCCGGAGGCGAAGCCGGCGCCAAGAGCAATCCAAGCCCCCCGGGCGAAAAGAGCGATTCCAAATCGGGCGGCAAAGGCTCGGCAGGACAGCAAGCCGAGGCCAAGCCCGGCCAGCAAAGCCAGGGCCAGAGCCAGGCCAAGCCGGGCCAGCAGAGCGGCGACAATCAGCCCGGCCAAAAGGGCGATCCCAAGCAGGGCAACCAAGACCCCAAGGACAACATCGCCAACAGCAAGAAGCAAGTGCAGGACGCGCAAGAAAAGATGCAACAGGCCGAGGATAAGATCGCCAAGAAAGACAACAAGCCCGCCAGCGGCGATCAGGGCGAAGCCATCAACAAGCTCGAGCAAGCCAAGAAGAAGCTGGAAGAGTTGCTGCGCCAGCTGCGCGAGGAAGAACTGGAACGCCTGCTCGCCGCCCTGGAGAACCGCTGCCAGAAGATGCTCGCCATGCAGCTTCAAGTGCTGGCCGGCACCGAGCGCGTTTTCCGCGACGTGGAAAACAACGACGACAAGAAGCCGACGCGCCAGAACCAGCAGGACTCGATCAAACTCTCCGACCAGGAAAAAGACATCGTCCTCGAGGCGACCAAAGCCATCGAAATGCTGGAAGCGGAGGGCTCAGCCGTCGCCTTCCCGGAAGTTTTCCAGCAAGTTCGCGACGACATGATCCACGTGCAGAAACGCTTGGAAATCACCGACGTGGGCGTTGTCACCCAGGCCATCGAGCGCGACATCATCGAATCCCTGAAGGAAATGATCGATGCGCTCAAGAAGGCCAAAAAAGAGCTCGATGACAAAAAGAATCCAAACCAGCCCAAAGAGGGCCAACCGCCGCCCAACGCGGATCAGAAGTTGCTAGATCAGATCGCAGAGCTTAAAATGATTAGATCGATGCAGCTCAGGGTGAACGCCCGCACCGAGACCTATGGTAAGCTGTATGTGCCCAGGGAGGGCGAGCAGACTGCGGACCCGATGATCCGCCGCGAGCTTAACAATCTTTCCGAGCGTCAGGAACGAATTTCCGATGTAGCAACCCGTATTGCAAAGGGGGACAACAAGTGAAACGAATGTGGCTTTCCAGTCTGGCCCTTGCTGTCCTCTTCGCGGGGACCGTTCGGGCGCAGAGTGAAGCCAAAAAACCGACGGCTTTTGGAGCGCTGGAGGCATCCAGTGCTGAAAAAGCCAAAACCCAGGCACAAGCCTGGCTGAAGGATGTCGGCAAGACCGACGCCGCGACACAACAGCGGTTCGAATCAATCTGGTCGCAGGAAGAACGCACCCTATTGGACCGCGTAGCCGACACGCTGGCTCTGGGCGACGCCACTGCCGCCCGTCTTTTGACCGAAGCCCGCGACCCGGCCGCACCGGCGCCGATGAAAGTGCCGGACGCTTTGAGAGATGCCAAGGCGTCTTCCTTCTACAAGGCCAATCTCGCGTTGGCCTATGCCCGGGCGCTGTCCAATCGCCGGGTCCATGAGGAAGCGCTGGAAGTTTTGAAGACCGTGCACGCCGAGCAAGTGGTCGATCCGTCGGCTTACTTATTCCATCGGGCCGTTGCCGAGCATGCTTTGCTTAAGAAGACCGAAGCGAACCGGACGATCAATCGCTTGCTGGAAGACGCCGTCTTCTCGCCCGAGCGCTACAAGACCGTGTCCGCCCTGATGCTGCTCGACATGCAGACCTGGAAGGACAAGGACCTGGGCGCCGTGGCCCGCAAGATGGAAAACGTCGAGCGCCGGCTCGAGTTGGCCCGCGGCGGTCCGCAAACGCAGAAGCTCCAGAAGGAGATTATCGCCCGCCTCGATGAGTTGATCAAAGAACTGGAGAACAAAGCCAAGAAAAAAGGCGGCGGAGGCGGATCCTGACCCAACGGCGGTGGTTGACCCGATGGGGGCAATCAACCCGGCGGTTCGTCGGGTGGGAACAATCCTTCCGCTCCAATGCAAGACAGCCAGATCGCCAATCAAGGCGGTCCGGGACGTGTCGACCAGGCCAAACTGAAGAAGCTCGTGGAAGAGTGGGGCCGCATGCCGCCCCGTGAGCAAGCCCGCGCTTTGCAGGAACTCACCAGCGGCTTGTCCGCACGCCACCGCGAGGCCATCGAAAACTACCTCCGGAACCTCGCTCAAGGCGCCCGGAAGTAAGCGTGACATTGTGGGCAAGCGAATCAGCTTGCCGTACGCCAGGGCTGTGGCCACTGTGACCCATGGTGGTCACAGCCCTTTTTCTTTGAGCCAAATTTGCAATTTGCAATTTACAATTGAAAATTTGAAATCGATTTCAAATTGAAAATTGCAAATTTCAAATTGCAAATTGAAATTGCCATGCATCGAGTCCTTACAGCAGCGACATTGTTGCTCGTGTCGGCCGTGCTTGCCAGCGCCGATGAATTGCGCACCTTGGGCGGCAAGCAAATCTCCGGCACGCTGACTTCCATCACCGATACCGAAGTAATCCTCAAGACCGCGGACGGCGAAGTGAAGACGCCGCTTTCGCAGATCCTCGCCCTCGACGTGCGCAAAGCCAAGGACATCGCGCCGGACGCGAAGGTCAGCGCGGTGCGCCTCCTGGACGATACCGTTCTCCAATGCCAATCCGTGAAGTTTCTGGGCAATGACGTTGCTCTGTCCCTGTACTCCGGCGTCACGCTCAAACTGCCGCTGCAAAACGTCGTCTGGATACTGCACGACGCCCAGGACGCGGCCATCAAGAAACGCTTCGACGAAATGCTTGCCGAAAAAGTGCGCCGCGACCGCATCGTGATTCTGCGCGAGGGAGTCCTGAACTCGCTCGACGGTACGCTCGGCGAAGTGGATGCCAAAGGAACAACGGTCCAGTTCAAGCGCGACGGCACGGAGGCGATCGGCGTCCTTTTCGAACGCCTGCACGGCCTGATTTTCTTTCGTAACGAGTCTGTAGCCGAGCAGCCCATCTGCCGCGTCTACGACGAGTTCGGCAACATGCTGATAGCGACCAAGCTTGGTTTCGCGAGCGGCAACTTGACGGTAAGCACCTCGTTTGGCGCCAAAGTGACGCTCGGTTACGCGTCGCTCGCCAAGCTCGATTTCAACCTCGGCCGGCTCACGTTTCTTTCCGACCTCGAACCCGCCAAGCTGACATACACCGTCAAAGGGTATCGGCCCGGCTACATCCCGCTCTTGGCCAAGAACACCAACATCGACGGCGAACCGATCGTCATTCAAGACAAGAAATACGACAAAGGCGTGTCGCTGCCTTCCAACAGCGACGTGCAATTCAACTTGGGCGGCAAATACAAGGAATTCAAGGCGATCCTGGGCGTAAGCGCTATCTCGCAGCTCGACGCCACCAAAGTGCAGTCCAATGCCGTAGTGACTGTTTACTGCGACGGCGAGAAGGTGTTTTCCCATCAGGTGTCGGCCAAGGAGCCGAAAGCGATTTCCCTGAGCGTCAAGGACGCGAAAACGCTGCGCATCACGGTGACCTCGCGCAACCTCCTGGGGGCGATGCTCGGCCTGCACGACCACGCCACCTTGGCCGAGGCGCGCGTCAGCCAGTGATTGTCCACCGCTTGCGGTTTCGCGCTCGCGCCGCCTTGGACCTGAAAAGAAATTAGCGGAACCTTAAACATGAAAAAAACTCTGCTGCTTCTAGGCTTCTTGTTGCTCCTCGGCCCGGTTGCCGCGCAGGAAATCGCGCTCAAGCAACAAGCCGAGCGCGTCGCCGCAATTCAAAAAGTCAAGCCCGCGGTGGTAGCCGTCTTTGCCCGCGGCGGCCAGGGCGGCGGCACCGGCGTCCTTATCTCCGACGACGGCTACGCTCTCACCAATTTTCACGTCGTCCAGCCGACAGGTCCCACCATGCAGTGCGGTCTGGCGGACGGCGTTCTCTATGACGCCGTCCTCGTCGGTCAGGACAAGGTCGGCGACGTCGCGCTTATCAAGCTGCTGCCCAAAAAAGAAGGCGCCAAGTTCCCCTTCGCCGTCCTGGGCGACTCCGACGTCGTGCGCGAAGGCGATTGGTCGATCGCCATGGGCAACCCGTTCCTCCTCGCGACCGACTTCACGCCGACCGTGACCTTTGGATTGGTGTCCGGCGTACACCGCTATCAATATCCGGCAGGCACCATTCTCGAATACACGGATTGCATACAGATCGACACGTCGATCAACCCGGGCAACTCCGGCGGCCCGCTTTTCAACATGAAGGGCGAGCTCATCGGCATCAATGGCCGCGGCTCGTTCGACAAGCGCGGCCGAGTCAATTCCGGCGTCGGCTACGCGATCTCGATCAACCAGATCAAGAATTTCATGGGTCATCTCCACGCCGGCCTGGACGCGGACCACGCCAGCCTGGGCGCTCTGGTGACGACGCAATCCGAAAAAACAGGTTTTGGCAAGACGTCCGTGACTTCGATTCTGGAAGACTCCGACGTATTCCGGCGCGGCATGGACCTGGACGATGAGTTGCTCTCTTTCGCCGGCCGGCATGTCACCAGCGTGAATCACTACAAGAATGTGCTCGGGCTTTACCCGCGCGGCTGGCGCGTGCCGCTGGAGTTTCGCCGCGAACAGAACCGCAAAGAGATCCTCGTTCGGCTCATGGGCGCCCAGCGCAAGACGCTGGATGAGCAAGGGCGTCCCCAGGACGACGGCCCGCGGCCCGTGCCGCAGCCGCAACCCAAACCGGGCGAGCCCTTCCCACAACCGGGCGACCAGCCGAAGCCGAAGCTGCCGCTAAAGAAACAACCCATCGCGCCCAAGGGGCCGCCGTCGCCCGCCGCGAAATACTATGAAGCCAAAGCCGGATTCGCCAATTACTACTTCAACCGCTTGGAGCGCGAGCGCCTCTTGAAGGCCTATCAAAAGCACGGCGACTTCTCCGCGCTCGACGGCGACTGGACGCTCGAAGGCGGCGTGCGACTCAAAAAGCTGCGCAGCGAGAGCCGGGTCAAGCTCGACGTGGTCAGCGAAAAGGCCGGCGAAAGCAGCAAGTTCGTGATCAAGTTAAAGATCGACGAGTTTCCTTATGCGCTGGAGCCTCTCAAGTCCGGCTTGGAGCCCGCGGCCCTGAAGGCGCCGGAGACCAGCGGCGGCCTCTTGTCGGCCGTCTATCTCTATCGGCTGCTGCTCACCCAAAGCGACAAGGCCTTCACCGAATGCTATCACGGCGGCTTCGAGCCGTTCTATCCCCCCGCGGCGGACGGCAAGACGCCCACCTCGGTCGCGGCCCTGCGCGTCGATTGCGAAGTGCTCAACACGCGTCACGGCCCGTATCTCACCAAGTGGTTCTTTTCGCGCGTCGATCAGAAGCTCTTGGGCTTCGAAGTACGCCTCACCGACAACGAGGATCCATGCGAAGTGTTCTTATCCGACTATCGTCCCGTGGACGGCCGGCTCTTGCCGCACCGCTTGCAAGTGATGTACGCCGACGGCCACTACGGCACGTTTAACTTCACGAATTTCAGCCTGGCGAAATAGGAAGTGATGCTCTATGCGGAACCGACGCTTCTTCGTCCTCGCTCTTGCGACATTGCTCGCAAGCATGGCAACTGCCCACGCGCAGCAATCGTTCACGGCAACGGCCAATGAAGTCAACAAGAAGATGGTGAAGCTCTTCGGCGCCGGCGGCTTCAAGGGATTGGCTTCCTACGGCACGGGCATCATGGTCTCCCCCAAGGGCCACATCCTCACCTGCAACAACCACATCCTGTCCTCTTCCGATTTACGCGTGCACGTTTACGACGGCCGATTCTATCGCGCCAAAGTGATTTTCCGCGAGCCAGAGCTGGACGTGGCGGTCGCGAAAATCGACGACGATGTGGATTTCTTGCCGCACATTGACTTCGAAAAGGAGGCCGCGCGTCCGTTGGCCGAGCCAGGCGATTGGGTGCTGGCCATGAGCAACTGCTTCCAGATCGCCACGCGCGACGAACCGATGAGTGTGCAACGCGGCGTCATCTCCGCGTACGCGGAATTGCGCGGCCGGCGCGGCATCTTCGATGCCGCCTTCCAAGGCGACGTCTACTTCATCGACGCGATCGCTTGCAATCCGGGCGCGGCCGGCGGCGTTCTCGCCAACCGCAAGGGCGACCTCCTGGGCATCCTCGGCCGCGAGCTCAAGAACACCCTTACGGACACCTGGATCAACTACGCCATCCCCATTCAGGCCGCGGTCGACCTTCAGCGCGAAGAGAAGCTGGAGAAAGTCAGCATGGCCACCTTCGTGCGTGAGGCAATCGCCGGCACCTACAAGCAAAGCGAGAAGCGCAAGAAAGAAGACCGCGGCGGCTACCACGGCATCGTGCTCGTGCCCAACGTCATCGGCGCCACGCCGCCCTACATCGAGGAAGTCGTCCCAGGTTCCCCCGCCGCCCAAGCAGGACTTCGCCCGGACGACCTCATCGTTTACGTGGACGGCGAGATCATCCCCAGCATCAAGATGTTCCGCGAGCTGATGCGGCAGGTCGGCCCCGGCGCCGAGGTTCGCATGGAAGTCCAACGCGCCAACCGCTTGCACAGCGTGAAATTGAAATTGACGGAGCAGCCCAAAGTCCAAGCATCAAAATAACAACCGACCAACGGAGAACGGAGTATTGGGATTGAAGAATGAATTAGCTTGCATGTTGCCCATTGCCAATTCTCCGTTTTCCGTTGCCCTGTTGGATTGACCCACAAGGAAGCCACGATGATTGTCCGCGTCACCGTTCTATTGCTTGCCCTTCTTGTCTTCTTGGTGCCGGCGAGCGCGCAAGCGCAGGACCTCAACGACGAACTCGAAAAAATGACCAAAGAGGCCATGCGCAAGGTTGGCCCCAGCGTCGTGCAGATCGTCACGCAGGGCGGCATCGACATGGTCGTCACGAGCGCCAAGGGGGCCGTCTTCCGCAAGGCGCTCGGTCCAACCACGGGCGTGGTCGTCTCCACCGACGGCTTCGTCATCTCGAGCGCGTTCAACTTCATCAACAATCCGACCACGATCCTGGTCGCCGTGCCGGGCCACAAAGAGCCCTATGTCGCCCGCAAGATCGCCACCGACCGCTCGCGGCTCTTGACGCTGCTCAAGATCGAAGCGACCAATCTCCCGGTGCCCGGCTATGTGCCGAAAAAGGAAATCGTCGAAGGGCAGTGGTCGATCGCCTTGGGCCGCACGCTCGACGCCAAGCGCGAGCAGCCGCCTGCCGTTACGGTCGGCGTCATCAGCGCCTTGAACCGCATCTGGAGTAAAGCCATTCAAACAGACGCCAAGATTTCTCCCATCAACTACGGCGGCCCGATCGTGGACATAGTCGGCCGGGTGCAAGGCATCCTCGTGCCGGCTTCCCCCAAGGGCGACGACGAAACCGCGGGCTTCGAGTGGTACGACTCCGGCATCGGGTTCGCCATCCCCATGGAAGACGTACAGAGCGTGCTGCCCCGATTGAAGGAAGGCAAAGATTTGAAGAAAGGCCTCCTGGGCATCCGCATGAAGTCGCCGGACATTTACGGCGCCGTGCCCGAGATCGGCGAAGTCCTCACGGATACCGCGGCGGCGCGGGCGGGTCTCAAGCCCGGCGACGTGGTGGCCGAAATCGACGGCAAACCCGTCGTCCGCATGGCCGAGATTCAACACCTTCTGGGCCCCAAATACGAAGGCGACAAGATCTCGCTCAAGTACAAACGCGACGACAAGATCCACGAAGTAAAGGACCTCGAACTCGTCGGTCAACTGACCGTGCTGGCCCATCCGTTCCTGGGAATCTTGCCCATGCGCGACGATCCCAAGCTCGGCGTGGACGTGCGCTATGTCTTTGCGAAAAGCCCGGCGGAGAAAGCGGGCCTGAAAGCCGGCGACCGCATCGTCAAGTTTGGTCTCGCCAAGTCGGACCAGGAATTCACCGGCCAGGTCCCGGGCCGGCAGCAGTTCACGACCTGGCTTAATGGTCAGTCACCGGGCACAGAAATCAAGCTTGATGTCAAACGCAAGGACGGCAAAACCGAAACGCTCACCGCCACCCTCGACGCCATGCCCGGCAGCACTGTGGGGCAGGATTACGCCGTTCCCGACAAGTTGCCAGAGGAAGCCTCGCACAAGAAAGCCCGCGCCCCGCTGGAAACAAATAACAAAAACATCAAACCGGCCAAGGTCGATCCGCCCGCGGACAAGGCCGAAACCGGCCTCGTCAAGCGCAACACGCCCGACGGCGAGCACAAGTTTTATCTTTGGGTGCCGGAGAACTACGATCCGGACATTGCGCACGGCCTGGTCGTCTGGCTGCACCCGCCCGGCAAGAACAAGGAAGCGGACTTCGATTCCTTCGCCGATCTCTGGCTCGACTTCTGCGAGGAGAATCGGCTCATCATTCTCGGCCCGGTTTCGGACAGCGAGACCTGGCTGGCGGGTGAATCGAACATGGTCGTCGCCGCCATCCACGACACGCTCAAGCGCTACACCATCGACCGGCAGCGCGTAGTCGCGCACGGACTCGGAGTCGGCGGGCAGATGGCCCTTTACCTTGGTTTCAACGACCGCGACCTCATTCGCGGCGTGGCCACCGCCGGCGCCGTCGTCACCGCGCTCAAGGACAATCAGTTGGGCCAGCGGCTCGCCTTTTACCTTGCCGGCGGCGATCTCGACCCGCTGGTGAAAGGCATTGCCGAAAGCCGCACCCAGCTCCAAAGCAAGCGCTTCTCGGTGCTCTATCGAGAAGTGAAGAACCGCGGCCGTGAATACCTGGAAGCCGAACAAATGCGCGAGCTGGCCAGGTGGATCGATACGCTGGACAAGCAATAACTGATATTAAAGGCGGTTCATTGCAGCCACTTTCAGATTGGGTACGTGTGTGTCGCTTGTCGCTCCGGAGCTTTCTGGAGTCGCAACATCTTTATATTCAGGTACTTGCGTCTACGTTCCGGAGCGACAACGGTGCAAAATATTTGTCGCTCCGGAAACCGTGTCGCTCCGGAAAGCCGATTCAAGACGCGTGTTGAGTTAGGGGTTGGTTTTCCAGATCGCCTGGTAGACCGGGCGGAACCATGGCGGGATACAGCGTTCGACGCGGGCTTGCCGGGTTTCGCCGACAAAGATCTGGTCATAAGGTAAAAGCCGGACGTTGCTGCTTTCGTCTTTCTTGAGCACGATCGACCGCAAGTGGACATGAAAGACTTCCTGGCGTTTGCCGTCTTCCAAATGCGTTCGGACGACGAAAACTTCGTCGGGCTCCGCGCCCGGCGCGATGCCGCCGACGCGCTGGAGCAGATCGAGCACGGTTTCCTGGCCCTGATACGGCACCGCGCGCTGCCAGCCAATCACCTGGCCGAACAAGAACACAACCTGGCTCCGGTATTCCTCCACGCCAACGCGCACATCGCGCTGTGCTATGCCAATTTCCTTGGAAATCAGCCGCGCTACTTCGCCCGGCGTGCTGCCGTCCACGCGCAGCTTGCCGTATTCCGCCAGTTCAATGCTGCCGTCCACGCCGACCAGATAGTGCCCCGTCAGTGCCTTTTTCCCGGCGACTTCAATTGCCAGAATATCGGGGAAACCGACGTGGTAATGCTCCAGGACCCCCTGATTGCGCGTGGTCGAGTTCTTGTCAGCCATCAATTGGCCTTCCACCTTGGCGCGGCCCAAAGCGCAGCCGGAAATGAAGAGGGCAGCAAAGGCGCAGCAGAATAATTCGCCAACGGCGACGCATTGCCAGGGTGACCACGGTTTGCCAGGCTTCATAGATTGGCTAAAGTTTCAAAGACCCGTTGCCGACAGGGTCCAACCTAATCATCGGCGCTGACGATTCGTTGGCTTGAAGCAAGTCAACAGAGCAACGGAGAACCGAGAATGAGTAACTGAGGCGGAATGCTTGCCGACGAATTGGCAATTCTCGGTTCTTCATTCTCCGTTGCCCCGTTGCCATTGGAAGCAAGTATGGCCGACACAAATGACTTGATTGTGAGCGTGTCAGGCATCCGTGGCATCGTCGGGGCGGGATTGTGGCCGGGCCCGGCATTGGCGTTCGCGACCGCGCTGGGGACCTACCACCATGGCGGGCGCGTCGTGTTGTCGCGCGACAGCCGGCCCTCGGGCGCGGTTTTGCGCCATGCCGTGCTTGCGGGACTCATGGGGGCCGGCTGCGAAGTGATCGACATCGCTGTGGCCCCGACACCCACCTGCGGCCTGGCGGTCACGCGCCTGCAAGCGCGCGGCGCCATTCAGATCACCGCGAGCCACAATCCAGCGCCTTGGAACGGGCTCAAACTGTTCGGGGGCGACGGCGCGGTGTTGCCGGCTTCCAAGGGCATGGAAGTCAAAGCAATCTTTGACACGCGCGCATTTCGACATGCGGCATTCGACAAGCTCGGCGGCATGACCGAGAACCACCAGGCGGAAACCTGGCACCAGGAGCGCGTGCTGCAATTGGTGGATGTGACGCGCATCCGCAGTCGTGGCCTGAAAACACTCCTCGACGCCAACGGCGGGGCCGGCGGGCCGCTCGGCAAGTCACTGCTCGACGCCCTGGGCTGCCGCCCCGTAGTAAAGGGCGGCCATCCCGACGGCTGCTTCGAGCACCCGCCGGAACCGCTCGCCGAGAATCTCCAAACCATCCTGCCGCTCGTGCCGCACGCGGGCGCCGACGCCGGCTTCGTGCTCGATCCCGACGCGGACCGCCTGGCGATCATCGATGAAACCGGGCACTACCTTGGCGAAGAACTGACGCTGGCCTTGGCCGTGTGGCGCCGGCTGAGCCAGGAGCCCGGGCCAGTAGTCATCAATATGTCCACATCGCGCGTGATCGAGGACCTCGCGCAAAAGTTCGGCGTGCCCTGTGTGCGCTCGGCCGTCGGCGAGGCCAACGTCGTCGAAAAGATGCGCGAAACCGGCGCTGTGCTCGGCGGCGAGGGCAACGGCGGCGTTATCGATCCGCGCGTCGGCTGGGTGCGCGATCCCTTCATCGGCATGGGACTCGTGCTCGACCTTGTGGCCGAAACGCGCAAACCGCTTAGCCAACTGGTGGCGGAATTGCCTGTGTATTTCATCGTCAAGGACAAATACGACGTGTCGCGCGAGCGCGTGCCGGCCCTTGCCGCCGCGCTGGAACAGCGCTGGCCACAAGCCAAGGCGAATAAGCTCGACGGACTGCGCCTCGATTGGCCGGACCGCTGGGTGCACGTTCGGCCAAGCAACACCGAGCCGATCGTGCGCGTCATTGCCGAAGCGCCCACCCAGCAAGAGGCGGAACGATTGTGCAAGGAGGTCGGCAACTTGCTGACAAAGTAGCAGGCACACTCCGTGTGCCGTATCGCGCGACGGCACACGGCGTGTGCCTACTACATTGTAATTCCTACTCCGGAAGGTTGTAAAAACTGCCAAGATCGGGGGGATAGGAAAGTTGCTCTTTTTTTCGCGCGGCAGCTCTGTTAGGTTCCTCGCATCAATCGAGTCGTGAGCTTGAACATGGATGTTCAAGGGCGAGACTCGATGAATCAAGGACCCCCCGCATGCGCAAGGAAGCGCTCTTGGTTTTGACTCCCTTGGTCGGCGTGACGCTGTGGCTAACGGCCACGCCAGCGCGGCTGGGCGCGGGTTGAGGCCCAACGGGTTGTCCCCCTACCTTCGGCCGTGCGCCGTTGATGCCCTTCGCGCCGCAAGGCAATCCCGTTTTCTTCGCGCCGCAAAGCGCGCCCGGTCAGTGGGCGGCACATCCCATACAGCGTCAAATCATGCCTGCTCCTGCGAACATGGCGCAAAACGCTCAGCCGACGTTGCCGCCGCCGAAGATCCGCATGCAAGCGCCGGACGCGCCGAAGCCCGCGCCAGCGCGACTCGTCTTACCTGCCCCGGAAAAACTCGGTATCCACGCCGCAGACATGTTGCCGAACGCGGCGTCACCGCCGATTCGTGTTGCCGAGCCGGAAAGCATGGATTGGAATCACGCCCATGCGCGACTGCAGCGGCTTGGCGCGTTGGCCTTCCATTTGGACCGGTTGACGCAAGGCGGATTCCGAGTGACCTTCTATCTGCCCGGCCAGCAAGGACAAAGCACGCAATTGGTAGAGGCCGTGGCTGAAACGGAAGCCGCTGCCGTGGCCGCCGCATTGGAGCGCGCGGAGGCGTTCAGGGCGATAAGATAACGGTTCAAACCAGATTCCTTGCCGCCTTGGGCGAAAGCACATGCCCAAGGCGATTCTTCACTTTTCCTGCCATTCACCCTAAATCAGCTACCCATCTTCACAGAATAATCCGACGGCGCAAACCTTGACGATTATTCCGCCAATGCGGCCCGTGCGGCCGTCAACTCTCTCGGCCAAGGTTGAATAACCGCAATAACCATTTCCGACGAAACAATACCGGCTCACCCCCACTGCGTGCCGATAGGCCATGGGGATTGGAGACTCGATGTCGCCGGATTGTCTTTATTGCGCCCAGGATGGGGTACATGAGCGCCATCACCGAGCCAACCACTCTGTCTTCGCTGCCGGTCGTTCGCGGCAAACTTCTGGACTTTCCCGCCGATCCCATCCGTTGCATGCGCGAGCTTCAGCGCTGCCATAGCGATGTTGCGGCCTTGGAAGAAGCCGGCAGCCGGCTGGTGTTCGTGTTCAGCCCGGAGCTCAATCAAAAAGTGCTCACCGACATGCGGCGCTTTCACGCTCGCTTTTTTGCCGTCCGCGGCTCGAAGAATTCCTCGCAACGCCGGCTGACCTGCGGCATCCTGTCCATGAACGGCGAGGAACACAAGCGCCACCGCCGCCTGGTCGCGGGGCCTTTTCAAAAGCAATCGATCTTGGGCTACCACGCCGATCTGGTCCGCCAGGCCGAAGAGCTGGCCGCGGACTGGAAACCCGGCCAAGAGCGCGATCTCGATCAGGACATGAACCGCTTTCTGTTGGGCGTCACCAGCCAGATTCTTTTCGGTTTTGATCAGCGCGACCTGGCCTATGAGATCGGCCTGGCCACCGAGCGCTGGGTCACGCTCAATCACGAGATCGGCATGGGCGCTCTTGTAGCCGACGCCGGCATCGCCCAGAACTACGACCGCTTGCTCCACGAGGCCGAGGGCTTGGAAAAACTCATCCGGCGCATGATCGAGCTGCGCCGGAACGCTTCGGCGCTCTCGAATGACGTGTTGTCCCTGTTGATCCGCGCCCGCGACGACGCCGGCCAGGGCCTGAGCGAGGCGGAATTGATCGGCCAGGCCGCGGTGTTGTTCGGCGCCGCTCACTTGACGACGGCCAACTCCTTGACTTGGACCCTGTTCCTTTTGGCCCAGCACCCGCGCGTCGCTAACGAGCTGGTCGAAGAGTTGCGCGTTGAGCTGGGCGGCCAAGCGCCAACCTGGGAGCAACTCGAACGCCTGCCGCGCCTCGAGCGCGTGATCAAGGAGAGCATGCGCGTGCTGCCGGCTTCGGGGTATTCCCAGCGCATCACCACCGAGCCCGTCGAGCTGGGACCGCTCCCGGTGCTCGCACACACCGTAGTAGTTTTCAGCCAATTCATGACGCACCACCGCGCAGACCAGTATCCGGAACCGGAACGCTTTCGCCCCGAGCGCTGGCTGAGCATCAATCCCGGACCGTACGCATATATGCCGTTCGCGAACGGGCCAAGGCATTGCCTGGGATCGTATCTGGCCTTGATGATCATGAAGATCGCCTTGCCGGTCGTGCTGCAACGATTTTGTCTGCAACTTGTCCCGAACGCCGCCGTTAACGGCAAGATCGTCTCCACCATGCTCGGCCCGACCAATGGAGTGCACGTGCAGATCTTGCCGCCCGACGCCGGTTTTCGCCGGCAACCCGTCCGCGGCAACATCCATGAACTCGTGGACCTGAGCGACACGGACGAGGTAGGGGCAGTCGCCGCGTGACAGTGCTCTCAAAAATCGAAATCCGAAGCACGAAAACCGAAACAAACTCAAAATCCAAAGCAGAAACAGCCAAACAAGACAGCCTTTCTGATGGAGTTTTCTTCTTTGAGTTTTGAATTTGTTTCGGTTTTCGATATTCGGATTTCGGATTTGGGCCTAGCCAACTGATTTCTGGAAAGACATATGCCCGGTCGCTCGCTGCCATTGCATGTTTCGCGCCGGCTAGTCAACGACATGATTGCGCTGGGCCGGTCGATCCCATTGTATCTAGTGGAAAAAGCCGTGGACCTTGAGCGCGTGGCACACGAGCGCCGCCGCGCTAGCGTGCGCATCTCCTGGACGGCGCTGTTCCTCAAAGGCTTTGCCCTTCTGGCCGAAGAGTATCCGCCGCTGCGGCAAGCGTACTGCTCCTGGCCCTGGCCGCGCCTGTACGAACACGACCACAGCACCGCGACCATCGCCGTCAATCGCCAGGTCGAGGGCGCGGACCGCCTGTTTTGGGCCCGCATCAGAAAACCGGCCGCCAAACCACTGGTGGAATTGCAAGTCGCCTTGGACCGCTTTCGCACGGCGCCGGTCGAGGAAGTTTTTCGCAGCCAGCTCCGGTTCGCCCGCGTCCCGGGTCTCTTCCGCCGGCTGCTGTGGCGTCTGGCTTACAGCTTTTCCGGCCGAGTCCGCGCCAAGAAATTCGGCACGTTCGGCCTATCCACGGTCGCCTCCCAAGGAATCTACAATCGCTTCTATCCCTCGATTCTTTCAGCAAATCTGGCTCTGGGGCCGCTCGATGAACGGGGCGGCGGCATGGTCGGCCTCCTTTTCGACCACCGTGTCGTGGACGGCGTCGCCATTGTCGAAGCCTTAAAGCGCTTAGAAGCAATCATGCAAACGGAAATTGCGAGTGAACTCGCGCAGTTAGCAGGCGTATCCTCTGTCCGGGCGCGCGCCAGTTAGCCCGTAACTCGTTGCAAATGTTGAATGCTACTTCGAGCGCATCATTCGATGTGCCAAGTAACTTGACAGCGCCACGTTGAGCGGCGTGTCCGTCTTCAAGGGGACGTAATCGATGTTTTGCTCCCGGCAACCGCGCTTTAGATCGTGGAGGAAGCCGTTGACCTGATCGAGATAACTTTCGCGCAAGGAACGCGGATCGGTCAGAAGCTCGGGATACTGCTCCAGGCCGCGGAACAGGGTCGCCTCCTGAAACGGAAAAGTGAGTTCCGCCGGGTCCATGATGTGCCAGAGCACGACCTCGTGCCCTTTGTGCCTTAGATGCTTGAAGCCGGCGAGGATGTCGGAAATCTCATCGAACATGTCGCTCAGCAAAAAGACGATAGCGCGGCGCTTGACGCGCTCGGCCATGTCATGGAACAGGGGAGCCATGAGCGACTTCTCGCGGCCCACGCCCAGGTTCATGAAGTTCACCATGGTCTTTAGGTGCGACGGCTGGCTCGAAGGCTTCAGGAACGAGCGGATCTGGGTGTCAAAAGTGACGAAGCCGATGCTGTCCGCCTGATGCAGCACGAGATACGCCAATGCCGCGGCCGCGGTACAGGCATAGTCGTACTTGTTCATGCCGTCGGCGAGGGAGCCATACTTCATCGATTCGCTCACGTCGAGCAGAATCCAGCAGATGAGGTTTGTTTCTTCTTCGTATTGCTTCAAGTAGAAGCGCCCGGTCCGGCCATAGACTTTCCAGTCGATGTGCTTGATGTCGTCGCCGGGGACGTACTCGCGGTGTTGAGAGAATTCCACGGAGAAGCCGTGGTAGGGCGACTTGTGCATTCCGGAGAGGTAGCCTTCGACGACCAGGCGGGCTTTCAGCTCGAGGCTGCGCACCTTGGCCAGGGTCAATGGATCCAGGTATCTGCGCGGATCGTCTGCAAGCGGTGGATGGTGGATGGTGGATGGTGGATGGTTTGCAGATTTCATGGGTTTCTTATTTCCAACGAGTGCATCATGATACGCGTGATTCCAGCGATTTGCGAAGTCCTGCGAGCATTCGACCAATTCGCGATGTCACTTCAATCGCGCCGTCACATCGTTTAGTGTCAAGCAGCTTTACCCGCTCCGAAATGCACAATTGGGTCTCCAGTTCAAACAAAGACCCTCGCGCGATGCTTAGATGATTAAGGAACTCTCGAGTCGAGTTCCTTCCCTGTCCTTCAGCAATGTTTGATGGAATGGATACGGCAGCTCGTCGAATCTGCGATGTCAATCCAAACATCTCTTGTTTCGGAAAAGCTTGCGTAAGTGTGTAACACTGAACCGTCAGATCCATTCCCAGCTTCCAAACGTCCAAGTCACGATAACTCTGAACAGCCATGGTGATCTCCGTGTGACAAAGTGAAGAGATTAAGTCGATGCTGCCTCTTCACCATTCACCGTCCACCATTCACCGTCCACTATCCCGCCGCAGCAGTCGTCGGCGCCTTGCCGCGGGCCAGCGCTTCTTCGTTCGGATCACGCGGAATTATGTCCGCCAATCTCCGGACAATGTCGTCGGGCTTGACACCTTCCGCTTCTGCATTGAAGTTGGTAATAATGCGATGCCGCAGCACGGGATGGGCGACGCTGCGGATATCTTCACAGGAAACGTAGTAACGGCCGTGCAAGACGGCGCGGGCCTTGGCGCCCAGGACCAGGTTCTGTGTGGCGCGCGGGCCGGCGCCCCAGGTCACATATTCGCGGATGAAGTCGGGCACATCGCCTTTGTCCTTGCGCGTCAGGCGCGTGAATTTCATGGCATAGCGAATTACGTAAGGCGCGACCGGCACTTTGCGGACGATGTCCTGCATCTCCAGGATGTCATTGGCCCCCAAAATGCGTTCGATCGCGGGCGTGTGCACCGCGGTTGTCATTTCGACGATCTTGAACTCTTCCTCCTCTTCCGGGTAATCGACGACCACGTTGAACATGAAACGGTCTTGTTGTGCTTCCGGAAGCGGGTAGGTGCCTTCTTGCTCGATGGGGTTTTGCGTTGCCAGGACGAAGAACGGATCGGGCAGCTTGTGCCGGGTGCCGCCGACGGTCACTTGCCGCTCCTGCATTGCTTCCAAGAGAGCTGCCTGGGTCTTGGGCGGCGTGCGGTTGATTTCGTCCGCGAGAATTACGTTGGAAAAGATCGGCCCGTGCAGGAACTTGAAGACGCGCTGACCGGTCGCCTTGTCTTCCTGCAACACCTCCGTGCCGGTGATGTCGGACGGCATGAGGTCCGGCGTGAACTGAATACGGCTAAAGCTGAGATTGAGTGCGTCGGCGAGCGTGCGGATCATCAAGGTTTTCGCCAAACCGGGGACGCCGACCAAGAGGCAATGCCCACGTGCGAAGATGGCGATCAGCAATTCCTCGATGACGCGTTGCTGGCCGACGATGGCTTTGGACAGCTCGCGCGTGATGCGGCGATAGCCGTCGTTGAGCCGTTCGATGGCGGACAGGTCGCCTTCGATGCGCGGCCATTTGGTTTTGTCGCCGAGCTGTTCCGCGAGGGCGGATGGCGCGGTGCTGGAATCAGCGGAGATCCAGGCGCCGCAACTGCACAGGCGTTTGCCGCCTGACGGCACCATGACCGTATTGCCGCACTTGAAACATTGAACCGAAACTGGGCCGTCGTTCTTCATGGAGGTCGCTCAAGAGGTAATACTGCGTTGGGTTGAATTCAATCTCAACCACAATTCATGGTATCGGGTTTTACTCGATCCATCACCGGAATTCCTTTGGCTGCCGGAACACCGACACTCGGCCTTCGCACGAAACAATCAAAGTTCCCTGAAATATGCACATGGATGGTCCGGAACGGCCCGGCCCTAAGTGCAAACGCTGTATGGTTTGGCCGGTGTTTGGATCGCACAGCCAAAGGGCGCAAATCTGAGACGGCGGCAAGACGGCTTTCTGAACAGCCGGCCAAGAAAGAAACGTTGCCGGCGTCGGCAACGTCGGTAGGCACAGTGCGGGCGTCGGACATAGCACCAGGCACGAATCGGCGACTACCACACGCCAAGGACAAGTCGTGGACGGCAAAGGACGCCGCCATAGCAGTTTGCCATCGTCGAGTCCGCGCGCTTGCATCGCCTGGGAACCGACGACGAAAACAGCATGTTCATTCTCGACCGTCGACTCGAGTACGACTTCGTCTGCCTGGAATGAAACGGACCATAAGGGTTTGCCGGTGGCGGCATCGATGCGGACCAGCTCCGGACCGAGATTGCGCGGAATCCAGGCAAGCAAGCGCTGTTGGTTTCCCAGAACCCGCGCCGAGGCGCCGGTCAGAGACGAGGTTGCTTCCGGTTGATAGCGCCACACTGTTGCGCCAGTTTCGCCATTCACGAATCGCACCCTGCCCATTGCTTCACCGACGACAAAACTCTTTCGGCCCAACGTTAGCGGAGTTTCTGGCCACGATTCGTGCGAAGTGTCGAAGGCCCGAAGGATTTTGCCCGTGGTTGTGTCGAGTATCATTCCCCGGCTTGCATTGGTTTGTGCGACGACCATGTGTTCGGTTGCCAGGAAGCGCGTCCTGAAGCGTCCGGCATTGAGTAAAGGTCGTGTCGCGCTGTGCGGCGCCGGAGAGCACCAGGCCGGCTTTCCAGTCGAGACGTCGAGGGCCGCTAGCAACCGGTCGTCCAATAGGAAGATGAGCAACGATCCGACGCGTTGAAAGCCGCTAAATGCATAGGCGTCGCGCAACAACCGAGGTAGGCCGTCCCGCAAGCCAAGCCGCACGGCGTACAGATCGCGCGGCGGGAACGTCCATAGCGCTTGGCCCGAGACCGCGTCGAATGCGGCGATGCCGGCAGCACTTGCCAAGACGGCAACTCTCCCGTCGTCGCTCAGCCAGTTTATCTCCCAAGGCACGGTTTGCCGCCAAAGCAGCTTGCCCGAAGCATCGCGTTTTTCCAATGCTTCGCCCACCATGCCGTAGATGAACGGCGTTCCCGGCGTCCATTGAGGCTGGCACGGCACGGGCCAATATCGTTCCGATGTCCATTCGGCCACGCGTTCCAAAGGAAGGTGGATCGTCGCAGAAGCCGCGGTCGAAGGATTCGTTTGTGCGGGAAGTGGCGCGGTGGTCTTTTGCATCAAGACGTGCCACTGTTTCTCCAGCACATTTCCATTTAGTTCCGCAAGGCGTCGTTCTGCAAGCGCGGGCCAAAGATCGTCGGCAGAGCGCAATTGCAGGAATAGCTTGTGCGCGGCCGCGCGATTGCCTGCATCGTGTTGCGCTAGCGCCAAATCGTAAAGGTCAGCCGCGCGCCGCGTGCTGTTCTTGAGTTTTTCTTCACGCTCCGGCAGATAGTTCTTCGCGGGCACATAGACCGCCAATTCCTCTATGCCGGCAATCGCCAGGCAACCTTGACCAAACGCCATGTTTCCCGGCAGCAACGCGCGCAGCATGGTCGGCTCGAAAAAGTCCGGCTCCGCTGAGAAACCTTTGGTTTGGGAGAATAGCTCTTGACCGCCGTCGTCGAGGGATAGCGCACGGAAAGGAAGCTTTGGGTCGCGCGTGGGCCAAAACGCCCAACTGCCGGCGAGCAGGCCGCTGCCAAGGCCCGGAGTTTTACCCTCCACTGGTTGCCGCCAACCGTCGCGCTCGTCGCCGGTCGCCGCGTCAACGCACTGCAAGCCCGTAGTCGTCGTGCAATAGACTCGTCCTCGCGCCACGCCGAGCAAATGAACGATTTCAACTGGATTGCGCTCCCAGAGCAGCCGGCCGGAATAGGCGTCGATGCACAAGAGGCCGTCTGCATCCAAAGGCGCAACAAAAATGCGGCCGGCGTCGTAAACGCACGGCGTCAGATCGCGCGGCGAGGGCATGCCGTCAGCCGTCACGCGTCCGCGGCTGGGATAGCGCGTGGCCCAAAGCCGTTGCCCGGTGGCCGGTTCCAGAGCGACGACGGCGCCGGCGTGATTACAGTAAATGAGCTGCCCGCCCCCCAGCGTACAAAGATGCGGCAGACGCCGAGGTGATTGCTGTTCCTCGAATTCAGGAGCCTCGAGGACTTCCTGGAACCATCGCTGCCGCCCGGCAGAGTCGTAACACGTCAAAGCGGTGCGCGTGCGATAGCCAACCACCCAACTGACGGCACACCAATAGCTTTGACCGTCGGATACGGGAGCGCCTTCGAAAAAGGCTGGCTTCCCTTCCGGCGTTTGTGCTTCGCTATGCCAATGGACTCGCCCGGTTTGCAAATCGAGGGCAACTAAATAGCTGCGTTCATCCTTGCCCGCTGCGTTCTTATCGGGCGACAAAGACTGGGCTCCGAGGCGCGCGAGCACCTGCCCACCGGCCACGGTGAGCGTCGCGCGGCCGCCGTCCGCGAGTGTCGCCTTGGGAGTAGCCAAGCCGGCTTGCTTCAAGTCAAAGTGGAATGCGGGCTTGCCTGAAAGAAGGTGATACGCCCAGACAGCGCGGGCGTCCGCCACTAACACGCGATCCTGAGCGATTACCGGATGCACGGCGACGCGTTTGGACGGTCCAAGTTTTGGAAACATGGGATCGGGTTCGCCTGCGCCGGCTAGGCGGACGCGCCACGCCGGACCGTCAATCCACAAGCGCGAGGAAGGACACACGGGCAAGACGCGGTTGCGCGCCGGATTGCCGCCAAAGGTCGTCCACGGCAACTCGTTGCCTTCGGCGACGCTCGGGCCGATTTTTTCCAGCCAATCGTCCATTAGATCACCCAAAAGACCGTTCTGCCCTGCTATCTTCCCGGTCGCCATTGCATGCAAAGTTCGAAAAACGGCTAATTCCTTGCGCGCCTGCTCGAGTTGGCCGCCGAATCCCAAGGCGAGGATTTCCTTGGCCTGCGTGACCGAAGTGGGGATGGTCGAATTCGGATAGAAAAGCAGCGCCGTGCGCATGTTGGATGCTTCACTGGGCAGGGGCGCCAAGCGACGCCACCAGGAATGGGCTTCTTGGAAATCGCCGCGCTCAAAGGCCAGGTCGCCGAGGCAATCCAAGGCCTGATCCGTGACGCTGCTTGCGAACATTTCGTCGACGAGTTGCAGGAGCGGCCGGGGCCAGCGCTCGCCGATGCCTTCCTGCAGGAGTCTCTTGGCGCGCACTTCGACGCGCCGGTCATAGAGCCGGCGCGCGGCAAGAGGCATGGTGCAAAGACGCGCTTGCACGAGTCGACGCACTTGCACGCTGGGAGCAGGGAATGACGAGCCTTTGGACACAAGCCCTGCCGGAACCAGAGTCTCGCCTTCCTCATGCATTAAAGACAAGTACTCGTCGAGCGCTTTCTCCCATTTCTCCAAGGACGGTATGGACTGGCCGCAACCCGCGGCAGTGCGGAGGAAATGTCCGGCGGCGCCGAAGCCAACGACGCAGGCGATCTCTTCAGGCGACTTCAGCGTTTGCACGGAGCGATCGATCGCCAGCAGTCGATTACGGATTTGCAAGTTTTCGCCAATCACTGTGACGTGACGCGCATCCAACTGACCTTGCGCCCCGACGCTCCCTGCAAGCATCATCAGAATCGCCGATGACAGTACGTAGAGTTGTAACGAATCGGCGCGGAGAATCGTCCGGCCCACGCAAGTGCGTTGGGCTCGTATTGCATGCCAAAGCGCACGGAGGGGAAAATTCATTGGGGTCGTGACGTTTGTTGCAACAACCAACCGCCAAAGAAAACAAGCACGCCGATTGAGGACAAGATGAGCGATTGCTTCAGATCGAGCTTCTCGGCGACGTTTCCAGAGATTGCCACGGGCAGGATGATTAGCCCGGCAAATTGCATCAGGCGCGAGAGTTGATACAGCATGAACGACGCTCCGGGTTTCCCAAAACCGGGAATGCGGCCCTGCAACCTTCTCAATTCAGGTAAAGCCCATGCGCCCTTTGGCAGCCGTGGTGCAACTTACACTAGCCCAACACCGGACACGAAGGACGAATGAACATTCTACACCGGACGGCCGCAGCGGCATAGGAGTTGCCCCGTCAGCATCTTAAATTTCCTCACATGCTTGACAGGGGTCATCCTCCAACTAAAAAAGCAAAATCCCAATTGGTGCAGCGATCGGCAGGATCGGCGCGCTTGGCATTCAGGCAGCCGTGTGGGTAAGGCGCATGAAAAAGACCTTGGTCATTCTCTTATTTGCCGGACTCGCCCCATTGGGAACGCTGGGTTGCGGCAACGACTCTTATTCCGCGGCCATCGTCTACGCCGTTCGCTCCGATCCCCTGATACTGAATGAAAAGGAAATCGCCCCGGAAACCATTGCGCCGGATCGTCCGGGCGTTCTGCCGATGCTGTCGGCCAAGGACGTCTTCAATCCGAACAATCCCCTCTACGAGAAACGCGACACTTTGTTCGACGAGAAACTTCTCGATCCTGCCAAGATCGACAAGAAAGACCGCCGGCTGCTCGAAGATTATCTCAACTACTACTTCGGCTCGCCGGCGCGGCCGCTGGTGCGCGACATCGATTCACTGATGCGCGACGTGCTCAAGGTGGACGAAGTGACTCTCGAGCGCGGCGCCAGCGCTTATCGGATTCACTGTCTGAATTGCCACGGCGTCACCGGGGACGGCCGCGGACCTACGGCGCGCTGGGTCAATCCGCATCCGCGCGACTACCGGCAAGGCCTGTTCAAGTTCATGTCCGTGGATCAGACGACTGGCGCCAAACCGCCGCGTCGCGACGACTTGTTCCGCATCCTGCAGCAAGGAGTGGAAGCGACGGCCATGCCGTCGTTTGTCGTGTTGCCTGCCGCCGAGCTGGAAAACCTTGTAAGTTATGTGATTCATCTCAGCATACGCGGCAAAGTCGAATTCAATACTCTCCGAAATGTTTTCAATTACGACGCAAAAAAGGACAGCGTGGGGCTCGACACAACCGAAACCGATGACAAGAAACGGGAAGAGTTCCTGGCCGAGGGAATCGCATCTATTCATCGGTTGGTGATAGAGGATTGGTACAACTCGCAGAACAACGAAAAAGCGATCAAAGTGTCAGCGTATCCCTACAAGGACTGGGAGGAGAAGAATGGTGAGCGCGTGATGAGCGAAGAACTGAAGAATTCGATCTTGCGTGGACATCAATTGTTTATCGGCAAGGGCGACGACAAAGGAGGGCCGGCAATGCCCCTCAAGGCGGAAGCCGAAAAGGCCAATTGCGTGAGCTGCCACAAGGACTACGGCCGCCAGGCGCTATTCAAGGTGGACAATTGGGGCACGATGGTGAAGCCGCGCGATTTGACCCTGGGGATCTATCGCGGCGGCCGAAGGCCGGTGGATATCTATTATCGCGTCCACTCGGGCATCAGCGGTTCCGGCATGACGCCGTTCGCCGAAGTGCTGAAGACGGAAAGCGTCTGGGATCTGGTGAATTTCGTGCAGACATTGCCTTACGCCGCAATGCGTCGCAATGTGGGCATTCACATTGATTAAGCTGGCGCAACTCGAAGTAGAACGGGTCGCCGGTCTGCATCTTCAATCTGAACTCCCGAGGAGTGTCCCGTGGGTAAATGGTGGAGCGTTCTGTTCGCGGCGGTTATGGTGTTCTGCCTCGGCAATTTCATCGTCGCGCCGCTCTGGGGCTGGTGGCTGCCGGAGGGCCACTCCACGCACGCCGGCTCTGTCGATCGCCTGTTCTATGTCATCCTGTGGATCACGGCGTTTTTCTTTGTCTTGACCGA